>JAFPTK010000099.1 GCA_017400305.1 Lachnospiraceae bacterium | reverse complement strand
TCTACGTGGTAGAGCTCTTCGTGGCGCCCCATCAGGATCCGGTGTTCACCTGCCAGACGCTTCATTTTCTCCAGATCCAGAGTGTCCAGACCGCGGGAGAGGGATTCGTGGTGCCACAGGCACACGTGATTGCATACCACGTTATAGTAGCCGGCTTCGTACAGAGTATAGCACAGATCCACGTCGTTGAATGCGACCGCCATATCCTCCGGCAGGCCGCCGGCTTCCTCGTATTTGGTCTTTTCGATCATGAGGCAGGCGCCGGTCACGGCCAGAAGATCATGGATCCCGCGGTTAAACCCGTAATAGTGACTCACCTGATCCGTCATATGCTGCAGCTTGTGCATCGGGCCCAGGCGTACATTGGTGACACCCGCATGCTGGATCTCTTCGATCTCGGGATACAGCAGCTTTGCCCCCACCGCGCCCACGTGGCTGCGCCTGGCGAGGACCGACATTTCATAGAGCCAGCCGGGGCTCCTGGCGGTGATATCGTCATTTAAGAACAGCAGGAGACTGCCCTTTGCATGGCTTGCTCCGAGGTTGCACATCCGGGAAAAGTTGAACGGCATCGGCTTGTGAATGTACCGGATGTCCCTTAAGCCGTTCGTGTGTTCGTATTTGGTGATGAAATTGGCGATGAGCAGTTTGTTGTAACCGGTGCTCCCGTTGTCCACGATCAGGATCTCAAACGGTACCGCGTCATCGCAGGTGTCCCGGATCGATTGCAGGCAGGCATGCAGGATGTCCGGATGATCCTTCGTGGGGATGATGATCGTCACCAGATCCTCGCCGGCCTGTGTGTTCCAGCCGGCCATCGGAAGGAAAAACTGTGCGGAGGGCAGCACGGCATCCCTGGGAAAACGCCTGCCCAGGAACAGATCGCACCCTTCCTCCAGGTGGAACAGGATCTCATCGATATGACCGATCGGGAATTCCTGCTGTTTCCCCGGGTGTCTCCGCTTAAATCCGCCGGAGGCGATGGCAAGCTTTAAGAACAGCGCATCCGGAAGGCCGGCCAGGAGTTTTCCGCGCGCCCGTTTCTGCGCATCCGTGAGTTCCTCCGGCTGGGCGTGCATGAGGGCATTCTTGAGGACACTCCCGCGCACGGCGAACAGGCTGCCGATATAAAAGGCGGAGGCGTAGGTGTCGGGAGACCAGTCCGGTTTGAAATACGGGCCGTCATATCCGCCGTCCTCCAGTACCACATCCTCGTCACCGTACACCAGACGGCCGGTCGGATGCTCGATGAACCAGGTGTAGATGAGGGCCGCAGCCCCTGAGGAGAGCCGCCCCTCCTTGCGGGCAAACAGGACGATCTCTCCGTCCTCGCAGTTTAAGAGCTCGCCGCTCTCAATAAAGCGTTCAATGTCGCTGTACAGTACGCAGAAGATCTCGGGAATCTCCTCCGGCACAGCATCGGCTTCTCCTTCACGGGAGGGGGATCCGGCAGGGGCGGTCTCTTCCGGCACTTCGGATATCCCGACCTGTGTGCCCCGGGTCTCTCCGAAGTATCTCACATTGCACGCACCGGCCAGACCGTCGGTCATCTCCCGCTTCTTTTCCCATGCGTCGTGATCCAGAGTCAGCTCTGTCAGCCGCCGCTCATATTGTTTGTCCTGTCTGTTGACCAGAACCTTTCGTACTTTTTCCTTGATCGCCATAATTATTCCTCGTGATTCCCGCGTCTCGGGCGTTTCAGCTTCGCGAGCAGCTTCCCGTGATTC
>JAFPTK010000098.1 GCA_017400305.1 Lachnospiraceae bacterium | reverse complement strand
CTTCTCGTTGCGGACGATGATATCCGGTGCGCCGAGCTCCAGCAGTCTCTTCAGACGGTTGTTGCGGTTGATGATCCGGCGGTACAGGTCATTTAAGTCGGAGGTCGCGAAACGGCCGCCGTCCAGCTGCACCATCGGGCGCAGATCCGGGGGAATGACCGGGATGCAGTCCATGATCATCCAGGCCGGATCACCGCCGGACTCACGGAAGGCTTCCACCACCTCCAGACGCTTGATGATACGCGCGCGCTTCTGGCCGGTCGTCGTATCGACGCCCTCCTTGAGCTCCGCGTATTCCTTCTCAAGATCGATATCCATGAGCAGCTCTTTCACGGACTCCGCTCCCATACCGGCGCGGAATTTGTTGCCGTACTGCTCGCGTGCCTCCTGATACTCCCGCTCGGACAGGATCTGCTTGTAGGAAAGATCCGTATCACCGGGATCCAGCACGATATAGGACGCAAAGTAGAGCACCTTCTCCAGGACGCGCGGGGACAGATCCAGGATCAGACCCATGCGGCTCGGGATGCCCTTGAAATACCAGATATGCGACACCGGGGCCGCCAGCTCGATATGGCCCATGCGCTCACGGCGAACGCTGGACTTCGTCACCTCAACACCGCAGCGATCGCAGATCACGCCCTTGTAGCGGATCTTCTTGTATTTCCCGCAGTGGCACTCCCAGTCCTTGGTGGGTCCGAAGATCCGTTCGCAGAAGAGACCGTCGCGCTCCGGCTTTAAGGTGCGGTAGTTGATGGTCTCCGGCTTGGTCACCTCGCCATGGGACCACTCGCGGATCTTGGCGGGGCTTGCCAGCCCGATGCGGATCGCGTCAAAGGTCATCGGCTGATAATTCTGCTGTCCGCCGCTGCGACCGCCGGCGGCTCGATTGATCGCTCGATTGCTTGTCGAATCAGACATGCTTTACTCCTTCCTCCTCACTCATCATCCGGGCTGTAATAATCATTGTCAATATAGGCGCTGACCGTCTCGGTGTCATTCACGAGGTCACCGGTGGTCTCGTCGAAGCGCTGTCTGGTGAAGCCGGCCGCCTCGAAATCCTCGTTGTATCCGCCGCGGCGTCTGTCACCCTCCAGATCATAGCGATACCCCTCGTCATAATCGATGGTCTCCATGATCTCCACCTCGGTATTGTCGTCACGCAGCACGCGCACATCCAGGCCGAGGGACTGCAGCTCCTTTAACAGGACCTTGAAGGATTCCGGCACACCGGGCTCCGGGATGTTGTCGCCCTTGATGATCGCCTCGTAGGTCTTCACACGCCCCACCACATCGTCGGACTTGACCGTCAGGATCTCCTGCAGGGTATATGCGGCGCCGTAGGCTTCCAGCGCCCAGACTTCCATCTCTCCGAAACGCTGTCCGCCGAACTGTGCCTTGCCGCCCAGAGGCTGCTGCGTGACCAGGGAGTAAGGACCCGTGGAACGCGCGTGGATCTTGTCGTCGACCAGGTGATGAAGCTTTAAGTAATGCATATGTCCGATCGTCGTCGGGCCGTCAAAGAACTCGCCCGTGCGGCCGTCGCGCAGCTGCACCTTGCCGTCCGCGCTGATCGGAACACCCTTCCACAATTCTCTGTGATCCAGATGCTCGTGGAGATAATCCATGATCTCCGGCAGCACCAGATCCTTGTACTTCTTTTCAAATTCCTCCCACTCCAGATTGACGTAGTCATTGGCCATCAGGAGGGTCTCCTGGATATCCTTTTCATCCGCACCGTCAAAGATGGGCGTCGCGATGTTAAGGCCCAGCGCTCTCGCAGCGAGAGACAGATGGATCTCCAGGACCTGTCCGATATTCATACGGCTGGGCACGCCCAGCGGATTCAGCACGATGTCGAGCGGTCTGCCGTTCGGAAGATACGGCATATCCTCGATAGGCAGGATGCGGGACACGACACCCTTATTACCGTGACGTCCGGCCATCTTGTCGCCGACGGAGATCTTTCTCTTCTGCGCGATGTAGATGCGGACCGCCTCATTCACACCCGGAGAGAGCTCATCGCCGTTCTCCCGCGTAAAGACCTTGGTGTCCACGACGATACCGTACTCACCGTGCGGCACCTTGAGGGAGGTGTCACGCACCTCGCGCGCCTTCTCACCGAAGATCGCACGCAACAGACGCTCCTCCGCCGTGAGCTCCGTCTCACCCTTCGGGGTGACCTTACCCACCAGGAAATCTCCGGCACGGACCTCGGCACCGATGCGGATGATCCCGCGGTCGTCCAGATCCTTTAATGCCTCCTCGCCGACACCGGGCACGTCACGGGTGATCTCCTCCGGTCCCAGCTTGGTCTCACGAGCCTCCGCCTCATACTCCTCGATGTGGATCGAGGTAAAGACATCGTCGCGCACCAGACGCTCGGAAAGCAGGACCGCGTCCTCGTAGTTATAACCTTCCCAGGTCATGAAGCCGATGAGCGGATTCTTGCCCAGTCCCAGCTCCCCTTCGCAGGTGGAAGGACCGTCCGCGATGACCTGTCCCTTCTTCACATGATCGCCCTTAAAGACAATGGGCTTCTGATTGTAGCAGTTCGACTGGTTCGAGCGGTCGAATTTGAGCAGATGATACTCGATCTTCTCGCCCTCATCCGTCGTCTCGATGATCAGACGCGCATCGACAAAATCGATGACACCGTCCGCGGTCGCGACCACGCAGACACCCGAGTCGACCGCCGTCTTATTCTCGATACCGGTACCGACGACCGGTGCTTCCGTCGTCATTAACGGCACCGCCTGACGCTGCATGTTGGAGCCCATCAGCGCGCGGTTCGCGTCGTCGTTCTGTAAGAACGGGATGAGCGCTGTCGCGACGGAGAAGACCATGCGCGGCGAAACGTCCATGTACTCGAACATCGTCTTGGGATATTCGGAGGTCTGGTCCTTATAACGGCCGGACGCCGTATTGCGGATGAAATGACCGTCCGCGTCGAGCGGCGTGGAAGCCTGCGCCACGTGGTAATTATCCTCCTCATCCGCCGTCAGGTAATCCACTTCGTCCGTGACACGCGGATTCTCCGGGTCAGACCGGTCCACCTTGCGATAAGGGGCCTCGATAAAGCCATACTCATTGATGCGCGCATAACTCGCCAGAGAGTTGATCAGACCGATGTTGGGACCTTCGGGCGTCTCAATGGGGCACATGCGGCCGTAGTGTGTATAGTGAACGTCACGGACCTCGAATCCGGCGCGGTCACGGGAAAGACCGCCGGGGCCGAGAGCCGACAGACGGCGCTTGTGCGTGATCTCAGCCAGCGGGTTGTTCTGATCCATGAACTGGGACAGCTGGGAGGATCCGAAGAACTCCTTGACTGCCGCCTGCACCGGCTTGATGTTGATCAGGGTCTGCGGAGAGACCTCCTCCGCGTCATGGGTCGTCATGCGCTCGCGCACGACGCGCTCCAGGCGGGAAAGGCCGATGCGGTACTGATTCTGCAGCAGTTCCCCGACGCAGCGGATCCGGCGGTTGCCCAGGTGGTCGATGTCATCACCGCCGCCGACGCCGTATTCCAGGTGCATATTGTAGTTGATGGAGGCGAGGATATCCTCTCTGGTCACATGCTTCGGGACCAGCTCCGTGGCACGGTTTCTCAGCGCGTAGAAGAGGGCCTCCGCGTCCTTTTTGCCTTCGTACTCATCCAGGATCTCGCGCAGTACCGGATAGTACACCTCATTGGTGAGACCCGCGGTCTTTAAGGACTTCGGATCGATATCGATATAATTGCGGATGTCGACCATCAGGTTGGAGAGCACCTTGATATTGCGCTCATCCCCCTGCAGGGTCACGGAGCTGATCGCAGCGTCCTGGATCTTCGTCGCGAGCTCTCTGTCCACTTTGGTGCCCGCGGCGGCGATCATCTCGCCGGTCTCGTCGTCGACGACATCCTCCGCCAGTACATGGCCGGCGATGCGGTTCTTGAAATGGAGCTTCTTGTTGAACTTGTAGCGGCCGACCTTCGCGAGATCATAGCGGCGCGCGTCAAAGAACATGGACTCGAAGAGGCTCTTCGCGCTGTCGACGTTCAACGGTTCGCCGGGACGGATCTTCTTGTACAGCTCCAGGATACCGCCCTGATAATCCGTGGACGGATCCTTGGCCAGGCTCGCCTGGATCTTCGGCTCGTCACCGAAGAGCTCGAGGATCTCCTCATTGGTCGCCACCCCGAGGGAGCGGATGAGGACCGTGACCGGCACCTTTCTCGTGCGGTCCACACGGACATAGAAGACGTCGTTGGAATCGGTCTCATACTCCAGCCATGCGCCGCGGTTGGGGATCACGGTGCAGGCGATGAGCTTCTTGCCCAGCTTATCAAAGGTGATATCGTAGTAGATGCCCGGCGAGCGGACGAGCTGCGAGACGATCGCGCGCTCCGCGCCGTTGATGACGAAGGTTCCCGTCGCGGTCATGAGCGGCAAATCACCCATGAACAGCTCATGCTCATGGATCTCGTCCTTTTCCTTATTATGGAGACGCACCTTGACGCGCAGAGGCGCCGCGTAGGTCGCGTCACGCTCTTTGCACTTCTCGATGGTGTATTTGACTTCGTCTTCGCAGAGCTTGAAGTCCACGAATTCGAGGGAGAGCTTTCCCGCGTAATCTTCGATGGGCGAGATATCCTCGAAAACTTCCTTTAATCCCTCGTCCAAAAACCATTGGTAGGAGCTTTTCTGAACTTCGATGAGATTGGGCATCTCCAGAACGTCTTTCTGTCTCTGGAAACTGACCCGGAGATTTCTGCCGGAACCGGTAGGGTGTAACCTGAACTTTTCCATATAGACTCCCCTCTACTGCGATGTGTATGAAGTATCTGCGCACAATTTCGCACCACCGTCCGAAAAAAGGGCGACAGACGGCTAGTGTGCCACATTAGCGCATTCTCCAATATAACGCAAGGGGGATGGGGATGTCAAGAAATATTTGAATTGATTTTATTAATCTGCGCGTTTTTATTTTTTTGCGGGTGATCCATATGCCTTGCGGGGGCGGCTCTCGCCTCTCGTTCCGACGTAGCGGTACTAAGGTCCTGCAATACAGGACCTAAGTACCGACGTCTCCACAAGCCCCGCGCAGCATATGGATTCACCCGCATGGATCACCATATACACGCGCCGAATAATCTACGCTTGGACTTCAAATATTTCTTGAAATCCGTGAAGGGAATACAGCATCACGCCGGACGGCATGCCCCTTCGCGCGTACAAAAGAACGGCTGCGGGCAGATTCTGCCTGCCCGCAACCGCTCCTTGTAATTCAAATGGATTATTTGAGGGTGATCTTTGCGCCTTCTGCTTCGAGCTTGGCCTTGATGTCGTCGGCTTCCGCCTTGGGCGCGCCTTCCTTGACCATCTTCGGAGCGCCCTCGACGAGGTCCTTTGCCTCCTTGAGGCCGAGGCCGGTGATCTCGCGGACGACCTTGATGACCTTGATCTTGTTCGGGCCAACCTCGGTCAGCTCGACGTTGAAGTCGGTCTTCTCTTCCTCGGCAGCGCCGCCTGCGGCACCACCGGCAGCCGCTACGACAACACCCGCTGCCGCGCTGACGCCGAACTCTTCTTCACATGCCTTAACGAGATCGTTCAGCTCGAGAACGGTGAGCTCTTTGATCGCGTCGATGATTTCCTGGGTAGATAACTTCGCCATGATTATTTTCCTCCTATTTCAGTATTTTACGTCCCTCTCAGTCATTTAAGAGGGTGTTCCGCCTCACATTCGTTCGGTGAAACAAAATGTGCTCTATTGCCGGAAAAACCGGCGCAAGACCCAACTTATGCTTCCGCAGGTGCCTCAGCGGCTGCTTCCGCAGGAGCTTCCGTCGGTGCTTCCGCGGCTGCTTCTGCAGGCGCCTCTGCCGGTGCTTCCTCTGTCTTCTCAGGCAGCGGCTCGCCGGATTCCAGCTTCTCCGCGATCTGCTTTACGACGCGAGCGAAGTTGGCGATCGGAGACTGCATGCTTCCAAGCAGCTTGGACAGCAGGACTTCTCTGGACGGGATATCCGCGATCGCGACCAGCCCCTCTGCATCGTAGTACTTGCCCTCGACAACGCCGCCCTTGACCTCAAGCTGCTTCGCCGTCTTGGCAAATTTCACGAGCACACGCGCCGGTGCGGCCGGATCTTCCTTGGAGATCGCGAGCGCGCTCGGTCCGTTTAACAGATCGTGCTCATCGAGCTGTGCAAAGTCCGTGTTCTCGAATGCGCGGTGCATCATGGTGTTCTTGTAGACCTTGTAGGCGACACCCGCCTCGCGGAGCTGTCTGCGCAGCTGCGTGTCTTCCGCAACCGTCAGTCCTCTCGCATCCACGAGAACAGCAGCAGTCGCACCGTCGATCCGCTCGGATATCTCCTTAACGATAGGTTCTTTCTCTGCTACTTTAGCCAATGTTCTATTCCTCCTTTCCCGAATGATTGAGCTTTTCCGGGTCTGTTTATCCGCAAAAGGAAACGTCTCCCGGCATATTCATACCGAGAGACGCTTGAAATCTGACGATGCGGTGTTGCCACCGTTCCTCCTCTTCCTCGGCAGGCGTCCGGGATCTGTCCCGTCCTTACGCTCCTCTCATTCAGGAGCACCGGCTGTCTTCGGCAGGCCGCCCTGCTCTTCGGCGACCGTGGACTAATTTATCACAATGGGACCGCTCCTGTCAACCTGCATTTTCATGACACGCCGTTCCAATTGAAAGCCGCCCATTAAACAGTTCGAAAACAGTCTTAAAATGCAAAGTTCACAAGGAATCTTCCGCAAGCGGGCCCCTTTTACGACAAATACCGGATGATCCCACCCCGGATGCAGATCAATCCTTCTCCAGTTCCTGCTCCATCCGCGCGATCTCGGCCTCGAGATCCTCGATCTGGCGCTCGTTCTCCTCAAGCCACCCGTTGATCTGCACCTTTTTCTCCTCACCCGCGGTCAACAGCCGCTCGCGCAGATTCGTGTTGTTCTCGCGGATCCGGGCGATGCGGTCCCTGCGGCGATCGATGGCGCCGCGCGTCTTTTCCACCCATTCCTGATGGCGGGAGGCGCCTGCCGCCTTGCGTGCCTGCCAGTACGCGTCCTGCGCGGCGTGGAACTTCTCCCAGAGCTCATTCTCCGATTTGCGACCGCAGAAGCCGATATCCTTCCACTCGTTGGTCAGGTCGCGCATCCTGGCTGCCGCTTCCGCGCTGAAATCGCCGTCGCTGGTATAGGCCTCCGCCTGACGGACCAGGGCTTCCTTGTCCTCCCGGCGCGCCTTCCACGCTTCCTCCTGCTCCTGTCTGGCCACTGTCCGGCGATCATAAAAGGCATGGCGGATATTCTGGAAGGCTTCCCAGAGACGCTCGTCCTCGCGTCCCGCGGTACCGATCTTTTTCCATTCGGCGAGGAGCTCCTCGAGGCGCTCGTGGATCTTTTTCCAGTCGGTTTCGGCGCCCTGCTGCCCCGTCGCCTCCTTCGCCGCCTCGATGATCTTTTCCTTGGCTGCGACGCGGTCGGCACGCTGCGTGTTCAGCTGCTCATAATGCGCGTTCTGCCGGTCAAAAAACTTCTGTCTGGCGCCGCTGAAGGCCTCCCAGAGGGCATCTCCCTCCGCACCGGCATTGCCGGCCGCGCGCCACTCCTCGGTCAGGGATTTGAATGCGGATGCGGTGTTCTTCCAATCCTCGGAATCCGCCAGCATCTTTGCTCTATCAACTAACGCCCGCTTCTTCTTCGCGTTCTCCGCGTGTTCCGCGATGCGCTTTTTCTTTGCTTCATTCCGCTCGGCGATCTCGTTGCGCTGCGATACCAGCGCCTGCTCCGCGGGGGTATCCAGTCCCTCCGCCTCATCAAATCGCTTCAGGATCTCCTCCACGCGTGCCGGATCCCAGTCATCCGCACGGAGCGCCTCTCTGGCCTCCTTGAGGATCGCGCGCTTGGGCCGCAGGAACCGATCCGGATCGGGCTGCTTCTTAGCGTTCTCTTCCGCCTCAGCCCCTTCTTCGGCGTTTTTCTCCTCTGCCGGCTTCTCTTCGGCCTCCGGTTTTGTCTCCTCTTTCGCCGGCGCTTCTGCCTCTGACTGATGTTCCGTCTCTGCCTGGGCTTCCTCCTTCACCGGTTCCGCTTCCGCCGTCTCCTGCGCGGTTTCTACCGCAACTTCCTGTGCAGTCTCCGTCTGCTCGGTTACGATCGCTTCGGTTTCTTCCTTAACTTCCTGTGTCTCGTTTGTTACTTCGTTTG
>JAFPTK010000097.1 GCA_017400305.1 Lachnospiraceae bacterium | reverse complement strand
TCATATGATCCGCTTCGCGAGAGCGTTTTTTGACGTCATCTCTTAGCGAAAAATTCATCGATATTCTGGATCCATTCCTCCGGCGGCATGGTCTTGAGCAGATATTTCTCGGGCTTTAACGCGATCACCTGCATCACGCTCTCCCGGTCGTTCTTGGAGGTAAGGAACATGACGGGGATATCCTGCGTGGCCGTCTCACTCCGGATCAGCTCCAGCACCTTTGCCCCGGAGATGATCGGCATCTCGTAATCCAACAGGATCAGATCCACCTTGTTGTTCGCGAGGAACGTGATCCCGTTCATCCCGGAATTGGCCATGTAGACATGGTATTTATCACTGAGCAGATTCTTGATCATCCGGAGCATCGTCGGATCGTCATCGATGATCAGGATCTTCTTGCGGGCCTCCGCCGCCGTCCCCCTGGCGACCTCCGCGTCCAGCCGTCCGGCCAGATCCTTGACATTGAGCGGCCGGGAGAGCCGGTCAACGACGATCTCCGCAGGCAGCGTCTTTTCCATCTCCTCCATCTCATCATCGGTACCGACCACAAAGAGGGAGCGTTCCTTCTCCGACACCAGATCCTTGAGGTAGACGAGAAATTCCGTATCGGAAGCGAGATCCGCATCCAGATACAGAACGATGAGCTTCGGAAGATCGGTGACGCGGCTCACCTCATTGATGCCCGCGATGACCTCCTGAACCTCATAATCCTCCTTTTTCAGACCGTTGATGATGGCATTCATCATGAAGCCGACTGATCTGCCGATGAGAAGTACTTGTTTTTCCATCACAATTCCTCCAGGAGCGCATCCCGATCCAGTCTGTTCACCAGATCGCGGACCCGCTCGTATTTTGACACATCCTGCTCCGGGATCCTGTAATCCTTAAGCATCTTGAGGATCTCATCCGCTGTGTCATAGTCGAACGCCGTGACCGCCTCGCGGATCGCCCCGTAGGCCTCGGCCAGCTGTGCCGGATCGATCACTTCTCTGCCGTCGTCCGCGTCGTCCGAAACATCGGCCGGATCACACACGCCTTTCAGTTTATCACAAAAGCCACGGTAGAGAAACAAAAGCTCCGGGGTATCCCGGTCGATCCGTTCGGTGTCCCCCGCGTCGCCGGCCGCCTCCAGTTCGGCCGCAAGGGCACTGAGCTTCAGCGCGCCGATCAGACGGGCGGAGCTCTTCAGGGCGTGTACCGCGATGGTGTAGTCCCTCAGATCCCCGTCTTTCCACAGCTTCTCGATCTTGTCCGGCTCGGTCTTTAAGGATACGGTGAAGTCATGTACCGCCCCCTGCAGGATCTCCTCGGTCATACAGTTCTTAAGAGCCGCGCGGGCGTCGATCCCCTCTGCCTGAGAGAGCGCCTTCATGAAATCGCTCTCCGCCTCCTCCCGATCGTCATCCGCCCCGGCCGGTGCCTCTTTCCGATCCTCCTCCGGAGGCAGCACCTTCTCGGGCGGCAGCATCCCGGCGATCATCTGTTCCAGCTTCCCCGCATCGATGGGCTTGCTCAGATAATCCGTAAAGCCCTCCTTAAGAAATCTCTCTCGCGCCCCTGCGATGACATTGGCCGTGAGGCAGACCACCGGAGTCCCGGCGCACAGATTCTCCCCTTCCGGCATGGCCTGCAGCGCGTGTAGCGTCTCCACCCCGTCCATCTCGGGCATGCGCTGGTCCATGAAGATGATATCATAGGCTTTTTTCCGGACCATGTCCAGGCACTCCGCTCCGCTCGTCGCCGTATCGACCTGCACGCGGGTGGGCTTTAAGAGCCCCCGGATGACCGTCAGGTTCATCGGCGTATCATCCACCACCAGAAGTCTCGCGTCCGGGGCGATGAAGCTCTCACGGTAATGCATGGCGCTCTGGATCGAGGCGAGATAGGTACTGTTGAAATCTCCGATGGGCTCCCAGTTGACCACACGCTGCTTCACCTTGAAGGAGAAATCCGAGCCCTCGCCGTAGACACTCTTCACGACCAGCTGCGACCCCATCATATCCAGAAGCTGCTTCACGATGCTCATGCCCAGACCGGTCCCCTCGATGGTGCGGTTCCTGGACTCCTCGATCCGCTCAAAGGGAGAGTACAGTTTGGCCAGATCCTCCTCCTTGATGCCGATCCCGGTGTCCACGACGCGCGCGCAGAGGCTGACCTCCTCATCGGAGATCTTTTCAGCGCTGAGATACATCGTCACGCTCCCCTTCTGCGTGTATTTCACGGCATTATTTAAGATGTTCAGGATGCACTGCTTGATGCGGATCTCGTCGCCGAACAGCACGTGCGGGATATCGGACGCCACATCGACCGAAAGCTTCAGTCCCTTGTCCTGGGCCTTGGTGCTGACCATATTGATGAGATCATTCACGGTGGAGCTCAGTTCGTACTCCGCCTCGATGATCTCCATCTTGCCCGCCTCGATCCGGGAGAAATCCAGCAGATCGTTGATCAGGGACAGCAGCGATTTCCCGGCGTTCCGGATATCCACGGCATACTTCCGGATCGTCTCCTCCCCGCTCTCCCGCAGGATCATCTCATCAAGACCCAGGACCGCATTGATGGGAGTCCGGATCTCATGAGACACATTGGAGAGGAAGGTGCTCTTCGCCTCCGATGCGGCCTGTGCGACCCTGAGATCCTCCTTCAGCTGCTGCTCCCGCTTCATGTCCTCGATATAGCTGTTCAGCTCACCGACCATCCGGGACATGACATCATAGAGGGCTTCGATCTCATCCTCACTGTGGATCTCATATTCCGAAAGCTTCTCCTCAATGACCAGCCGCTGCTCGGCGTCGTCACCGAAGCCGTTCATGATCCCGGTCATCTCGTTGATCGGGTTCGCGATGAGCTTCTGCCCGACATAGTTGGACAGCAATACGATCGGATGGATCACGCACAACAGCATCATGATCAGCTTACAGTCAAAGGCGATCCCGCGATCGTCATAGGAGAAGTGCTCCATCGGCGCGTGGGCTCTCGCGTTCTCAAATGCCTGGGAGAAATTCCCCGTGATCATGGGCGACAGATCCCGGCCGCTCCCCCAGGGACCGAAGGGGACTCCGCCCTCCTCCCCGTCGGGTTTCTCCGGCGGATCGCTCTGCCCGCTGCTCTCTGAGGGTTGACCGTCCGCCTCCGGTTCCGTCATGCCGTCCGGCATTTTCTGAGAGGAAGCCATTTCCGCCATCCGCGCTGCGCGGTCGCTCTCCAGCATCCGGGGCACCAGGCTGTTGGCGAAAAAGGCCGCCGCAACTCCCATAAAGACCGCCTCGATGAGCAGCAGCGCAAAGATCCTGGCCGAGACGCTCCGATAACCATTCCTGACTTTTTCCCGGATCCGTTTCCCAAGCGTCTCCATCTTCGCCCCGCCGCATCCCAGCTTCTCCTTGACGGAATCCCTGCAGTGATGCGTGAACCAGTAGAGGAAGAAGCAGATCATCACCGACTGAGGGACAATGTTCGTGATATGCAGGATCAGACTGGCAGCTGTCGCTTCGGAAAAGGATTCCGCCGTCACCAGTACAAAGATCAGGTAGTAGAACCCGGACAGGATCATACCGGACAACAGGCCGTGCAGAAGCGTCCTGAGGACGGTCCGGCACCGGTCTTTTTTCAGGATATGGTGATACAGATAGATCGCCGCCAGGTGAAAAAAGGGCAGATAGGCGTTACTGGGTGACATCAGGGTTGACGCGACAAAGATCGGCGTAAAGCACAGGACACCGCCAAACCAGCCGTACAGCACCGTAATGACGGCGATCGGGACCAAATAAAAGAGAAAGATCAGGACAGAAGCCGTCGTCGAGATCGAGGAATCCAGGAAGCAGACCCAGTACATCAGGGTGCTGAAGACCGACATCAGGACGACCAGTCCGTCCCGGACCACGCGCGCCTTCTTTTCCGCGGCGGTGAGCTTATTCCAGTCAAAATCCTCCAGGAGATTTTGAAGGACCCATCTCTGATGCTTCCGAAAACGTTCCCTTCTTTCCTGCCGCTGCTCCCTGCTCAGGTCTGTATGCTTCTTCATTGCCGTCCCTCTCCAAATGCCTGTTATGTCTGTATCCTTCGCACGATGCGTGCATATACCGCCGAAAACTATCGTATCATTGCGGGATCGCAGGGTCAACCGGACCGTGAAGGGGAAGTGCCAAACATTGAATCCCCGGAAAGAGTGGCGTATAATAGGTTGCGAAAAGCAGCGAAGCAATCCGTGGACATCATGTTG
>JAFPTK010000096.1 GCA_017400305.1 Lachnospiraceae bacterium | reverse complement strand
GTTTCACTGCTATCCCATGCCACACGGACACGGTCACAAAACAACAACATGATTATAACCAAAAAAACAGATTCGTCAAGTTATACAGCATCGGCAGTCACATTCATTCGCGCGTATCGGAAGCCCGTTTCCGCAGATATCTCCGGAGCGATACCACCCCGATGCCCACCCAGGACAGGGCCAGCACGATCAGGAGCGCCGCACTCACGGCAGGCAGCGGTCCCAGGGATCCTTCCGAGACAGCGCCCTCCTGCGCATCGGCCGGACGACTCTCGCCGAGACGGTACAGCGACTTCGTGTCCGCATAAAGCTTTGTGAAGAATGCATCATCGGCCGTCTGCTTCCTGCGGATCCCCTTGACGGTGCTCTCGATCAACTCACCGGCCGCGTCCCGAAGGGACGCGGAACCGTTAAAGACCGGTGTCACAAAGGTATCCGCCGTATGATCCAGGACCAGCCGGGTCGCCTCCCGCTTGACGGAATAGAAGTGATCCCGCTTCGATTCCGACGGTTCCACGGCCTCCGACCCGTTCCACGCCTTCCCCTCCAGATAGGCCTGATATCTCGGATCCTTGCGGGCAGCCGTCGTCACTGGGACATAGCCCTCCGTTTCCGCATAGGAGATCTGCACGTCATTCGTCAGCAGGTACTGCACGAAGAGCCAGGATGCCAGGACCTCATCCGGATCCTTCTTGTTGAAGAGACAGATCGAAGGTCCCTGCGAGATCATCTGCAGATGATCCGGATCCACCTGCGGCGCGGGATATACCGCCGTCTCAAAGGAAACCACGCTGTCCTCGCTGATATCCACGAGCGGTGCCTCCGATCCCATCCAGGTGGAACCGGCTGTCGAATCGACCGCGAAGATGCACTGACCCGCATTCAGGAAATTCGCCGGATATCCCGAGATCTTAAAGGTGGAAAACGCCCCCGTCTGCACATGGGAAGCGATCCCGGACAGAAATTCCTTCGTCTCATCCCCAAAGAGATAGACGGAACCTGCCGCATCCGAATAAGGTGCCCCTCTCTGCTTCAGGTACTGGATCATCATGTTGTCCGTTGATTTATATAGGAAGGGAATGAGAACCCGCTGTCCGTTCACGCCGAAGACACCGTCCGCTCCCTTTGTCCGCATCGCCGCCTCACTCACTTCCCAGATGAAGTCCCAGGTGAGCGCTCCCTCCGGGAGGGTATATCCCAGCGCCTCCACCATCGTCTTATTGACATAGCAGGCTTCCGAGGAACGCATATAGGGCAGCGCATAGAGAGTGCCATCCTCCTCCCCGATCCGGCACTCCGCGAGGTATTCCGGAATGATCTCGCCGGGCTTGGGGCCGTCAAACTTCACCTCCGAACCGCCCAGCCCGTACCGGGGATCCGCCATCAGTTCGTCCAGCGGCACCACAACCCCCTGACCGGTCCGGTAGGTCGCGATATGATCCGGATAGGTGATACACACATTCGGTGTGGTATTCGTCCGGATATTGGTGATCACATCATTGTAGATCTTGCCGTAATTCGTGTAGAGCCGCAGATTCACCCGGATCCCGGGATAGCAGGCCTCGAAATCGCGGATCGCCTGCTGATAGATGTCCGTCTGCGTCTTATTCGTATCATTTTTCGCCCAGAAGCTGATCTCGATCCCCTTATCCGGATGGGCTTCCGCCGGCACGGCAAACTCCTCCGGCACCCGACTGCCGTGGCATCCGGAAACAGCTGCCATGAGCGCCGCGGCAAGAGCCAGGATCCCGATGGTTCTCTTCCCCCGCCTCATCCCTTTAATCCTCCGCGGGCGACGCCCTCCATGATCTTCCTCCTAAAGATCAGGAACAACACCAAAAGCGGCAGAGAGATCACCACGACGGCCGCCATCATCGCGGGGATATTCTCTCTCCCGAACCCGTTCTCCCGGATCTCCTGGATCCCGTTGGACACCAGGAAGTACCGCGGATCATCCGTGATGAGGCGCGGCCACACGTAGGAATTCCAGCATTCGATCACCTTGAGGATCGTCACGGTGACGAGGGTCGGCCGGCAGATCGGACAGAGCACCTTAAACAGATACTTCAGATCCGACGTCCCGTCCACCTTGGCCGCATAGTAAAGGTTATCCGGCACCTGTTCGAAATTCTCCTTCAGCAGATAGATATAGAAGACCGACGTCACCGAAGGCAGGATCAGACCGGTGAAGCTGTTGCGAAGACCCAGGTTGGTGATCGTCACGAAATTCGTGATCACCACCAGCTCATTCGGGATCATCATCAGCGCCAGGAATGCCACGAAGATCAGATCGCGGCCGGGGAATCGCAGCCTCGCAAAAGCGAACGCCGCAAACGTGATGACGATCAGCATCGCGCCGGTCGTCACCAGCGTGAAAACGATCGTATTGAGGAAATACCGGGCGAGGGGCACGGCCGAAAAGGCCTCCGCGTAATTCTCCCCGGTGGGATGGAGCGTGAAAAACTTCGGGATGTACTCCGCATTGTACGCCCCGTACCCCTTGACGGAGGTTAAGATCATCCAGTAGAAGGGGAACAGCACCACCAGTGCCCACAGGACAAGCAACAGCATCGTGAGGATCTTCACCGCACGCTCCTTCACGGAAGGCGCCCCCGTGTATTCCATGTTATCCCTGCCGGTATCCGCCATCTCAGTTCCTCCCCCGGTTTCTCACGAGAAGATTGACCGTTGTGATCGTGAGCACGATCGCAAACAGCAGGATCGCCGCCGCGGAGGCATAGGACGGATAACCGCCGCTGTCCCCGTAGAGCATGTCATACACATATCCGACAATGGTGTTCATCCCGGCGGCATTTAAATTGACGCCGAAGATCGCCACCGCGTCACTGTACGCCTTGAACGCCCCGATGAACCCCGTGATGATGAGGTAAAAGATCATGGGCCGGATCATCGGCAGCGTGATCCGAAAGAAGATCCTTCCCGGCGGAGTCCCGTCGATCCTGGCCGCCCGATAGAGGCCCTCGTCCACGCTGGTCAACGCACTCGTGAGGATCAGGATCTTGAAGGGGAGCACGATCCAGATCGTGTAGAAGGAAAGCACGAAAAGCTTCGCCGCGTAGGGCCCGCCGATGAAATCGATCGGCGCGATCCCGAAGACCGACAGGAGCAGATTCATGAGTCCGTCGGAATACGGCGTCTTCTGGAAGAGGATCATGAAGACCAGACCGACTGCCAGGGTATTCGTCACATACGGCAGGAAAAAGATCGTCTGAAAAAGCTCCCTCACCTTCGGGATCGAACAGAGTGCGACCGAAAGCAGAAGTGCCAGCCCTGTGGAGAGCGGGACGGTGATGAAGACCAGGAAGAGCGTATTCTTCAGAGCCTGTAGGAAATACGGGTCCCGCAACACATATCGGAAATTGTACCATCCGAACCCGCGATAAGTCTGGGAGGCAAAATTGTACCCCTCCTCAAACGAGTAGACAAAAACATCAAAAAGAGGATATACCAGAAAGATCCCCAGAAAGAGCACCGCCGGGACCAGATACAGATATCCCTTGTAATCTCTGTTCTCCATGGCCGCCCCTATGACCGCCCCGCGAACGTGCGCTTGTCACGTCCCGCCCCACGGAGACGTTCCCCGGTCTCTGCATCAAAAAGCAGGACCTTGTGCGGTTTTAAGGAGAAACGAACGACTCCCGATCGCCGCATCTCATCATCCGGCTGTTCGTCCGCATCGATGATCGAACGGATCGTCGGCGCTCCCGTGAGCGCTTCATGCTCACAGACGACACTGACATCACGCCCCATGACCTCCACTGCCTTGAGCCGGCAGGACAACGGTCCCTTCGGATCGACCTCAAAGCCCTCCGGCCGGATCGCAGCCTTCACCGGAGATCCGCCCGCCACATCGGTATCCATGACCGGCTCCCCGCCGATCAGAAGCTTTCCGGACTCCACCCGCGCGTCAAAGACATTGATCGGCGGCGTACCCAAAAACTGCGCCACAAAGAGATTCGCCGGATCGTCATAGACCTCCTGCGGTCTGCCGATCTGCTGGACGACCCCGTCCTTCATCACCACGATCCGGTCGGAGATGCTCATCGCCTCCTCCTGATCATGCGTCACAAAGATCGTTGTGATCTTCGTCGCCTGCTGGATCCTGCGGATCTCCTCGCGTGTTTTAAGCCGCAGTCTCGCGTCCAGATTGGAAAGAGGCTCATCCAGGAGCAGGACACGCGGAAGCTTCACCAGAGCTCTGGCGATCGCGACGCGCTGCTGCTGGCCGCCGGAAAGCTCGGACGGACGTCGGTCCATCAGCTCGCGGATCTGCACGAGCTCCGCCACCTCCTCCGCCTTGGCGCGCATGGCCTCCCTGGTGAGCTTCTGATCCCCCTTCAGATTCTCCAGGGGAAAGATGATATTTTGCAGAACGTTCAGATGCGGATAAAGCGCATAGTTCTGAAAGACCATTCCGACGCCGCGCTTCTCGGCGGGGATCCCGGTCACCTCCTGATCTCCGAAGAGGATCTTCCCCTCTGTCGGCGCCAGAAGTCCGCAGATCAGATTGAGCGCCGTGCTCTTCCCGCAGCCGGAAGGCCCCAGCAGGCCGATCAGCTCGCCGTCCGGGATCGTAAAGTCCATATCATTTACCGCGATGACTTCCTGTCCCTTATTCTTCCCGCGCCCGGGGAACCGTTTCGTGAGGTGCCGCAACGTTACTTCCATTCCTTCTCTCCTCTCCGAGCAGTATCATAACACAAAACCCGCCGGGCCACCATGAACAGAAACAGGATGATACTGATCCCGCTGATCGCGAACCCTGCCGCCAGACCCTTGGGGTGATACGTGAGATCCAGAGTCAGAAGCCGGCCGGAATCTGCCCCCTCCGGAAGGAAGACCCTCATATAAAGATCCCCCAGAGGAGCGGTCCTGAGCGCTTGTCCGTCCAGCGTGATCCGCCATGCCTCGTCATACGGCAGGAGGATCGCCGCCGATCCGCTGCCCGAAGGAACTTCTGCCGACAGATGCGAGGAAGTGATCTGCGTAAGCTTTCCCCCGCGCTCCTTAAGCTCACGAAGCGCCTGTCCGAGCAGTCCGGTATCCTCCGTCACAAAGACCGGTCTGCCGGCGAGTTCCCTGTCATATGCCGTGATCGAAAGAGATACGTTCTCCCCCGCACGGCAATCGCCGATATCCACCACACTCAGATTGAAGTCATTGCCATAGGGGGTTTCCTCCCCGTCAGCGGTCGTGAGGATCAGATTCTGCGATTCCTCCGTATCCGCAAGATAGAAGTACAGCTCCCCGTCTTTCTGAGGGGTTACGGTGTAGGTGACCCTCTGCTCTCCCCCCGGAGTTTTCGTTTCCTTCACCTGCGTCTCTGCCGGCAGGAACACCTTCCATTCCCTGCCGACCAGCGCGGAAAGAGCCGCCTCTGCATAAGTGAAGGGATCGGACCGGCCCGGATCCGGGATGTCCTCCGCGGGCAGATCCACCACCATCGGCACCGCTTCCCTCTCCTGAAGCCGATCCCCGTCGATCAGATAGCGGATCCCGAGCAGCGCCTCCGCCGTGCGCGTATTTCCGGGTTCATACTCCGCGTATAACCCATTGTCATTGTATCCGAGCTTCTGAAGAAACTGCCGCTCCACCAGCTGCACATCCGATCCGTAATAGGTCACACCGGAATATCCGATGAGCATGGCGTCATTCTGCTCGATCGGAGTCAGCGACTCGGTCCGAAAGACCTCCCCGTCGCGCGGGATCCCCTGTACCGCCTGCCGTGCATCGCGGTACTCCGTGAGGAAATCCGTCCTCGAGGTGTAGAACATACCGGTCTGCATATTGACCCGTATGGCACCGTACAGGAGGTCGCCCGACTGAAGGAGCACAACGGCGATCAGAAGAAGCCGTCTGCTCCGCGCCTGTCTGCTCGGCGACGCGGTCAGCCACAGCAGGAACGAGCCCGCGCAGAGGAGAAGGATATTCCACACCTTTTTCAGCAGATTCAGATAGCTGTAATCCCCGCAGAAAACCACCGCCGTGAGCACACCAACCCCCAGCGCGGCCAGTACCACATCCCTGCGCCGGATCTCTCCCTCAAACAGATCGATCATGGAATGATAGAAACAGATGATCAGGAGGAGCGTGCATACAAACGCGTTGCGAAAGAGATAGCCGCGCGGCTCCGTACCCGCATGCCACACCAGATTCAGGATGGGTGATCGAAAGGAGATCAGCATCAACAGGAGCAGGACCGCCATACGGAGCTTCTCTTCCCTCTTTCTGCTGCGGGAGAGGAAATAGAGCGCCACCGGCAGAAGGATCAATGCGCCCGCTCCGATGGAGGGAGCGCCGTCAAAGATCTGTGTCGCGTCGTAGCTGCGGGAATAGAGGCGTGCCAGGATCTGTCCCCAGGTCGGCGGCGGTGTCAGGATGTGAAGCCCCAGCCGGAGGCTGTCCTTGGAGGTGCCGCTCAGGGCAAAAAAGGTGGGGAGCATCAGCGCCGCGCTCATCCCCGCCCCGAGGAAGAGTGACCCGAGATATCGGGGCAGTTGTTTCAACCTCTCCCGGTTCAGATACAGGAGGACCGCGATGCCCTCGAACAGCAGGGACATATAGGCGATATAGTAGTTGACGCACAGGATCCCCGCCACGAGGAGGGTATGCTCCCACATCGGCGCCCCCTGCATCAGACGGTCTGCCGTGAGGCACAGGATCGGCATCAGGATGACCGCATCCAGCCACATGGTATTGGAGAGATTTGCGATCATGTAGACGGAAAAGGACCAGGAGACAGCGCTTAAGAGCAGGATCGCCGTTTGAGCCGGCCGCTCCGGCCTCGGCGGGCAAAAATGTCTGAGAAACGCGCAGCAGGTCGCCGAGCAGAATGAAAGCTTCACCAGCACCAGCAGACTGATCGCCGCCGGATAGGCCTCCACCGGCAAAAAAGCGAAGGGGAGCAGGAGCGGACTGCTCAGGTAATAGGCAAAAAAGCCGATCGATCCGTCCCCCAGACCTTTGCGCAGGGAGTACAGGAAGTTCTCACTGCTGTGAAAGACGTTGCGATAATGCGCATAAAAAGCGACATACTGCCGCTTCATATCCTCAAAGAGAAGGGTCTTCTCACCGAACGGTGTTATCTGAAGGAGGATCATCGCGAGAAAGGATAATGCCGCGGTGCTCAAAAAGGCGCAGAGCACCGGATGCTTGAGCGGAAACTGTCTCACCCTGTTCACGGCCGGCGCTGCCTCGCCGCCTCAAAGGAGAGGATCGCCGCGCTGATCCCGGCATTCAGACTCTCCAATTGCCCGGCCATCGGGATCGAGACACGCTCATCCGCTGCGCGCAGAGTCTCCGCGGTGAGTCCGGCCCCCTCATTGCCGATCAGAAAAGCCACCGGCCCGGTGAGATCCGCATCCGTGTATATCCGTTCCCCTCTGGGATCTGCCGCGAACAGCCGGACCCCGTGATCCTTGAGGATCTGCACCGCATCCCCGGCCTTTTCCCGATACAGAAACGGGACCCGGAAGATCGATCCCATCGTACCACGCACCACCTTGGGGTTATAGGGGTCCGCCGTAGACCCGGTCAGCAGCACTCCCGTGACGCCCGCCCCCTCCGCCATGCGGAGGATGGTACCGAGATTACCGGGGTCCTGCAGATTTTCCAACAAAAGGATGAGCGGAGCGGTCCGGGGGGCAGCCGCACCTGTCGATATCCCCAGCAGTTCCTCCGGTCCGGCTTCCCTCATGGCGACCACCGCAAGGATCCCCTGCGGATGCTGCGTATCCGAGAGACGCTCCATCACCGCATCGGTGACGATCGTCCGTTCGCAGGAGAGATGCTCGACGAGATCCCTGTCCTTCCCGGACAGGTTTTCCGCGGCACGCCGGGTCAGATAGATCTCCCGGATCCGTTCCGCGGGAGCCTCCCGAAGTGTCCGGATGCCTTCGATGATAAACATCTGCTCCCGGATCCGTTCGCTGCGCTTCCGCAGGAGACCGTTGATCCGGCGGACCCGCGGGTTGGCGCCGGACGAGATCTCTGCCGTATTATGGGAAGACGATTCCCTGTTCGCCATGGATTTCGATAAAGACCGCGCCCGATCTACAGGATCTGCGACATCCGGAACTGGTATTCGCTGATCGATTTCTCCATGGACAGCGCCTCCTCGAAATCAAAATCCGTAAACTCCCCGTTCCGATAGGCGACCGCCCGATTGGTCTTGCCCTCCGCGATGATGTCCGCCGCATAGCAGCCCATGATCGCTGCGTAGAAGCGGTCCTTGCAGGTCGGCGATCCGCCGCGCTGCATGTAGCCTAAGATCGTCGCCCGTGTCTCGACACCGGTCGCCGCCTCGATCCGCTTGGCCATGGACGTGGAATGTCCGATGCCCTCGGCGTTGACGATGATATGATGTGTGTGCCCGCGTTTGCGGTTCCGCACGATATTATCGATGATATTCTGCTCGTTGAAATCGTACTTCTCGGGGATCAGGATGTCATCGGCGCCGGTGGCCAGGCCGCACCAGAGTGCGATGTAGCCGGCGTGCCGCCCCATGACCTCGACGATCGAGCAGCGCTCATGCGAGGAGGAGGTGTCACGCACCTTGTCAATGGCCTCCATCGCCGTATTGCAGGCGGTGTCAAAGCCGATCGTGTAATCCGTGCAGGCAATATCCAGATCGATCGTCCCCGGGATCCCGATGGTATTGATGCCGTGATGGCTGAGCGCCAATGCCCCGCGATAGGAGCCGTCACCGCCGATCACGATGATGCCGTCGATCTTGTGCTTGCGGCAGATATCCGCCGCCTTTTTCTGCCCCTCTTCGGTTTTGAACTCCATGCAGCGCGCCGTTCCGAGCATGGTGCCGCCGCGCTGGGAGAGATCCGACACACTGTGGCGTTCCAGATCGATGATCTCCTCGTTGAGCAGGCCCTGATAGCCGCGCTTGATCCCTTTGACCGACAGACCGTTGTCGATCGCTTTTCTCACGACGGCGCGGATCGCCGCGTTCATACCCGGCGCATCGCCGCCGCTGGTCAGGACTCCGATGGTCTTTACTTTACTCGCCATGCGTACCGATCTCCTTTCCGATCGAAGAATGATGCTGACTTGTTATTATACCACACTTTTTCTTATACAAGCTTTACGTTTTCTTCGCCAAAGCGCCCCTTCAGTTCCGCGAGCAGATCTCTGTCCGCCTTCACCGTCAGATTGTCGTCCAGCGGCGCCTTCTGCTTCTCGGCGCGCAGGT
The DNA here is from genome assembly GCA_017400305.1 of Lachnospiraceae bacterium. Lineage (GTDB taxonomy): Bacteria > Bacillota > Clostridia > Lachnospirales > Lachnospiraceae > Butyrivibrio. Next base: position 1,666 of record JAFPTK010000096.1, on the reverse strand, counting down.
AGACGGTACAGGTGTCACTTCCCGGCTGCTCGGCATGCGCTCCCGCAAAGAGATCGCGCAGATCCTCTTTTCCCTGATCATAAGAGGCGCGGTCCGGGAACTGGATCCAGATGCGCCGGGGAACCTCGGAAAACAGACGGATCTCCTCGGCGATGAGGCGCGCATCCGCATCCGTCTCCACGGTCGCCCGCCCCCTGATCAGGACCCGCGCGTCCTCCCGGAGCTTCGCTCCGTATTCGGCGAAGCACTTGGGAAACACGATCACCTCCACGGTACCGGTGAGATCCTCCAGCGAAAAGGTCGCCATCGGCTGTCCCGCCTTGGTATAACGCTGGTTCAGGCCGGTGATCATGCCGCCTGCGACCACGCGCTCCCGATCCCTGACGGCGGGCCCGCCCTCTTCTGCCGGCGCCGACGCCCCGGCGGCTCCGGAAGAGGGATCCGCCCCCTCCTCATCCTCCGCGGTCCCTGCGTCGTTAGCGAAATCCGCCGCGTGGACCGAGACATGCTTCTTGAGGAACGCCGCCTCCTCATCGAGAGGATGACCGGAGACATACACCCCGAGAACCTCCCGTTCCTGCATCAACAGCTGTGACTTGTCGAATTCCGTCACCTGGCCGGCGGTGCGGGTCTCCCCTCCCGTCACAAGAGCCCCGGATCCCATGCCCGCATCCCCCATCATATCGAAGAGGGACATCTGTCCTGCGATGTTGTCCCTGACCTCCTGCTGGGCCTGATCCAGAACCGCCGCGTGTTCCATGAGATATCCCCGCCTGGTGCCGCCGAGAGAATCGAAGGCTCCCGCCTTGATCATGTTTTCCAATGCGCGGCGGTTTAACTCCGTCCCCGCCAGCCTCCGGCAGAAATCCTCCATCGAACGGTACGGCCCCCGCTCCCCGCGCTCTCTGACGATCTGTGACACCAGACCTCGTCCGACCCCGCGGACCGCGGTCAGCGCATAGCGGATCTCCCCCGCCCCCTCCGCATTGCGGACAACACTGAAGCCAAGATCTCCCGCATTGATGTCCGGCGGCGCCAGACGGATCCCCATCTCCTTAAGTGCTCCGATGTATCCCGCCAGCTTCCCGGTCATGTCGATCACGCTGGTCATGAGCGCCGCCATGAATTCGGCCGGATAATGAGCCTTCAGGTACGCCGTCTGCATGGCGACCACGGCATAACAGGCCGCATGCGATTTGTTAAAGGCATACTTTGCAAAATCCATCATGGAATCATAGATCCTGCCGGCGATATCCGCCGGGATCCCGTTGCCGACACAGCCCGGAACGCCATCCTCCGGGATTCCCTCTATGAAGTTCTTGCGCTCGACCTCCATGACATGCTGCTTCTTCTTACTCATCGCACGCCGCACCAGATCCGCCCGTCCGAGGGAATAGCCGGCCAGCTGCTGCACGATCTGCATGACCTGCTCCTGATAGACGATACAGCCATAGGTCGGCTTCAGGATCGGTTCCAGCTCCGGCGTGTCGTAATGGATCTTGGATGGGTCGTTCTTTGCCGCGATGTACTGTGGGATGAAATCCATGGGGCCCGGCCGATAGAGGGAGATCCCCGCGATGATGTCCTCAAAGGTGTGGGGCTTTAACTCTCTCATAAAGGACTGCATGCCGGCGGATTCCAGCTGAAAGACCCCTTCCGCGTGATT
>JAFPTK010000095.1 GCA_017400305.1 Lachnospiraceae bacterium | reverse complement strand
GTACCATAGTTGCCAAAGACTACCACATCGAGGTCATGTCCCGCTGCCTCCTCATAAAGATAAGGAATCAGCTCCATGGCGTACTCGCAGTCAGCCTCTCCCACGATCACTGCTATCCGCTTGCGCAAGAGATATCCCCCCCGTCGATCGGTGTTCGTTCTCGGAAACAGAATACGGAACACCGGATCCCGTATAGTATAGCGCATCCCTTTTCGTTTGACAAACATTCAAAGCGCGGATTGCATCATTTGTGTATGGGACCCCTCCTTTTTTCAGATCAGATATTTCCGGATATCGCCCCTCTTCTCGATGAGCAGCTTCTCCTTGACCGCCGCCACCAGTTTCTTGGTATACGGCATGGAGATGAACAGGATCTCACTGATCTCACGATCAGACCGGAACTCCGCCATCAGCTTTGCGACCTCGTGTTCCCTTTCGGTGAGGGGGGACGACAATGCCTCCAGCATGTATTCATTCAGCTGCCCTTTGGCTGCGGTATCGGAATAGAGATCGAGGTAATGCTGGATCCGGGCAAATAATACCTTGCCGGGAACCGGTTTTTTCAGATAATCCACGGCATCCATCTCAAGTCCCCGGATCTCCGACAGTTCATCCGTCATGCCGGTGAGGAACACCACCGGGATCGACCGGTATTTCTCATTTGCCTTCAGGCGTTCCAGCACTTCATAACCATCCATGCCGGTCATGACAATGTCTAACAGGATCAGATCCGGCAGCCGCCCGGCCGCTGCCCTGCCCAGAGCTTCAAGGGCATTTTCCCCGGAGGTAAAGCCGTTGACGTCATACAGAACTTCCAGCTGCTTCATCATCAGCTGCAGGGATTCGGTATCATCATCGATGATCATCACCCTTTTGCGGCTCATATCGCATTCACTCCTTCCCGCAGTCTCTTCAGTCCCGCGCGCACTCTTTCATACTCATCCAGTAAGACGGGATTCGTCTTTTCCACAAAGGCATCTTCCTTCCGATATTCGATCGCCTCAGCGAGCTGCGCCAGCAGATATGCCCCGACCCCTCTGGCGATCGACTTGATCGAGTGTATCAGCAGATAGTACTCCTCCGCATGGCTCTCGTCCCACTTAAGGCGCTGCCGGTTCTCCTCCGCGTAGTCCTCGAACAGCCCGGCCCGCATCAGGAACTCCTCCGTACTTCCCGCATTATATTCCAGTGCCAGCTTCAGATCGATCCCACAGGGTTTCAGCATATCCTGAAAGCTCTCGATCCTGGCCAGTGTCAGACCGCTCTCCTCGTCCGTCTGCAGGGGGACCACCTTGTCCGGGATAAAGCCGGCGATGGTGCTGAGCAGGTTGGGCGAACTGACCGGCTTCGCCAGAAATCCCGAAAAGCCCTGTTTTAATAACCGCTCCTCCACACCGTTCATGATATCCGCCGTCAGGACCACGACCGGTGTGTCAAAATCGGGATAATCCCTTTTGATCTGTTCCAGCGTCTCCGCCCCGTCCATTCCCGGCATCCTCAGATCCATGAGGACCAGATCATAATGCTTGATGTCGATCATCTCCAGCGCTTCGCTCCCGCTCTCCACATCGTCGATCCGGATTAACGTCGGCTCGAGGAACGCCTCGATCACCTTGCGGTTATAGGCGTTGTCGTCCACCACCAGGATCTGCGCCTCAGGTGCCACAAACTGCTGCACAGCCTTACTGTCGCCGGATCCCGCCGAAGCCCCGGACGTCTTCGCATCCTCCCTGTCATCCACCGTTTTCTCCGGCAGGCACACCGTAAACTTCGTTCCGTGGTTCAGTCTGCTCTCGCAGACCACACTGCCGCCGACCACATCCACCAGTTCCTTGACGATGGCCAACCCCAGGCCGCTCCCGCTCGTCTCGCGGTAGATATCCTGCACGCCGCGCTCAAAGGGTTTAAAGATGTTGTTCAGATGCTCCGGTGCGATACCGATCCCCGTGTCCTCCACGATGATCGTCAGCCTGTCCGTCCAGCCGACGCTCAGATGCACGCTTCCTGTTTTGGTATACTTGACGGCGTTGCTTAGGAGGTTGTTCGTGATCTTCCGGACCACATCCTCATCTCCCGCCAGACGCGCCGGCAGGTGCTCGTCCCTGTCGTAGTAGAAGTCCAGCCCCTTCCGATCCGTCTGCAGCTTCCACGCCTTCACCGCCTCGTCAAAGAGCCCCTCCGTATCCCACGGCTGTTCGAGGAGATCCATTCTGCCGGCTTCGATCCGGGAGAGATCCAGCATGTCATCGATGAGGGACATGAGGATGCGCCCGGAGACATTGCTGTCATTGACCCATTCCCGGATCCGTGCGGAGGAGGTGTTGGATACGATCAGCTCATTCATCGCCATGATCGTGTTGAGCGGTGTTCGGATATCGTGGCTCATCTTGGCGAGGAATTCGCTCTTGGCGCTGTTGGCCTCCCGGACCGCGATGATCGCTTCATTGAGCTCGTGCTGTTTCTTCCGGTAGACCCGGATCTGCAGGTACATGGCGATCGAGAGGGCGATCGACACGATCGTCTCGCAGACCACGACATCCATCATACGGATCTCCTCGTTGCCGTTTAACAAGTTCACGGAGGGATGGAAGTAGGTGTAGATGCACAGACCGGCATACCACAGCAATTCCAGCGCCACAAAGACCGGCATGGTGATCCCGTCGAGGAGAAAGGCGGTGAAGACCGTCGCGAACACGAAGAAATACGGGACACCGCCGTAATATCCGCCGTTTGTGAAATAGAGAAAGGTGAATAAACCGAAAAAGATGGCAAGGACCGTAAGGATCATCGCCATCCGGTAATTGCCGGTCTTTCTGGTGTAAACCATTAACCCCAGGGATATGAACACCCCGGACATGCATTCGATAAAGGACAGGATGCCGAACCCGACGGAAAGATTGTAGAATGCCGTGATCAGGCTGACCACGATCCCGCAGACCGCCAGGATATTGAACGCACTGACCTGGATCTCGCTCCCCTCCGGGAGGATCAGATCCCCAAGCCTGCGTAATACCCGTTTCAACCCATCATCCATATCAGCCCCCATCCTGTTGCATCCCGATCATTATACCTGCCGCAGCCGACCGGCGGAAGGTACCAAAAGTATACTGACAGCGGGAGCCTGTCAGGACAGGAGCTGACCGTCGCGCCACTTTAGATCGACCGTCCTGCCGTCGCGGGTGCGAAGCCCGGTAACGGAACCGTTTTTCCAGGAAGCGGGAAGGGCGGGCAGGGTTCTGATCCGGCCCGAATGGCTCTGGAGCAGCATCTCGACGATCCCGGACACCAGGCCGAAATTCCCGTCGATCTGAAACGGCGGATGATTGTCGAACAGATTCGGCAGCATCGATCCTCTGAGCAGCGCGTAGATATTTTTAAGGCACTCCTCCCCGTTTCCGAGCCTTGCCCACATGTTGATGATCCAGGCTCTGGACCAGCCGGTATGTCCGCCGCCGTTCGCAAGGCGTTTCCGGATCGTGGCCTCCGCCGCCTGCAGCAGCGCCCCGCTGTTATCCGCATCGAAGAATTCTCTGCCGGGGTACAGCGCAAACAGATGGGAGATATGGCGATGCCCCGGTTCCGTTTCCTCATAGGGCTTTGCCCATTCCATGACCGTTCCGTCGGCACCGATCCCCGGCTTGGGAAGCTTTGCGAGGATGGCGCGGTATCTCGCTGTCTCTTCGGCCGTGAGCATCCCCGTCTCGATCAGGCCCTGAAACAGCTCATAGAGGATCTCCGCGTCCATGGCCGCCCCTTCACACATCGCTCCCTGCTCGTCGCCGATCCGGTAGACATTCTCCGGAGACACCGAGGGCGAGACCACCAGCTGCCCCTGGTCATTCCGCTGCAGCGTCTGCTCGAAAAACAGCGCGGCCTCCTTTACCATCGGCAGGTATTGCTCCAGAAATGCGCCATCTCCGGTAAACCGCGCATGCTCCAGGATGTGGAGGCACAGCCATGCAGCGCCCATCTGCCAGTAGGACGCAGCCTGCCAGGTATCCTGCGGCGCACAGTCTCCCCAGATATCCGTATTGTGATGGGCCATCCAGCCCTCCGCGCCGTACATCTGCCGGGCAGCCTTCCGCCCGTTCGGGACCATCCGCTCCATATGCCGAAACAGCGGCATATGAAGATCTCCGAGACCCGTCACCTCCGCCGGCCAGTAGTTCATCTGAGCATTGATGTTGATCGTATATTTGCTGTCCCAGGCCGGGTAGAAGCTGTCGTTCCAGATCCCCTGCAGATTGGCGGGCAGACTTCCCTCCCTGCTCGCGGAGATCAGGAGATATCTGCC
>JAFPTK010000094.1 GCA_017400305.1 Lachnospiraceae bacterium | reverse complement strand
CTCTCTCCCGAGCATGCGCTGGTCCCCGAGATCACGACCGAGGATCACCGGGCGGAAGTAGAAGCGTACTGCAAAGCGGCCGCCAACAAGTCCAACGTGGACCGCGTCCAGAATAAGGAGAAGACCGGTGTCTTCACCGGCGCCTATGCGGTGGATCCGCTCAATCAGGCCAAGATCCCGGTCTGGATCTCCGACTATGTCCTGGCGGATTACGGAACCGGCGCGATCATGTGCGTGCCGGCCCATGACGACCGCGACTGGGAATTTGCGAAGAAGTTTGATCTCCCGATCATCCCCGTCATCAGCCCGGACGGGCAGGACGTGGATGTGAGCGAGGGTGCCTACACGGCAGCGGTCGGGACGATGATCAACTCCGGCGACTGGAACGGACGCAAGAGCGAGGACTTAAAGCGCGAAGCACCCGCCATGATCGAAAAGGCCGGCTTCGGCAAAAAGACCACCAATTACAAGCTGCGTGACTGGGTCTTTTCCCGTCAGCGTTACTGGGGGGAGCCGATCCCCATCGTACACTGTGAGAAGTGCGGGGCGGTCGCCGTTCCCGAGGATCAGCTGCCGGTGGTCCTGCCGGATGTCAAGAGCTATCAGCCGACGGATACCGGAGAATCCCCGCTGGCCGCCATCGATGAGTGGGTCAACACCACCTGCCCGCAGTGCGGCGGCCCGGCGAAGCGTGAGACCAACACGATGCCGCAGTGGGCGGGATCATCCTGGTATTTCCTGCGCTATGTGGATGTGAAGAATGATAAGGCACTGGTGGATCGCGCCAAAGCGGATGCGTATCTCCCGGTGGACATGTATATCGGCGGCGTGGAGCACGCGGTGCTGCATCTCCTCTACGCGCGATTCTACACGAAGTTCCTCTATGACATCGGTGTGGTGGGATTTGAGGAACCCTTTAAGAAGCTCTTTAACCAGGGCATGATCCTCGGCCCCAAGGGCGTCAAGATGAGCAAGTCGCTGGGGAACGTGGTCTCGCCGGATGACATGATCCGCGATTACGGCTGTGACGCGCTTCGTATGTACGAGCTGTTCATCGGACCGCCGCAGCAGGATTCGGCCTGGGATGAGCGCGGGATCGACGGCGTCTTCCGTTTCCTGGCGCGCTTCTGGAAGATGGTCAATGAAAATCTGGATCGGGAGGTCAAAGAGACCGAGGAGCTCGTCCGGCTCCGCCATCAGCTGATCCATACGATCTCCACGAGGCTCACCTCCTTCCAGCTGAACACGGTGGTGTCCGGCTTCATGGAGTTCAACAACAAATTTGTGGAGCTGACACAGAAGGACGGCGTGGACCGCGAGACCCTGAGAGTCTTCGTGCAGCTGATGGCACCCTTCGTGCCGCACCTGGCGGAGGAGCTCTGGGAGAGACTGGGCGGGACGGATTCCGTCTTCCATACCGCGTGGCCGGAAGCGGATTCGGCCGCCATGCAGGAGAATACCAAAGAGATCGCCGTGCAGGTGAACGGCAAGGCCAGGGCAGTCATCAACATCGCCGTGGATGCCGATAAGGACACCGTGCTGGCACAGGCGAAGGAAGCTCTGGGAGATCGGCTCTCCGGCAATATCGTCAAGGAGATCTATGTCCCGGGCAAGATCGTCAACATCGTTGTGAAATAATGGCGTTCTTCATCACACAGGCAACCGGAGAGAATGAGCAGGACCGCTATCGCCGCGTGACGACGAAGGGGACCTACATCGTCCGCGATACGACGATGCAGGGGGAGCGCGTCCGGCTGCTTCTGGTGGACGGGATCCAGGAATCCGCCACGCACCTGGATCCTGCGCGCAAATATGAACCGATGTTCCGCTATCTGACCTTTTTTCAGCAGATCGTGGAATCCCATCCCGATCCGGAGCGGGTCCTCCTGATCGGCGGAGCGGGCTTCGCGTATCCCAAGCTGTTTTTCTCCGCCGGTCAGAGGGGGAGCCTGACGGTGGTGGAACTGGATCCCAGGATGATCAAACTGGCGGATCGCTTTTTCTTCCTCAAAGATCTGAAAAGGGAATATGATCTGGATCGCACCGGACGTCTCAGGATCGTCCAGGACGACGGACTGCACTTCCTGCAAACGGACGAGGAGTGCTACGACGTCATCCTGAATGATGCCTATCTCGGCAATGTCCCGGACGAGGGACTGTTGTCCGACGAAGGGGTGGCGTCCTGTAAGGCCAGACTGAAGCCGGGCGGGATCCTGGTCACCAATATCATCACCCCCCTCGGGGGAGTCGGCGCGATGCCGGGGCTTCTGGCAAAGAAGCGCTATGAGCAGTACTTTGATCAGGTGAGCCTGTACACCTGTGATCCGACCCATCCGGCGACGATGCGGCAAAACTGCATGCTGACGGGACAGGATCCCGTCGTCTGAGCGGGTCGATGGATCCTGCGGCTGCCGTGAATCTTACGCCGCCCGTTCTCGGTGCGATCGGACTGGTTCTGGGCCTGTTATTCGGGTCATTTCTCAACTGCACGGCGATGCGCGTCGTACGAAAGGAAGACTGGGTCCGTATGAGGAGCCGCTGCCGGTCCTGCGGCCGTGTGCTCTCCGCATGGGATCTGGTACCGGTGTTAAGCTTTGCGTGGAGTCGCGGCAGGTGCCGAACCTGCGGGGAGAAGCTCTCTCTCCGGTATCCCCTGACGGAACTGATCTTCGGCGGGATCACCGCCTTTCTGTTTGTGCACTATGACATCACGCCGGAGCTTTTGCGGATATTTGTGCTGAGCGCCTGTCTCTTTCTGCTCACATTGACGGATTTCGAGGCGCGACTCATCCCCAACGGATGTCTCCTGACCGCCCTGATCGGCTATTTTGCGACGGAACCGTTCCTGTTTGCCGGCTGGCGGCAGCTCGGGACGCATCTGGCGGCGATGGCGGGATATGCGGTCGCGGTCCTGTGCCTGTCGCTCATCATGGACACGATCCTAAAGAAGGAGAGCATGGGCGGCGGGGACATCAAGCTGATCGGGGTTCTCGGCCTGTATCTGGGAGTGATCGGGATGATGTTTGCCCTGTTCGCGGCCTGTCTTCTCGGGATCCTGTATGCGCTGATCACGCGGAATCTGAAACGCGGACAGACGATCACGTTCGGACCGTTTCTCGCGGTTTCCGGTTTTTTGATGGCAGTGTTCGGGGAAACATTGGTGCAGTGGTATGTGGATCTGATCTATCGGATGGCATAGGAAAGAAGGATGGATACGGAGGTTGGTTATGGCGGAAGCTAAGGATCTGGATCGGAGCAGAGAGATGGCACGGATCGCCGTGTCGGCGCTGGAGGACAAGAAGGGGCAGGATATCCGGGTGATCGATATCTCCGAGATCTCGTCCCTGGGAGATTTCTTTATCATTGTGAGCGGCGGTTCCCTTCCCCAGCTTCAGGCGCTTCGCGATGAGGTGGAGGAGCGGCTGGGACACGCCGGTTTCCCTGCGAGATCCATCGAGGGCGGAGATGATGCCAGATGGATCCTGATGGATTTCGGCGATGTCATCGTGCACATTTTCGATAAGGAAAACCGCCTGTTCTACGATCTGGAGCGCATCTGGCGCGACGGCAGGGAGATCGGGACGGAAGAGATCTAGTACACCGCTTTCCGATCAGCATGGCATTCTGCCTGCCGGGATTCCTTATAACGGCGTTGCTCCCGGTCTCAGCCTTCCTTTTTCGGGGCGGCTGTACCTGCCGCCACGGTCCGGTCTACCCAGAGGCGCAGGGATTCCACGGAGAGGGAGATCTTGTCAAGCTGGGCCCGGATCCGCGAAAAATCCTCCATCTCGTCTTCGGAGATCTGACCGTCCTCCGTGATCTCGATGAGACGGTCCTTCTCCTTTTCCAGAGAATTCAGGGTGCTGATCATGCTTAAGATGATCTGGGAGAGGTTGCGGACCTTGACCTCCGGCACGTGGTCGATGCCGATGGCGCATTCGTGGGAGCAGTACCAGTTGCACAGATCCGGCCT
>JAFPTK010000093.1 GCA_017400305.1 Lachnospiraceae bacterium | reverse complement strand
TTCTGTCCGCCGGAGATCCCGCCGGCTCCTTCCCCGATGACCGTGTGCATCCCCATGGGCATCTCGCGGATATCGTCGGCGATCCCTGCCGTCTCCGCCGCTTCCCACGCGGCATCCATTCCGAGATGGGGTGCGCAGATCACGATATTGGAGTAGATATCCCCCTGGAACAGACCGCCGTGCTGCAGCACGGTACCGATCTGCCGCCTGAGGGAGGAGAGATCGATGCGGCTCAATTCTCTGCCGTCATAGTAGACCGCGCCGCGCTCCGGCTTCTCAAAGCCGAGAAGCAGCCTAAGGAGCGTGCTCTTGCCGCAGCCGGTCCTGCCGACGATGGCGACATACTCCCCGGGGCGGATCTTGAGATCCATACCGCGCACCACATAGGGCATATTCTCATGATAGCGGAACCACAGATTGTTGATCTCGATCCCGCCCGAGAGGCGTGTGAGTTGTTCCCTGCTCTCCGAACCCTCCGGGACGGTCTTTAAGATCGGCTCCGTCATCTCCAGGATCGGCTTGATCCGGGAGGCTGTCATGGCGATCCCCGTCAGAGCGGAAAAGGCCCCCATCACCAATCCATAGGAAGCACTGAACGCGATGTACTCCGAAGGAGACACCCCGGTCTGCACCGCCTGATAGTACAGTACCGCCGTACCGATGAGAGAGACGGCGAGTGTCAGCGCCGGTCCGCTCTTTAAGAGGAACGGCGGATCGTAGGCCACCTCAGCCTCCTCGGCATAGCATCTCGCCCATCGGGCAAAGGCACGTTTCTCCGCACCGGCGAGACGGATCTTCTGCACGCCGTCCAGCAGGGAGAGCGTCATGGATTCCTCGCGGGCCTGCGCTTCCAGCAGCTGCTTGTTGACCCGGGACTGCACAATGGTCGTGATCATCGTCACTAAGAACGTCGCAGCGAGGACCAGAAGCGCCGGGACGACCAGTCCCGGGGCAAAGCGGAAGATCTGCACCACATACAGAAGAGAGGTTAATGACAGGATGGTCTGTGAGAACACCTGGCCCACGAAGATCGAGCACAGCTCACTCACCGACTGGCTGCGCATCACCAGATCGCCGACACCGAATTTCTTAAAGAAGGAAGCGGGTAGATTCATGAGCCGCATGGTAACCGCCGCCTCCACCTCGAGGGAGATCTTCGTCTCGATCCTGTGGAGATACAGCATCCGCGCCGCTTCTACAAACCGCGAGGAGATCGCGATACAGAGCATGTAGACTGCCGTTGCCACGAGAAGCATCCGGGAGCCGCTCGTTAAGACAAAGCTGGTGAGTAACCGCGTGATCTGCGGTGTCAGCATCGATACCAGTGTCATGAGGAGCGTCAGCAGGAGGAATAACACGATATCCGCCGTATTGATACCGGAGCGCATATAGCGGATGAGGTCCGGGATCCCGATCTCTCTCGCCGGCAGCGGCCGGTAGAAGCAGACCGCCTCCGGTTCAAAAGCCGCAGCCCGGGCGGCGTTCATCTTTACATCATGCCCCTGGGCATCGCGGTACCGATAACCGCCGAACTGTCTCGGGAATACTGCGACCGGCATCCCGTCCTCCTTGCGGTACAGAAGCATCGGGCCGCAGGCATCCTGCCACCACTTCCCCTTCAGGGTCACATCGCGGGACATCAGACCGTAGGGCCGCAGCGCCCACTGCAGCTGATCCTCCGGGTCCTTTACGGTATCCGGGATCTCCACGGGCCGGTGATGATAGAACTTCAGGATATCATCGATGGCATCCCTGGTCACGATGTGCGCGCTCTGGCCGCCTGCGGGGACACCGCTGGCGATGGCGGAAGCCATCCGCGCGACCGCATCCTCGAAGAGCTCCTGGTCGCTCACCTTTCTCTGTCTGATCTGTTCGTCAAACCAACCCACTGTGTCGTCCTTTACTCACTCGTGATCAGTTCCGTGTAGACGCCGCCGAGCGCCAGCAGTTCCTCATGGGTCCCGCGCTCCACGACCTGACCGCCGTCCAGCACGATGATCTCATCGCAGTCCCGGATCGTGGAGAGGCGGTGCGCGATCACGATGCAGGTGATCCCGCGTTCCTGTACCGCTTTCACCAGTTCGTATTCCGTCTGTGCGTCCAGGGCGCTCGTCGCCTCGTCCATGATGATGATCGAAGGATCCTGTGCCAGGACCCTGGCGATCTCCAGACACTGTCTCTGACCGCCGGACAGATCCCGGCCGCCCTCTAAGAGCTTGCCGTGATATCCGCCCTCCCGGCGCATGATATCGTTGTGGATCTGCGCGTCCCGGGCCGCGAGGATCATCTCGAAATCCTCGATGGAATCATCCCAGAGCTTGATGTTGCCGGCGACGGAGTCCTCAAACAGCGTGATCTCCTGATCCACGACCGCCACGGATCCCGTGAAGATGCTGCGGTCGATCTCCCCGATGGGCCGGCCGTCAAAGAGGATCTCCCCGCTCCACGGGCGGTACAGCCCGGAGATGAGCTTTGCCAGCGTACTCTTGCCGCAGCCGGACGCTCCGACGAAAGCCACCCGGCTGCCCGGCTCCACATGCATGGAGAAATCCCGGATGAGCGGATCCGCTAACGGAGAATACCCGAACGTCACATTCCTCATATCCACGGTCCCCATGAGCTTCCGGTAATCCATATCATCGGAGAGCTCCGCCTCACGGACATAGGGATCATCCGGATACTGCAGGACATCCTCGATCCGCTCCATCTGCGTGCGCATCTCCTGAACTGTCTGTCCCGCAGAGATCACCGTCATCGCCGGCATCATGAAGGAGGTTAAGAAGCTCTGGAACATCAGGATCATGCCGAGACTGAACTGCTCCCGCATCACCAGATAGACCCCCAGCACGAGCACCATGTTATTGGCCACCTCGCTTAAGAACACCGGCACCATGCCGAGGCTCACGTCCAGCTTGGCAAACCGGATCTCCTGCGCGTGAACGGAGGCCTGATAGCCCGCCCATTTGGCAAAGAACCCTTTCTCCGCACCGCTGGCCTTGATGGTCTCCGCCATCTGGATCCCGGAAACCGTCGAAGAGACCAGCTTCCCCTGATCACGCATCTGCACCCGCGTGATCCCCACGCGTTTCTCGGAAACGATCCGGCCGGCGACCGTACTCAGCAGGATCGCTGCCAGACCGATCAGGGTGAGCAGCGGACTGAACCGCAGCATGACGAAGAGATAGAATACCATCATCACGATATTGATGAGGAACGGTGCGAAGACGCTGACCAGCGTCTGCGCGATCTCCGCATTGGTGGTCTGGCGCATCTGGATATCGCCCGTCATCCGCTGGGAGAAAAACTCCATCGGCAGCCGCAGGACCTTCCACAGATAGGTACTGTTGCCGACCGTCGCAAGCTTACCGCTGATCTTGTACGCGTAGATCGACCGAATCGCGGCGATGATGATCTGCAGCAGCGCAAGTCCCGTAAACAGCGCAATGAACGGTGTGAGCAGGTCCCGGTTCTCCCCCGTGAGCAGCCGGTCCATGAAAAACCGGTCAAACGCCGGATCAAAGATCCCGAAGAGCTCATCGAGGATCGAGGTCAGCACCACAAAGGCGACCGCTGCACCGGCGCCCCGCAGGCGCTTCGCCGCATAGGAGAACATGCTCTTGCGCTTTCCGTCCGGGGTAAAGGCCTCGGTGGGAGCAAACTGCAGACAGATCCCCGTGAAGGAACGGTCAAATTCCTCCAGGGAGATCCTGACATTGCCGCGCTCAGGGTCGTTTAGATAGGCGTAGTTGCCGCGGAACCCGCAGCAGACGACGAAATGATTGAAATTCCAGTGCAGGATACAGGGAAAACTCCCCTCTTCACGGAGCTCCTGCACATTCTCATAGCGATAGCCGCCCGCCTCCAGACCGTAATTGCGGGCTGCCTTCAGAATGTTTCTGGCATTGGAGCCGTCCCGGGAGACACCGCAATCGACGCGCATCTGCTCCAGCGGGATCCATCTCCCGTAATAGGCTAACACCATGGAGAGAGAAGCCGCACCGCACTCAAGCGCCTCCATCTGCATGATCATCGGCACTCTGGCGACCCGGTGCATGACCGGTTCCGTATGCTGCTGTTTGTTTCGCGCCACCCTGAAACCGCCTCAGTTGAACAGGATCCGGATCATTTGGGTCTGCCGGTATCCCACGCGCGCCTCATATACCCCGTCCGGCATGATGGCGTTCGCCGTGGCGATCCGGTTCCCCTCGCTGTCTGTTCCGACCGAAGCGATCGCCACCTGCGCATCACCGATCGTGACCATCATTCCGGGTTCCACCCTGTCCGCCGATTCCTGATCATCGAAGGAGATCGTCATGATCCCCTTCTCCACCGATGCCGTCCCCGCCGCGAAGCTCTCGATCACCGCGAAACGGCTCCACAGGAGGAGTCCCGCAAGCAGCAGGATCGCCGCTGCCAATACCGCCCACATGGCCGGCGTGGTGACATGGAGATAGTCATCCAGCTGCTCCGGTGAAGACAGCCGGTCCACGCTCTTTTTTCTGAACAGTACTTCGCGCTCCTCGCCCATCGGTCTCTTCTCCTTTGGTAACTCAGCTGCTTTCATCAGCTTCGAACGGTATCAGGCTCCTCTGTCTGTCAATCATCCTCCAGGAGCTCACGTCCCTCGGTGAGCTTCCTGCATTTCTGCAGCAGCCGCATGATCCGCTGACTGACGGTCTTGCTGTCCAACCCCACCACATTACCGATGGCGCTGTTGTCCATCTCCATCATATAGCGCATCGCCAACAGCTCTCTCTCCTCCGGTTTGAGCTTCGTAAGGATCCGAGCGACCTCCTCGGAGATCGCGTTCTGCCGGAAGCTGTATTCATCCATCTTCCCGGGCTCCGGTGCATCCTCCAGGTTCTCCGTCTTGCGGATCTTAGCGCTGCGCAGATGATTGATCAGCGTATTGCGCGCAATGGTGACCAGCCACGTCCGCACCGAGGCTTTGGCCGGATCGTACCCGTCATAATGCTCCATAGCGCGCACAAAGACGTCCATCGAGAGATCCTCTGCGGTCTCGCGATGGAGCGTCTGTGCGTACAGATAATTGTAGATGTACTTGAAGTTTTCGTCGTAAACCGACTCAAATGATGCTTTCAATCGGTTTCGGCCGCCTCCTTTATTCTCCCTGTGGCCTCCCGATCCCTGTCATCGGTTGACCCGGGGGTTTTGATCTGATCTGATTGGGATCCCCTGCGGCATTGACGAACCCGAGTGCGTCATCCGACAGAGCCCCATACATCGGCAGAACCTTTGCTCTGGTCTTTCTGGCAAAAAGCCTCTTCCGAAGATCCTCCTGCACATTGGTTCCCTCTGTAAAATCCGCCCGGCGGAACAGATCCTCCAGTTGTTCGATCGTCATGGCCATTTTCAGCACATCCCTGTGCTAAACGGATCGGAAGCTCCCTTTTTGGCAGTCCCCATATCCGTGGTCACCGGGTCCCTGGAGCCCTTTGCCCTGACATACCTGGCATTTCCTGCGATCGCCTTCTCCCCCTTATTGCGGGTATAGGTGGCAGAACCTGCCCGATAGGTATCCATATTCATCGCGGTGCCGCCGGACACCTCCTCCAGAGCTTCCTCATCCACGAGATTGATCTTCTTATCACTCATCGCTTACTCCTTTCTGCCGCTCTACCGTGCGATCCGATCAACGGAGCGCCACACCCTTCTTCGCGACACCCTTCCCGGTCCTGGGAGCCCTACTGTTCACGGTAGGATTCTGGACGGTGTTGCCGGCTTCCTCGTAGTTTCCGGGAATCCTGCTGCCCACCTTGGAACCGAATTTGCGATCTGCTGCGCTGGTGCCGCCGTTTACTTCGTCAAGCAGCTCTTCCTTGATCTGATTGTTCTGATTCTTGTCACTCATGATCTTCCTCCTTCGCGCCTCCCGGGCGCCTGGGTTATTTACCATATCTGTTATAATATACCCGCGAATGCATCAGATTCTACAAAAAAGTTCAAATTTCCTGTCGATCATTCCGATGCTTCGCCGTCATCACCGCTGTCATCACCGCCGTCATCAGCGCCGCCATCCTCGTCTCCGTCGAAGGCGGAAGGTGTCACACCCTCATCCGTGACCGTCGCTACCGATGCGGGATCGCTTCCCTGATCGCCCGCGTCCCCCGATCCGCTGCCGGAATCCTGCGGTTCAGGCGCTGCCGTGCTCTTCGTCACAACATTTAGATACACCTCATGCTCCGGCATCACAAAGGTCATTCTGTTTTTCTCGTCCTTCTGGATCTTCAGATTCGGATCGTCACTGGTGCAGGCTTCCCAGGCGACATCGGTCCCTTCGAGTGTGACCAGCACCTTTTCCCCTGCCAGGAACTTATCATCCTTCTTGCCGTCGCTGTTGATGACGGTAATGCCGCCGGGGCCACTGGTGGAGGAGATCTGTACCCGGTATTCCACTGCCCGGTTCTGAAAGACGATCTTCACCGTCACATTGCCGGCCGGCATCGTGAAGCTGCCGTCATTGCCGTCTGCAGCGCCCTGGATGGCCGTCTGATCCGAACTGATGGATTTGATGTCCGCGCTGTTGTGAACCGTCTGGAGACAGACCTTCGCACCCTCTTCAAAGGTGTTGACCGCATTGCCGTTCGCATCGGTGGTCCAGCCGCTCCCGTCGCCGGTGGTCTCCACCTTCACGGAGTAGGTCTTCTTCGGCTCGGGTTCGGGCTTCTTTTCCTCCACAAAGTTCACCGTCACGGTGACATCTCCTCTGGGCATGTCGAAGTAACCGCTGGCCTTGCCGTCTCCGGGGCCGATGGCCACATCGTTCGAGCGGATCGACTCAAGCTTTGAGGTGTTGCTGTTCGTCTGGATATAGACACGCTCACCGGCCTTGAAGGTGTTGTCCGCCTTGCCGGCGGCATCCGTCGTCCACGCGGCGCCGTCTCCGCTCACCTTGACATTGACCTGATACTCCTGCTCCACGGCCTTGAATGACACATAGACCGTCGCACCGCCCTTGGGCATATCGAAGTACCCGTCATAGGTGCCGTCCGTCCGATTGATCTTCGCATCCCGTGACTGGATGGAATCCACCTCGGCATTGTGACTCATCGTCTGGATGTAGACACGCTCCCCCTCGGCGAAGTAACGGACATTCTCTCCCTTGCTGTTCTGCGTCCAGGCATCGCCGTCTCCGCTCACCACGAGATAAGCCTCATGCTGCTGCGGCGCTTCCTTATCAAAGACGGCCGTCAGGGTCACATTGCGATCCGGCATGTAGAAATATTTCGTGCCGGTGCGGGAATCCGTCGTCAGATCGACGCCGTCCGCCTTTAAGCTGCTCAGCTGATAACCGCTGTTCAATCTCGTCTGTACGAGCACTTTTTCCCCGCGGGTGAAACTGGTGCGGGAACTGCCGTTCTCGGAGGTCGTCCAGAGTTGGCCGCCGTCCCCTCTCGTCACGGTGCTCACCGCATAACTGCTCTCCGGGATCCTCTCAAAGACCGCCGTCAATGTCACATCTCTGTCCGGCATGAGGAACTTGGACTGTCCGCCCGGATTGACCTGCTTGCTGTCCCAGCGAACGAAGCGCCAGCCGCCGGCCGGATTGGCCGTGAGATTCACCCAGGCATTGGCCTTGGCAGAGCTCGCGGAAGCCGCTGCGCTCCCCTGGCCGCTCACCTTGACCGTGATGCTGTACTTCTTCGCCTCGTCCGGCTCGCAGATCGCCGTGACGGTCACATCGTTGTCCGGCATGGTGAAGGTGATGGGATTCTCGTTCTTTAAGTCATTGGTGAGCCCCTCCGCCTGCCACTTGACGAAGTGATAGCCGGTCTTGGGCTTACACTTGATCTTGATCTTGGTGCCCTTCTTGGCCTTGGTGTCCGATAGGGCCACGGTGCTGTGCTCCATATAGCCCAGCTTGATGGCGTGGGTGCCGACATTTTTCTCGAAGACCGCCTTGACCGTGACATCCTTGTCCGGCATGGTGAACTTATTGTCGTCCGCCACCTTGACATCATTACTCTGCCATTCCTTGAAATGGTAATCCTTATTGGGCGTCGCCGTCAGCACGATGACCGTTCCCACCGTGGCGGTTGCCGCGTTTGCCTCAAGCTTCCCGTTGTTGTCGGTCTGCAGATTGATCTTGTGTGCGACCGCCTTGGCAGGCTCCTTCTGCGTGTTCTGCTTCTGAGCCGTCTGCTGCTTTGCGGTGTCCTTCGTCTCCGCATTCTTGGCCGTATCGGCCGCCTGTGCCGGCTGCTCGGTCTTCTTATTCTGTTTCTGCGCCTGCTCGGTCTTCTGCTCGTTCTGCGTCTCGATCGCCTTCTGTGCGGTTTCGCTGGTCACATCGGCATCGCCGACACGCACCTTGATGGGAGCAAAGTTGCTGGCGTAGTCCGTCGCATGATCATAGTAGTCGGATTTCACATCCTCGGCGAACACATAGAGGGTGTAATCCCCGGCCGGTGTCGTGGAGGGAACGTTCACCAGCACCTCCCCGGTGGCGGCGATATCGCTCAACATCCCGTAGGACTCCACCCTGCCGTTGGCGTCCACGAGCATACCGGAGATCCGTGAATAATTGACGCCCTCTCCGGCGCTCCCCATGTCATTGACATCCACCAGGAAACCGTAGCCGGCGGGAACCGCATTGGCCTCGCTGTCCTTACGGCTGGCGGAGAAACCGCTGCCGCCCTTCATCGTGAGCTTGTAGTAATTGTCATCCGCGGCCCCGACCGATGCGAGATAGGCCGGCTTGTACTCCTCCGCCGGATAGGTGAATGCCACATTGTCCGCATTGATATTGAGGGCGGGCGCATAGTACAGGAGATCCGAGGCCGAGGCCGAGGAAAGTCCGCCGGCCGCGTCCACGGTCTGTACCAGATCGCCCGCGGACGAACGGAGTGCGTATTCCGCATCCGTCTGATTGAGACGCATATTCTCCTTGGCCAGGGTCCCGCCATTGCCGTAGCCATAGGTGGCATCCGAAGCCTCCTGCTGATCCAGGAGGAAGATGTAGTCCCCGTCCAGAGAGCTGCCCGCATCCGCGCCGCTCTTGACACTCTTAAGGATCGCATCGCGCTCCGTCTGGGAGAAGTTGCCCATCAGGAACTCGCTGTTGAGATACTCCCTGAGCTCACTGTCCGTCCAGCTCGCGGATCCGCTCTCATCAAAGGCCTTGCGGCTGAGTGCGTAGTTGGAATCCAGCAGCACCGACTGGGATCCGTAAGCTGTGCTGTCCTTGTCCAGCACGCGGAAACAGATGGGGTAATTGCCCTGATTCCCGAAATATACAAAGGTTCCGTTCCATTCATTCCCTGCCACCGACGGATCCGAGAGCGCCGATGTTCCCAGCGATACGCTCTTGAGGGTGGATTCAACCAGCTTCGAACTCTCCGAAGCATGTACCATGGACAGGGTCGGCGTAACGGCATTGGCCGCGGAGGAAGCCGCGAACATGGCTGCCATCGCCATACTGATAAACCGACTGCTCTTCATCCTCTTCACCATCCTTCCAAACAACAGCGGCGCCTCCTCAGGATCCCGTATACGGGACCACCGCGCCGGCGAATCTTGTCTCGATATAATCCCTGATCTCCTGACTCTGCAGGACTCTTACCAGCGCCTGCACGCGGGGATCATTTTCATTGCCGCGGTTGACCGCGATGATATTGGCATAGCGCCCGGCCACGCTCGAATCGGGGTTCTCATAGGCCAGGGCATCGCTCGTGACAGTATAAAGCGCCTGTCTCGCATAGTTGCCGTTCATGACGACAAAGGCGGAGCTTGCGACCGCGGAGGGCACCTGGGAGGCATCCATCAGCCGGATGTCGATCCCATGCGGATTGTCGATGATGTCACCCACGGAGGAGCTGTTCTTCTTATCCTCCGGGATCGTCACGATCCCCGCATCCGAGAGGAGCTTGATGGCTCTCGCCTGGTTGGCGGTATCCCGCGGGATCGTGATCAGATCCCCCTCCTCCAGGGCACTCAGCGATTTCTTCTTGCCGGGATAGATCCCCAGCGGCTCGAAATGGATCTTGCCGACCGATACGAGATCCGTCCCCTGCTCCTGATTAAAGGTATTCAGATACTCTTCATGCTGGAAATAGTTGCAGTCATAGACGCCGCCGTCCACGAAAAAATTCGGGATCAGGTAGTCGTCAAAGTCAGAATCGATATAGAGCTCGATCCCCTCCTCGGCCAGGATCACCTGGGCCATCTTGAGGATATCCTCATGGACGCCGGGGCTTGCGACCACTGTCAGTGCACCCTCCGGGATCTCATCCGAACCGGTCCAGGTATTCGCGGTCCCGGTGCTGTCAGTGCTTTCCCCTGTGCTTTCGCCGCCCGTCTGCTGATCGGGCTGAAGGGAGGTCGTTGCGACATCGCTCTTATCCTTCTGTCCGCCACAGCAGCTGAGTGTGGTCACAGCGATCAGCGCGCCCAGGCCTGCCGCAAAAATCCTGTGTGCGCGACCCCGGTTCCAGGTATTCTTCCTCATGTTTGTCAAATCTCCTCTTTCTTCCTGTGTTCCCAGTGACAACGGCCCCACCGGGGCGCCGATATCCGGTATCCTCACTTCATCGATCTCACCACGACGATCTCCACATCATCCTTGCGGATGCTGACACGCACGTCATCTGCCAGATTGGCGATGATGGAGCGCTCCAGCTCATCCCAGGGCTCCCGGTTGTCAAAGGCATCCGTCTGATCCAGATCGATGAGCTGCCCCTCCATATAGGTGCGGTAACCCGCCAGCGTCCAGTTGACCATCCCCGGATTGGCCGCAAAGGTCTCCATACCGGCGCCGTAGAAATCCATCGTGCTGAGGGACCCCATCGCGGCAGCCTCATCCATGGACAGGACGCTCGTCGTGATCATATCCCTGAGCTTCCCGATGATCCCTTTGGCTGCTTCATTCTTGCCGCTCTTGGAGGAAGCTAACAGCTCCTCCCGCCGTTTGGTGGTCATCCGGACATTGCCGACCAGATGCAGTTCCGTCTTGGCCGCATCGCCGGAGACCCAGAACATCGCCGTATAATCATCGCTGGTGATACCGCTTAAGAGTCCCAGCAGCTCCTCCGTCAGGAGTCGCAGGCGCATGGACTCCTTTTCCGGCAGTTCCAGTTTATAGGCGTACTGCTCCGTCGTGCGAATCGCCTCTTCGATGCTCTGCTCTTCGCCGTTCACATAAATGTGTTCTGTTTCCATCCCGTCACCTCACTCGACCGTCAGGATATCCATGAAACCGGTCACCTCAAAGATCTCGCGCACTTCATCCGTGACATTGCGGATCACCATGCTGCCGGGCTCTCCCATCGCCTTCTGTGTGGCAAGAAGCACGCGAAGTCCCGCGCTGGAGATATACTTAAGCTTCCCGACCTCAAAAATGATCGACTTGGCGGAATCCATGGATTCCCGGATATTATCCTCCAGCTGCCTGGCGGTCGTCGTATCCAGTCTCCCCTCCAGCGCCACGGTGAGCACATCCCCGTTCAGTGTCTTGTTGATCTCCAGCATGTTCTTCTCCTGCATTGTCCTGTCCTCCGACTTGTAAAGAGAGTAACGTTAAACTACAACAGTACTATTTTACAATCATTCCGGACAAAAGTCCAATCCCTGTGCAGAATTAAAAAATGCTTAAGATTCCCCGCCCTAGCCGCTGAAGGTGGTCGTATGACCGCACTTGGGGCAGGTGGAGGAAGCCTTGGAGACATCCGCGTCATAGGAATTCCCGCAATCCGAGCAGGTGATCGGCATCATCGAGACGGATGCGGAAGCCGTGGCCACGCTCTTCACCTTCTTCGAACTGCCGAGGGTCGTCCCCATCTTTTTGAACTTGCGCCTGGTGCCGGTGGCCTTGTGGACGCCCGCGCCGCCGGTGACCTCTCCCAGCTCGTCATCCGACATCGGTTTCTTAACTCCATCCTCTTTCATCCCGTCATCTCCTTTCCTGCCGCAGAAGCGGCAATATACCAGATGCGCTGCAGACACATCTTTATGCTATATACCCGCGAAACCGGTCAAATCTTCATTTTTGTACAAAAAAACAGAGCGATCTTTGGGGATCTTCCCTAAGAGACGGTCCGAAGCCTGCCTTCGTCCGAAAGCGTGAGCGTCCCGCAGCCGGAGAGCCAGCTCTCCATGTCCTCTCTGTCATTGACCGACAGCCGGCGGAACCGGACCGCGTCACTCTCCTCCTCCGGAAGGATACCGAGAAAGGTTTTCCGGTTCTTGTACGCATAACCGGTGATCCCCACGCGGACCTCCCGGCGGGACGATACAGGTTCGCCGGCAAGCGACGCCTCCTTCACCGCCCTGTCCGCACCTTCGATGCACAGCTTCAGTGCCCGGGAGAAGAGGAAAAAGATATTGGCGCCCTCCCAGGCTTCCCTGCGATAGATATGCCGGATGAGCGCGAGGAGGCGCTCCCCCGACATCGTCATCTCATAGACCGCATTCTCATAGGGGAAAGAGATCATGAGATCCCGGCGCGTGACCTCCGGTCCCAGTTCCTTCGCCCAGATCACATTGGTGGAGAGGAAAAAGACATCCACGCGGTAGATCTCCTGATAGATATCGGAGAAGAGATCCCCCAGCTGCGTCTCCCGATGAAAACCGGGATGGGTGTAGACAGCGGCCGTGGAAAAGAGGGTCTGATCGTACTTTCGGTTGGTTTCCTCCCGGAACCGGTCATGATAGAAGCTCACCAGCGGATCTTCCTCGCTCGTCTCCTCATTGACGGGGACCAGCTGCCAGGTCCAGTCGGAGAGCTTCCCCGCCTCCCGGTCCCAGGTCAGGTCAAAGCGGCCGATCTGGCCGCTCCCGAAGCCGGCCTGGACGATGGGCGCCCTGCCGGAACGGACGGGTTCCGTGAGAAAGGTGTGGGAATGTCCGCCGATGATGAAATCGACGCCCCAGTCCGGATCCAGCCGTTCCGCAAGCGGTTTGTCCTCCTCGATCCCCAGGTGGGTCAAGAGGATCGTGAGATCCGCAGGGTCGTTCTTTAATTCCTCAAAGACTTTTCCAAGCTCCCCGAAGGCGGACCGCACGCTGACCGAGCTGTCAACGATCTCCTCCTGCCGGATGCGCTCGGCGATGGATTCTGTGAGGAGTCCGATGAAGCGGATCTTCACCCCGTCCCGCACGATATCCACATGGGACAGGAAGAGCCTGCGGTTCAGTTCCTTGATATACATATTGGAACAGATCACGGGGAAATCCGCGCACTTTTCCAGAAAGAGCAGATGTGACAGGCCGTAATCGACCTCGTGATTGCCCACCTCAAACACATCGGGGGCGAGGGCATTGGTCAGCTTGATGGTGGAGAGACCGCGGTACTCGCGGTCAATGATGGATCCCATGAACATATCGCCGGCGATGGCGTAGATGACCTCTTTCTCCTCGCGCCGGACCCGCTGCAGATACCCGGAAAGCAAAGGGAGACCGCCGGTCTTAAGTCCGTCCCGGTCGGTCTCCTCAAAATCTCCATGTATGTCGTTGGAGTGCAGCAGCACGATATGGAGCAGTTTCTCCTGATCCGGCATCCTCCGCGTCACCGAATGGTAAAGAAGCCGGTCATGCCGGTCACTTCCAGGATATGCTTCACCGGATCCGTCAGATCGGTGAGCACAAGTCCCTTCCGGGCGCTCAGCGTCTTACTCGTGGACAGGAGTACCCTGAGACCGGCGCTGGAGACATAAGCCAGTCTCGTGCAGTCGATCGTAAGGGATTCCGTCTTGGGCAGGATCAACTGCAGTGTATTATCCAGCTCGACCGCCGTGGTTGAATCCAGCTGTCCCGTAAGTGTCATCCGGCAGTCGCCGTTTTTTTCCCTGTGATCGATCTTAAGCATACCGCATCAGCCTCTGTTCTTGAGCTCCAGATAAAGAGCAGCGTTGGTATTGTACACATACGGATTGGTCCAGAGGAGCGAGACCAGTCCAAGGGTGCAGATGCCCAGCAGATGCCATCCGATGAAGGACAGATCCAGGACGAAGGCCGCCCACTTATTGCCGTTCATCATCTCACGGGATTTGGTGATGACCTCGGTGGCGGAGAGCTCCGGGTTGTCCTTGATGATAAAGGGGACCATCCGGTAGGAATAGCCCTTGATGATGCCCGGGATGCAGAACAGGCAGGACCACAGGACCAGGAAGACATCCCTTACGAGCAGCGTCAGGAAGACATGCACATAGTTGCCGAACCCCTCCTTGATGACACCGATGGACGCCTTGGACTCCTGGATGTTCTTCTTAAAGAAATGATAGCAGCCCACCTCCAGCGGATTGAATACGAAGATCCTTAAAAGGAGCGAAATGATCCCGATCACAGCCACCAGGCTCACGATCGCCACGAGGACGGCGATCAGCACGCTCTCATCCATGCCGTTCACCGCGCCGGCGATCTCATCCGACGCCTCCTGGCTCTTTCCGGATACACTGCCGGCCGTACCTGCCGTCAGAAGATTCAGGATCAGTGCCACGATGACACACGGCCAGTAATTCCCCTGAAAGGCTGCCTTGCCTTTCGATTTCAGATCAGCTCTGTTCCACATTTTTTCTCCTCCTTGTTGTTTAAACGATTATAAAAAACAAGCGATATTATATTACATTTTGCAGGCTTTGTCAAGTTGGCCTCTTTCCGATGCTTATTGTCGGGAGTTTGACAGTTGTATGGATCTGGGGAAGTATCAACGGATACCTCCCCCTCCTCCGTTATCACGATTCCTTCCTTAGCTCTTTCCGGGCCCCGCCTGCTGTGCCTGCTGCCTGACCTCCGGATCCCCCTCCAGTCTCGGCCCTGCATTGATTTCGTTCACGCTGTTCCTGCGAACGTGCTGTCTTTCCTCATGCTGTCCGCCGACGCGCTGCATCATCCCATTGAAGTCGAGATCACGGATCTTCGGCGCTATCTCGTCGTCCGTATGCGGGGGATTCTGCCCGTTAAGCCGCTCTTCGCGAGGTGGCTCCTCATGAACCGGCTGCTCCGGCTCTTCCCCGATCTCGTTCTCCGCCATGGCCTGATCCTCTGCTACCTTGTTGATATTATCCTGAGGCTTTCCGTCGGGTACCGCTGCCTGTCCGTCGGGTACCGCTGCCTTTCCGCCAACTGCTGCAGCCTGAGGGCCGGCCGGCTGCTGCAACGCCTGTCCCGCCTCCGCGACGGGCTTCGGATCCGCGATGCCCAGCGCACTCAGATAGGGCAGCATGGTATCTGTCGGCTGTGTCACGGACTGTTTGACCGTCAGCCCCATGTTCTCCAGAAGCCTGTCCTGCAGGAATAATTCCCGGGCCCGTCTGCGGTTCCCCTCTGCTACTCTGTTATCAAGCTGCTTTCCAAAGAGCGGCAACGTCTCCGGAGGACGATTCTGATTCTGCGTAAGCAGCGAGAGCGTCTTTAACTGCTCCGTGACATAGGCCTCCGGAAGCTTTCCTGCCTTGTAATCCTCCATCAGGGAAAGGGCTCTTCTCTGCTTTAGGCTCTCTCTGGCCTCGACAGCCTTGTTCAGGCTGTTTGAGGTCCTTCTGACATCCTCCATGGAGGGATTTTTATCCAACATGAGCTTGCCGAGCCGCTTTTCTCTCTTTTCGACCTCTTTATTCAGATCCTTAAGGGCATCGATGAAGAGCTTCTCCTGCCGTCCTGCTTCCCTGGCGATCCGCTTCTCCTCGGCGGCCATGAGCTTCTCCCGGTTGTTCTTAAGATTTTCATAGGCTTTGGAACCCGCGGTCAGCGCAGCCTTCTGCTCACCGGTCAGCTCCGGCAGGTTCTTGAGCTCCGGATGTGCCTGACGGAAGGCCTCATACCGCTCACTCATGTGGAGCGCCTCCTCCTCCAGAGCGGCATAGCCGGGCTGGTTCCTGTCAAAGGAACGTATGGTCAGAAGCTGAGTCAGCGCCTCCTGTCTGGCCTTCAACAGCTCATAGGGATGGAAGTTCCTCTTGGTCACATCATTTAACTCAATCGGAATCTGCGCATGCTCCGGATAGCTTCGCTTCTTAGTCAGAAGACGATCGTGCTCCTTTGCGGCGTCCGCAAGCATGCCCTCCAGACGGTTCCCCTGTGCAGCGTAATCATAGGCGGGCTTTCTCCTGTAGTACTCCGCCAGATCAAAGGGCTCCATTCTGGTCCCGTCCGGAGCGATCGGAATGGTGGCAAACATCCTCTCCGGATCGATGTCCTTCTCCTCCACACTCACAAGGGCACGCAGAGCATTTCTCCCCTCTGTCGTCTTATTTCCGATCCCGTTCTTCAGGTTGCCGAAGGAACGTCCGTTCTGATACGCATCGATATCGGTGTTAAACTCATAGATCCTCCGGAAGAGGAAATCATTTCTGGCATGCTGCGCCGGATCCTTTGCAGGCTCCGTGGACACCAGGGCGCCCACAGCGCGCATATACTGTCCTGTGGCCATTTGTCCGCCGGCGGTGGCGCCGTTGCCAAGCGCTTCCGTATCGGCATCCGCAAAGAGCGTTCCCGCACTCTTTCCCTTTGCGTAGGCATTGATGCCCGTCAGTTGTTCCCGTCTCCTGTTCTCCGCCTGTGCGATCGCAGCACCGGGATCCTTCTCAAATTCATCGATGGAGATCCCGCTGTCCTTCAACAGATTCCCGAACAGGTACAGACCGTTGAGCTGGGCGGAATGTACGATATCTCTCCCGTACTCCCAGGGAATACTTCTGTTTCTTGCCACATCCAGGTTGTCCATATAATCCGTGGGATGGAAGTTCTCCGCGGCTATCCGCATCATCTCATCCATCTCGTGCCGCACCTCCTTGACGCGTGCAGTGGCGGCAAGGATCCTCTCCCTGTCCTTGGAGGCAATGGCGTCCTTTAACTCCTTCTGCGCCTTTATGAAGACATGGAAGGCATAGACCTTGTTTCCCTCCTCCGCGGGAGCATCCTCTCTGGTGATGCCGAGTCTCTCCATCCGGCGAAGGATATCCGCCACATGCTTCACATATTCCGGATCCAGGTTCATCCGCTCGGACTTCATCCTCCTGATCTGCAGGGTCTTGTCCGCTCTCGGCGGATCGAAGACCTCCCCCTTGCCCTCCGTCAGATCGTTCATATATGGGTTTTCGGGCTTCTTAAGCTGCTCCCTGACATTGGTCTTCTGCTTTTTCTCCATATAGGAGCCATGAGCTGCACCGTTGTCAAAGACGCGCTGTCTCAGGTCGGCGGAGGGGATCCTGAGAGTCATATCCGCATAGTCAAGCGCCGCATTTAACTCCGACCATTCCCTTCGTGTCCCCTTGAAATCATGATACATCTCGCCCCGCACCTGATCGATGGTGGCGTGGAAGTCTGTCCTCTGGGATACCTGTGCCCGGTAGGAGGGATCCGTGACGAGTCTCTCCCCGCTCCTGGTGCGCACCAGGGTGTACGGGCTTCCGGTCAGCTGCATCCCATCCACTCTCGTGAAAGCATCATCCGCAGCGAGCCTCTCAGCCTGCGCCTCGGGGGAGAGACTTCCCGCCAGTGCCCCCAGCACGCGCAGCCGCTCCGGTGCCGTGAGTTTCATCAGATTCGTGCTTTCATTGATCCCTCCTCTTAATTTGTCAAGGATGGGCTTCGCTCTGTCTGCTCCCAGCTCCGCGTTTAAAAGCTCCGTCAAAGCCTCTGCCGTGACAGACCCCTCACCGTTTCCTGCGCCGGCCCGGATGGTCTCATGTAATAGATCATCTGCCCGGGATATCGCCTCCCTGTGGTTGATGGCGGCCTCCTTGAGTGCCTCCGCATCCACCGGCTCCTTCTTGAGCGCCTGATAGCGTTCCTTGGCACGCCGAAGCTCGTCGATTGCCTCCCGCAGGCGTGTCGTAAGGGGAAGAGCGGCATGCTCGGAAAGCCTCTCCTCCCGCCGTTTAAGCTGCTGCCTGGCCGCTTCGGCGGAAGCCTGTGCTGCTTCCCTGGCCCGTGCCTGCTCCTGTTCCTGTCGTAGGCGCTCCTCCTCGAGACGGATCTGTTCCCTCTCAGCGCGGAGCTGCGCCTGCTGCCTTCTCTGTTCCTCTCTCCTTAAGCGATCCGCCGCGTCCTTTTCATTATAGAGGGAGGCTGAGAGAATAAGGTTATTTCTTGAGAGGGCAGCTATCGTGTCAGGCCTGACGGATTGTAACCTGGTATCGACCATCGACCTCTGATCTCTGGTCAGCTTCTGTATCGCTGCAGCGTGCTCCTTCTCGTGCACAGCGGCATTTTCCTCAAACTGCCTCCTCTCCTCTGCCGTAAGCTCTCTGAGCCCAAGCTGCGGATAGGCGGAGCGGAGCATCTCATAGCGCTCCGCCATATGCGTGACCTCGTAACGAAGCTGTTCATACTCCGTTGTTCCCGCATCGGCGGCCTTGAGATTTAACAGCTTCGACAGCGCCTTCTGTCTGTTCTGAAGGAACTCCACCACATCAAAGGAGGTATTCTCAACCTTGAG
>JAFPTK010000092.1 GCA_017400305.1 Lachnospiraceae bacterium | reverse complement strand
TTATCGTGTCATCCTGGACAACGGGCCCGCAACGCGCGGCCATGCGCTGATCCTGCCGAAGGATCACTATCAGGATCTGTATGAGCTTCCGGAGGATACCGCGGCCGGCGCGATGAAACTCGCGAAAAAGGTGGCGGCGCGGATGAAGGAGGTGCTTCACTGCGACGGACTCAATCTGGTGCAGAACAACGGCGCTGCCGCGGGGCAGACGGTCCTGCACTTTCATCTGCATGTCATCCCGCGTTATGAGAATGACGGTCAGCGGATCCTCTGGAATCCCACGGAGCCGTCGAACGAAGAATTACAGGCTGTCTGCGGGGAGTTGAAGTTTTGAGAGAGATTGCGGTACGCGAGATCACAGAGGCGGTGAGGGATCTCTGTATCGAGGCCAACTACGGGCTCTCGGAGGATATGGAGCAGGCGCTTCAGGATGCCGCACGGGAGGAAACAAGTCCGCTGGGGCGGGAGATCCTGAAAAAGCTGGTCGACAATCTGGAGATCGCCGGGCGGGATCAGATCCCGATCTGTCAGGACACGGGAATGGCGGTGGTTTTCCTGCATGTCGGACAGGAGGTTCATCTGACGGGCGGAGATCTCACCGAAGCGGTGAACGAGGGCGTCCGCCGCGGTTACGCGGAAGGATATCTGAGAAAATCGGTGGTGTCGGATCCGATCCTCAGGGAGAATACCGGAGACAACACCCCCGCCGTGATCCATACGGAGATCGTACCGGGGGAGCAGGTTCGGATCACAGTCGCACCCAAGGGTTTCGGCAGCGAGAATATGAGCCGGGTCTTCATGCTGAAACCGGCAGACGGGGAGGCGGGCGTCACGGATGCCATCGTGCAGGCCGTGCGGGATGCCGGACCGAACGCCTGTCCGCCGATGGTCGTCGGGGTCGGTGTGGGCGGAACTTTCGAGAAGTGCGCGCAGCTGGCCAAGGAGGCGCTGCTCACGCCCTGCGGGACAGAGAATCCCAAACCGCATCTTAAGCGTATCGAACGGGAGGCGGCCAAGAGGATCCGCGGGTTACAGATCGGTCCCGCCGGGCTGGGGGGAGATACCACCGCTTTCGCGGTCCATATCCGGGAATATCCGACGCACATTGCGGGTCTGCCGGTGGCGGTGAACATCTGTTGCCATGTCAACCGGCACGCATCACGGGAGATATAGATGTCTGAGATCAGATTGGAATTGCCGTTTACGGACAGCGAAGAGCTTCGGAAGCTGCGGATCGGTGACATGGTCAGCCTGTCCGGCACGATGTACAGCGCGAGAGACGCCGCGCATAAGCGCATGGCGGAGCTCATCGAACGCGGAGAGGAGCTGCCTTTTCCCATCAGGGACCAGGCGATCTATTATCTGGGTCCGTCACCGGCGCGGCCCGGGAGAGTCATCGGATCCGCCGGCCCCACCACGGCAACGCGGATGGATAAGTATACTCCGATGCTCCTGGATCGCGGGCTGAAAGGGATGATCGGCAAGGGCCGCCGCTCGCCGGAGGTCGTGGATGCGATGCGCCGGAACGGCGCGGTGTACTTTGCCGCGATCGGCGGTGCCGGGGCGCTCTTGTCCGGCGCGATCACCGCGTCCGAGATCGTCGCGTGGGAGGATCTGGGAACCGAGGCGGTACGCAGACTGGAAGTAAGAGATTTCCCGGTGATCGTTGTCATCGACAGCGAAGGGAATGATCTGTATGCCCGCGTGGGAAGTGTTTGACAAAACGCAGGGAGGCAGATATAATGTCGTAAGGTCAAGGGCCTCCGGAAATCGGAGTGACGAGGAGAAGTACTCAAGTGGCCGAAGAGGCTCCCCTGCTAAGGGAGTAGGTCGGGAGACCGGCGCGAGGGTTCAAATCCCTCCTTCTCCGTATAAAAAAGTCCACCGTAAGGTGGGCTTTTTTATACGGAGAAACTGACGGAAAACCCGAGCGCCGGAGGCGCGATACAGTGACAGTTCATGGACGCGAAGCGGACATGTTACTGTCACGTATGCGGAGGGCGAAGCCCGGAGAAGGGTGCCGGGCTCGTAACGAACCGGCATTCGCACGACGCTCTGCGTCGTGCTCATACCGTCTGTCGCCTGATGAATGCTCCCATAAAGGCGCGTCATTTGCGTTGACTGGGTGACACGTTACCATGTGAAAGCGCAAGGGATAGGCGTTTTTAAAGGGTTTGCCACCATATTTGGTGTTCTTAAAACTTTTTTTAAAAAAGTGAAAAATTCGCTTGCAATCCATAAAAACGGGTGTTAAGATAGATAACGCTCTCGCCCGAAAGGGAAAAGCGAGCAGGAGAACCTTGACAACTGAACAGTGATGCAACCCCGAATAATTCCTTAAAAAGAATGAGGATTGTTCGGAAGAACACTCAAAGTAAAAAGAGAACGAAGCAAGACCAGCAGGTCTTGAAAAAGGACAAATTTAAAGTGAGAGT
>JAFPTK010000091.1 GCA_017400305.1 Lachnospiraceae bacterium | reverse complement strand
TTTACAGGAGTTGTTAGAGCAGGTTTAGGGGCTCGGTCCCGCTGGTTCGAATCCAGTCACTCCGATTCAATTATACAGGAGTTGTTAGAGCAGGGTCAGGGGCTCGGACCCGCTGGTTCGAATCCAGTCACTCCGATTCAATTATACAGGAGTTGTTAGAGCAGGGTCAGGGGCTCGGACCCGCTGGTTCGAATCCAGTCACTCCGACAGAAGCGGAAAGCCGATCAATACGGCTTTCCGTTTTTTTTGCTTTTTCTCTTGACATCCTCTCTCACGCGTGATATCGTGAACATATGAATAAATGTTCATATGTTGGTCAATTGAATATGCCTGACGAGGAGGAGATCTTCGACCTGGCGGAGCTGTTCAAGATCTTCGGTGATTCCACGCGGATGCGGATCCTCTTCGCACTGTTCGATCACGAGATCTGCGTCAACGACCTCGCCGAGATCCTCTCCATGACACAGTCCGCCGTGTCGCATCAGTTGCGCATCTTAAAGAGCGCGCACCTGGTCGGCAGCCGGCGCGAGGGCAAGAGCATCATCTACTTCCTGGCGGATGAGCATGTCCGTACGATCATCGACCAGGGACGCGAACACATCGAGGAATGACTCAGAAAGGAGCACAACATGAAAAAGAAGTATGCCTGTGAAGTGGATTGCGCAAACTGCGCGGCCAAGGTCGAGGAGGCCATGAAAAAGGTCCCCGGCGTCATCAACGCGAGTGTCAACTTCCTCACACAGAAGGCCACGATCGAAGCGGCGGAGGAAGAGTTCGAGGCCGTCGTGCAGGCTGCCTACAAGGCCGCCAAAAAGGTCGAGGACGAATTCGAGATGCAGATTGCCTGACCGGGACCTCCGGTCAGGTTTATCCCATGTCTGTCACAGGATGAATATCATCGGGAGCAGCCTATCATGACAAAGAAGCAGAAAGTCGTACGCACACGGATCCTCATCACTTTGGCGATCTTCGCCGTCCTCATGATCTGCGATCACGCACTGCATCTCATGGACGGCCTCCCGGTGTTCATCCTCTTCCCGATCTATCTCCTGCCCTACCTGCTCATCGGTTACGATGTCATCCGCCGGGCATTTAAGAACATCCGGAACGGACAGGTCTTCGATGAGAACTTCCTCATGATGATCGCGACTTTCGCGGCCTTCGGCGTCGGGGAATACTCCGAAGCGCTGGCGGTCATGCTCTTCTATCAGATCGGCGAGCTCTTCCAGAGCTTTGCCGTCGGACGCTCCCGGCAGTCCATCACGGAGATGATGAGCATCGCGCCGGAATATGCTAATCGGGAACTCCCGGACGGCGGCATCGAAGAGGTCGATCCGGATGAGGTTGAGATCGGAAGCGTCATTGTGATCAAGCCCGGCGAAAAGATCCCGTTAGACGGCACGATCCTCACCGGGGATTCCTTCATCGACACCGCCGCTCTGACCGGTGAATCCGTCCCCCGTCATGTCTCGGAGGGCGATGCCGTCATCAGCGGCTGCGTCAACGGTGAAGGTATCCTGCGTGTTCAGGTGGACAAGGCCTACGAAGATTCCACCGTCGCAAAGATCCTGGATATGGTGGAAAATGCCAGTACAAGAAAGGCGAAGCTCGAAAATTTCATCACCCGCTTCGCCCGTTACTACACGCCGGTCGTCACCATCGGAGCGGTCCTTCTGGCCGTGATCCCGCCCCTGATCCTGCTCCTTACCGGGAATGCCCCGCGCTGGGAGGACTGGATCAGCAGAGCCTGCGTCTTTCTGATCGTCTCCTGTCCCTGCGCCCTCGTGATCTCGGTACCGCTCGGTTTCTTCGGCGGCATCGGCGCCGCCTCCCGGATCGGCGTCCTGGTCAAGGGCAGCAACTATCTGGAAGCCATCGCGGACGCGTCCGTCATCGTCATGGACAAGACCGGCACCCTCACCAAAGGAGAATTCCGCGTCAGCCGGCTGAATCCCGTCTCCGGTCTGGCTCCCGAAAAGCTGCTTGAGCTCGCCGCTTACGGGGAATCCCTCTCAAACCACCCCATCGCCGCCTCGATCCGGCAGGCCTATGCGGGCACCGCAGCAACCGCTGTCGGGGAAGCCGTTCTGAAGCCCGGCCGCGTCCAAAACCTGCAGGAGATCGCAGGGCACGGTGTCTCCTGTGAACTCGACGGTCATCCCCTCTTAGTCGGAAATGCCGCGCTGCTTAAGGATAATAACATAACACCTGTTATTTGCAATGACCCCGGCACGGTCGTCTATGTGGCCTATGACGGCGCCTTCTCCGGTTCGCTCTTAATATCGGACGGGATCAAGGAGGGGGCGGTCGAAGCCATCGCATCCATGAAGCGCGCCGGTATCCGCAGGACCGTCATGCTCACCGGAGATCGAAAGGAGGCTGCCGATGCCGTTGCCAAGGCGCTCTCCATCGATGAGGTCCGCTCGGAACTCCTTCCCGCCGACAAGGTCGATGCCGTGGAGGCTCTCCTGAAAAGCTGCACGGGCCGCGATAAGCTCGCCTTTGTGGGCGACGGGATCAATGACGCTCCGGTCCTGATGCGCGCCGATGTGGGGATCGCCATGGGAAGTCTCGGGTCGGATGCCGCCATCGAAGCGGCGGACATCGTACTGATGGATGATGATATCTTAAAGATCGCGCGTCTGATCCGGATCGGGCGAAAGACGCTGCGGATCGTGAGAGAAAATGTGGTCTTCGCGATCGGCGTCAAGCTTCTCGTCCTGACACTGGGCGCTCTGGGGCTTGCCACCATGTGGCTCGCCGTCTTCGCGGACGTCGGCGTCGCGGTCCTTGCCATCTTAAATTCCATGCGCGCGCTCCGGGAGAAGAACTGACGCGGCAGACAAAAGCATCCCCTTCCGCAGGAAAACCATTTGAAATCCGTCCCGCCCGCGCGTATAATCCATACGTCAGGGAAAACAGATACGCGTCACTTCCCGTTCACACGGGTGACGCTTCTCGTTTGCAAAGGAGTCTCTCGTCATGATGAACAACAAAGTAGTCCGCATCATTGCTCTCGCACTCGTCATTGCCATGGTCGTCACCATGTTCATCGGCGTTCTCGCCGGCTGAGCTGTCCTCCCGGGCTGGATCGCGTCCCCGTCTGTCGGTCTGCGCTCCCGGCCGGGTTGGCGATCGGATCAAGGCCGCAGCTTATCCATGACCTCCAGGAATTTTCGGAAGGACTCATTGCGGGGAGCATCCTTCAGGTAGCCATAGTGCATCGTGAACTTCGCGCTCTCTCCCAGCCGGAATACCTGCAGCTTCTTAAGTTCTTCCTCATTGAGCATATCCCGTGTGATGGACCGTGGGAAAAAAGAAAAGCCCACACTGCTCTTGCACAGCTCCATCAGCGTCTCAAGGGAATCCGATTCCGCGCTGACAAGCGGTGTCGGGATATACTCCCCCATGAACCGCTCCGCGAAGCGCGATACGATATTATTGCGTCTGCTGTGAATATAGGGGCAGGCCTTCAGAAGAGAATAATCCCCTTTTGTCACAATCTCGCGTACCACAGCCTCCCGGTTCTCACCAAAGCAGGCATCCAGCAGCTCCGTCGCAACTAACAGCACGATCTCTTCCTCAAAGATCTCGAATCTGGTAAACGCCGGATCATGTTCCGGGAAGTGTGTGATCGCGAAATCGACGGTCCCGTCCCGCAGACGCGAGATCATATCTCCCTCCGGCATCTCCAGCACCCGGATCCGAATCCCCGGCTTCACCTTGAGATATTCGGAGATCAGATTCTTGAGCGGCGGGATCGCCCCAGTAAACGATATCCCGATGGTGAGTTCCCCCGGTGTCTGTCTCGCCATGAGTTTCATGTCGTTCTTCAT
Source organism: Lachnospiraceae bacterium (assembly GCA_017400305.1). Taxonomy (GTDB): domain Bacteria; phylum Bacillota; class Clostridia; order Lachnospirales; family Lachnospiraceae; genus Butyrivibrio. The sequence goes on along the minus strand of JAFPTK010000091.1, from coordinate 25,338 downwards.
CTTCCGGTACTCGCGCATGATCTCCGTCGAATAGTTATACAATAGTTTTCCTGCTTTTGTAAGCTGCAGCGGCTTGGTGCGGACGAACAGCTGACAGCCCAGCTCCCGCTCCATTGCGGCTATCTGACCGCTTAAGGACTGCTGGGTGATAAAAAGCTTGGCTGCGGCTCTGGTAAAGCTCTGTTCCGTTGCAGTGGCAATGAAATAATCCAGATTCTGAAAAGTCATAGCAAAAAGCCTCCACAGGATATTTCCTGTATTATATTAAATGATTTACAGTTTCACAAGAGGGAATCCCTTTGATAGTATGATATTAGGCTGTCTGCCGCAGATCTCCCCAAGGTCCCCCAAGCCCATGTGTATGGAGCTTATGTAGCAGGCAGCCTTTTTAATTGCTTTAAACGCGTGCTTGCCTGCCGGCAGCGAATCTGCTATAATCTTTCCGTTTTGAACCAAGTTTCACTGTTCCCGGCCCGGTGCAAAAGCATATGAGGCTGTGAGCGGTTGCCATAACATCATCAGGATCACAAAGGAGAAGCCATGAGCCAGCAGAAAGTAGATGCTCACAAGAAGGAAAAGCAGGGCAAGAAGGCCCAGGTCGCGAAGCAGAAAAAGGTCCGCCGGATCGTCCGCATCGTGGCACTGATCGTCGCTGTAGCGCTTGTCGCGCTGATCGTCGCACTCGTCGTGAGAAACCGTATGGCTGCTGAAGCTGATCTTGCCGAGGATACCGCCATCGAGACGGAGCTGGATTCCGAAGAGGGCGCCGATGCCGGCGAGGATACCGCCACGGAAGACACAGCGGAGGATGCTGCTGAGGAGACGACCGAAGCCGCCGAGTGATCCGTCAGGGATCCTTACGGGGGCCGACTCCGATCAGGCACAGCCCTTTCGCTTTGCCGCTCGAAGCCGTCTGAAGCAGTTCCCGGATCCCCGGATAAACCGGACCGCGATTTCCGTCCTCCGTCAGATTGTGCGCCACAAAGCCGTTTCCCTCTCTCGTCAGGCACACGGTGTGGACACCGCGGAAAAGGTCGGATCTGTCATTATAATAGCTTAAGATCGCGCAGGGGAAACCCTGCGCGGTTTTGTCAAAGAGTTCTTCTCTGGTTTCCCACACAACGGAAAACCTGTTCTTGCAAAGCCAGCGGTACAATGCCTTCGGCGATGTGCCGAACCGCCCGCCGAATACCATTCCGCGCCGTCTGAACACCTCATTCCACCGGGAAAGCGGCTCCGTCATCTGCCCGGTCAGTGTCCCGACCGCGTTGTACAGCGCGATCACCTCGCATCCTGCGCGCGCTACCGTGGAACGGCCAAAGGCCTCCCCGGCGCGCAGACGCTGGTCCTCGATCGGCCGAAACCCGTTCCGGACTCCCGTCTCCCCCAACCGATCGAAGGGGATCCCAAGCTGTCGAAACCTCCCGTGTCCGGAAAAGAGATGGTATACGAAGAGCACCAAGCGATTGGAGACATGACCGGGGACAAAGCCCCGCCATGCTCTGCGGAGCGCTTCTCTCCTGCCTTCCGGTCCGTGCAGTGCCATGGATCAGCTCTTTGGGAAGCTGTCCTCACTCCGCCCAAAGATATCGGGGAGCAATTCCTGACAGAGAAAGAGGATGATCGCCGCGAAGGGGATCGCCAGCAGGATGCCCGGTACGCCGAACATCCTGCCGCCGACGATCAGGGTGATGAGGATCCAGATCGCCGGAACGCCGAGGGATCCGCCGAAGAGCTTCGGTTTCAGGACGTAGCCGTCCAGAACCTGCAGCACGATCGTGAAGATGACAAACCACAGAGCGTACCAGGGATTGACCAGCAGAAGGATCAGGCCGCCGAGGATCGCCCCGACCACCGGGCCGAAGGTGGGCGCCAGATTCGTCACACCGACGATCACGGAGATCAGGACACTGTACGGGATCCCCATGATCAGCATGAAGATCGCGTTGATGACGCCGACGATCAGACCGTCCAGCAGATCGTATGCGATAAACCGGACGAAGATGTCATTGCTGCGTTTCCAGTAGCTGGCAAGGACCGTATAATGGTGTTCCGACAGAACATGATGCAGAAAGTGTTTTAACACCTCCTTGAGCCGATGCTTGTCCGCCAGGAAATAGATGGCGACGATGAAGGCGAGGATCCCGTCCACCACCCCGCTCCCGATACTGGAGGTCACGCCGACGATCCCGGACATGTTGTTCGTGATAACGGAGGAGATCGATCCCAGGATCTCATCGATCCGGCCGATCTGACCTGACAGATCGATATGATAGTTTGCCAGATCCCGCTGCAGATCGGAGAGCATTGCGATGAGCGAGGTGGTATAGCCTCCGAAGTTCATCACAAACGTACGGACGCTGTCAGCCAGCTGCGGGATCAGCAACACCAGCAGAAACGCAATGATCAGCAGCACCGCGAGGATTCCCACTGCCGTGGCAAGACCGCGGCGGCGTCCCTGATTTTTGATCCCCTTGAACAGCGTCTTCTCAAACCACTTGACCAGGGGGTTCAGTATATAAGCAATGATCAAGCCCAGGAATACCGGTCGGATCCACTGGTAGATCTGCGCGAAGGCCGCGATAAAGAGATACAGATGGGTGATGATCACGTAGAACAGCACGCCGATACAGATCGCCATCGCGGTGTTGAACCAGGGTTTCTGACTAAAGTTCTTCAGTAGCTTCATGCCTGTCTCCTTTTAATAATCTGTCGATCGGAAGCTCTGCCAGTAAGATCGCGAGAAACATCAGGCCGCAGCCGGACAGTTCCCTTACGCTGAATCTCTCATGCAGTATCAGCCATCCGGCCAAAGCGCCGAACACACTCTCCATACACATGGCCAGCGATGCGATCGGCGGACTCACATGCTTTTCTCCCAGCGTCTGCAGCGTGTAGCCGATCCCGCCGGAGAACAGTCCCGCGTACAGGATCGACGGAAGGGCCTTAACGATGCTGTCTGCGGTCAGTCCTCCCGCAAAAAAAGGCACGCAGGCCGTTGCGAGCACCGCTTCAAAGAAAAACTCCGCGCAGGTCAGCTTCACGCCGTCCACCTTCCCGACAAAACGGTGAATGAGCAGGATCTGGAAGGCAAATAACAGCGCCGCCAGCAACGTCCACAGATCCCCGGAGACGATCTGCAGCTTCCCGCTCATACACAGCAGGTACAGGCCGGCAACCGCCATCACCACACAGAACCACACCTTTGCGGGCGGTCTTTTCCGAAAGATCACGGATACCACAGGCACCAGCACCACATACATGGCCGTGATGAAGCTCGACTTCCCGGCGGTGGTCGTTGCGATCCCGATCTGCTGCGCCGCGCTGGCGGCAAAGAGGAAAAAGCCCGTACAAGCACCGCCGATCAGAAGCATGCGCCTGTCTTCCCTGCCGTTCTCACGGGAAGGCTCCTCCTGCCGCGCCGCTCGGGTTTTCCAGGCGATCACGGGAAGGAGGACGAAAAAGCTCAGCCAGCTGCGCATCGAGAGAAAGGTGAACGCGTCCACATAACCCGCGCCGATCTCCTGTGCGACAAAAGCGACGCCCCATATGAGCGCCGCGATCAGAAGGAGAACGGTGCTTTTCAGTTCCCTGTCCTTCATCTCAAAGGAGATTCTCCCTGCCGACAAAGAACTTCTGCAGCTCATCCAGCAATTCTTCCCTGCTGATCGTCTTAAGCAGATACCGTTCGGGCTTCAGACCGATGACCTTGGTGATGCTCGCCTTGTCACTCTTGCCGGTCAGGAACATCACCGGGATCTGGCTCGTCCCGTTCTCGCTCTTTAACATCTCCAACACCGACGGGCCCGATGTCACCGGCATCTCATAATCCAACAGCACCAGATCCACCGGATTGCGTGCGAGCCAGGTGATCGCCTGCATCCCGGAATTCACGATGGATACGCGATACTTCTCCTTGAGCCAGGAATGTACCATGCGCAGGTATGTCACATCGTCGTCAACGACCAGGATGCTCTTCTTACGCATCTCCATGGCCTGTTTGTCCGTCAGGATCTTCACCTTTTCCATCAGGGCGTGCATATCAATGGGGCGCTGGAACCACGCCGCCAGATGATCCTTGTTGAGGACACTGGTGGCGAGCTCGTACTCTTCATCCGTACCGATGAGGATCACGATCTTGTCATTCTCGGCGCTGATGTCCTTGAGATACACCAACAGCTTCATATTATCCCGCATATCCTCATCCATGTACAGGATATAGGTGTTGGCGGATTCATGAAACTGGGAGATGCTCTCGACATTTGCAGGGGAATAGGATACCTCGTACCCCGCATCGCGCAGATTCTTCTGCAGCGCCCGGGAGATAAAGGCCTCCTTGGCACTGATCACCAGCACATGGTTCGGTTTCTGCGTGAATTTATTGACCGGAGGTCTGTCGTCTCCCCCCGATAAACCCAGGGGGCCCAATGATCCCAATGATTCCAAAAAGTCCATCGATTCTCCTGCCCGTCAGATACCGTCCTCAGCCTGCTTCGCCTGCGGATCCATCTCTTCCAGCGCCTCCCGGGACAGCGGTTTGGAGAAGTAATTCCCCTGATACCAATCCACCTTCAGAGGCAGCGTATTCTCAAACTGTTCCTTCGTCTCCACACCGACCAGGACCACCTCGTGCTTGAGCTCGTGTCCCAGTCTGACGCTGTTTTCCAGGATCGTCCAGCCGTCCTCACTCTTTTCCGCGTCCCAGAGTAATCGCCTGTCCATCTTTATCATATCAAATTCCAGCGAAAAAATGGAGTACAAATTTGAATATCCTGTTCCGTACCCCTCCATGGAGAACATGAAGCCCTCCGACTTCAGCTCCCGGATGACCGCATCCAGCGTGGAATAGTCCATGGCCGCCATGGTCTCGGTGATCTCAAAATTGATCCAGGACGGCAGCACGGTATGATGGCTTACGATCCGCTTCACGCGCGAGACAAAATCCGGATTCATACACTGTACCACAGACAGGTTGACATTGATATACCGGATCCCGATGCGCGCGGGTACGCCGGATTCCAGGAAATCGCAGACCTCCTCCAGGGTGTATTCCCCCAGCTGCTCGATCATACCGTTCCGCTCCGCGGCCGGAATGAACTCTCCCGGAGAGAGTTCGCCGAACTCCGGATCGTTTAAGCGGATCAGAGATTCCGCGGAGCAGATCTTTTCCCCGCTGGGATCATAGACCGGCTGATAAAACACGCGGAAATTGTGCTCGGTAAGTCCGCGGTGGAGTGCTGTCTCCAGATTGGCGCGATTCAGGATCGCCCGCAGATCGTTACCGGCCAGGATGGCGCCGTTCTCATAATTCTTGAGCGGTGATTCGCACAACAGCATGATGTCTTCCGGCGTATGGAGTTCTCCCGGGATACCGGCGTACATCAGGACGCCGCTCATGGGCAGCCGTCTCCCCTGGTACTCCCAGCCCTCCTCCAGCTTCCACGCGATCATCTGGGCCAGGAACCGCACCTGTCCCTCATTCCCCTTTAAATTCAGGAGCACAAAGGCCGTCGTATGCACGCGGTAGATCATATAGCGCGGGTGAACCGACACCAGGTAATCCGAGATCATCTTAAAGATCAGCTCACTGTCGGACGCGCCGATCACGCGCTGCAGCGTCTCCATATTGGCGATGCGCAGACAGATCGCATAGAATTCACGACCGTTCTCAAAATAGGCCGTCATATCCTGCAGCAGTGCCGTGCGGTTGTACACGCCGGTTCCCGTATCCAGGCGGTCCTCGTCATACTCTAACGCCAGCATGATGCCCATGAACCCCATGGCTTCAAAGAGCAGTTCGGCCTCAGCGGCCGCATACAGAAACTGGACGATGATCCCCGTGACCGAGATCAGGAGGGAATAGATCAGGATCAGCCGCTTGCGCCTCGTAACACCGGACCAGTGTCGCAAAAACAGAACAGAGCAAAAAGTAAAGTAGATCGCTGCGGTGATATAGACCATGATCTCACCGGTTCCCCTGACAAAACGGATCTGCTCGTCGATATGCCAGACGTAGTGTGTCAGGGGATTGGTCAGGATCACCACTTCCGTGATGGCCAAAGGCAGCGCATAGGCCACATGCGCCAGTGCGCGGACGCGCTGGAAGCTTCTGGTGGCAAACAGCGCATAATACAGGAGCAGGTAGGATTGCATCACATGCAGGATGAAGAAGATATAATTCCCCGTTTCCATCATCAGCCGCGCGATGCGGGAGGGGATCGGAAGCGACGCGGCAGCGGCACACACGATGTTGCACATTGCCGTAACGATCAGGCAGAGAAGGGACATCAGAAAGACATTATTCTGCGGGCGGTCCGTATGATGTCCTGCCAGTGAATAGATCAGGCAGGAGACCACCACCAGGATCGCCCCCATGAAAAACGCGGTCTGATTCAGGAAATTAAAAATCGTCATCCCTCTCTCCTTGCGAGCGCTTCCCGGATAAGATCCCCCATCTTCATCCAGTCCAGGCCGTCCAGCGCAGTCCGCAACAGATCCTTTGTCCTGGCGTCTTCCTCCGGCAGCCGGTAATCCGACAGCTCCTGCAATACGAATTCGCTGTCCTCATAATCCATCTGCTGTACAAAATCATCCAGTGCCTGCCAGGCTTCCACCAGCGTCGTCTCATCGATATCCGGCCGATCGGCGTCATCCGGTTCTGCCGATCCCGTCTGCAGGGTCGCAAACGCCGCGGCGAGTACGTCTATCATCTCAAGCAGTGCCGGCGTCTTCTCACGGATCAGCAGATCGTTCTCGGCGTCTCCGGCCTGCTCCATCTCCCAGGCTCGCTCTCCCAGTTCCATCGCACCGATCACACGGGAGGTGCTCTTTAAGGAATGTACCTGGATCGTATAGTTCTTCCAGTCCTCGGACAGATAATACTGCTCAATATCCTGTCTCTTGGGGGCCAATGCTTCGCGATAGATCTGCACTGCCTGGAGATAGGCCTCCCGATCGCCGCAGCGGGAGATCCCGGCCGTGATGTCTAACTGCGGGATGGCCTGGCGAAGCGCCTGAAGTTCCGGATCGTTCTCGATGGCACTCTCAGAGGCCGATGTCTGTGCCGGTTCTTCGGTGCGCTCCATCACCTGTACCTTCTCCGGAGGCAGGAAATGGATCAGTGTCTCCTCCAGCTTCCGTGATTCGATCGGCTTGGAGAGATAATCGTCAAAGCCCTCCGAGAGGAATTTCTCCCGGGCGCCGGTAAGCGCGTTGGCGGTGAGCACGATGACCGGTGTCGCGGTATTGGGATGACCCTTCATCTCCTTCATGTGCTGAAGTGTGGCGGTACCGTCCATCTCCGGCATGCGGTAATCCAGGAAGATACAGTCATAAGCTGTCTTCTGGATCATGGACAGACATTCCTTACCGCTGGTCGCGGTATCGATCTGAATCTGTGTCTGTTTGAGAAGGCCTTTGACCACCGCGAGGTTCATGGGCGTATCGTCCACAACCAGGATCCTGGCCTCCGGTGCGCAGAACGCCTCATGATAGGTCGATCTGCTGGCGGCATGCGCGCGATAGCGTTCCTTCAGATCACCGATGGGTTTGGGATCCAGGATCATCTGCGGGATCTGGACACTGAAGGTACTGCCCTCTCCGTAAACACTGTGCACCTGTATGCTGCCGCTCATAAGAGACAGAAGGCTCTGGGTGATCGCCAGTCCGAGACCGGTTCCCTCGATCGTCCGGTTCTTGTTCATATCGATCCGCTGGAAGGTGCCGAACAGCTTGCCGAGATCCTCCTCCCGGATCCCGATCCCGGTATCGATGATGTCGATCCTGAGTATCAGAGAATCATCATCCAGCACATCGCCGTGCACCGAAAGTGTCACACTGCCGCTCGGCGTATACTTCACCGCGTTGTTGAGCAGATTGACCATGATCTGACGGATGCGCATCTCATCTCCGTAGAGGGTCTCCGGCAGCGACTCATCGACATCCAGTTTAAACGCCAAATGCTTCTGCGCGATCTTGCCCTGCATCAGGTTCACGACATCATTGATGACAGAGGAGAGGCCGTACTCCACCAGCACGATCTCCATGCTCCCTGCCTCGATCTTGGAGAAATCCAGGATATCGTTGATCAGGGATAACAGGGAATTCCCCGCGCGTTCGATATCCCTCGCATAGGTGATGATATTCTCATTATCGCTCTCCCTGAGGATCATCTCGTTCATCCCGAGGATGGCGTTGATGGGGGTGCGGATCTCATGGCTCATATTGGCGAGGAAGCTGGACTTTGCTTCGCTCTGTGCGCGGGCCTGCTGTTCCTCTCTGCGCGCAACCTCCGTCACACGCAGGATGGAGATCAGTTCATTCTGGCTCACCGGTTTGGAGTAGTAATCCCCCTGCAGGAAATCCACGTCGAGCTCGGAGAGCCGCTCCACCTGATCCTCCTCCGTGATCCCCCGCACCATGATCTGCCGGTGCATCTGACTGATCATGCGGACGATATTCTCGATGATCCGGTAACCGATGTCATCATTGCCCCGCCCCACCATCATAGGCAGATCGATATTGATGACATCAAAAGGCAGCGCCGAGAGGAGCTGGATATTGGAATCCCCCATACCGAAGCGATCCAGTGACAGGTGGAATCCCATTTCCTGTATCGCCATGAGGATCTCGACGAGCATCGCAAAATTCGATGCTGTCGCAAACTGCATGATCTCAAAATTGATGAGGGAAGGATCGATATTGTACTTGCGTACATTTTTGCGCAGATCCTCGAGGAAACCGGGGCTTAGGCACTGATACGCCGAGACGGTGACCAGGATCCGCGTGAGTCCCATCTCCGTCGGGATACCGCTGGAGAGGAAGAGACAGATCTCCTCGATCAGGAAGGAATTGAGCCTGCCGGTGATGTCATTCCTAGCGGCGATGGGCATGAACTCCGACTGGTGGATGACACCGATCCTCGCATCGTGCAGAAGGAGAAGGGCCTCGGCCGCGTGGATGGTCTTTTTACGCAGATGATAGACCGGCTGGTACCGGATCTCGAAATTGTGTTCCGCGAAGCCCCGCACCAGCGCGTCCTCGATCAGCACATTGCGCTTTAGGAAGGCCAGCTCCTCCCCGGAGAGGATCCGTTTCGTCTCGGATGCCGGGAAATCCCCGTCACACAGGAGGAAGACCTCATCGGGCGTGCGATACTCATCCGGGACTTTGGCCAGGAAGAGGACGGCCTTGAGCTTCAGATCGGTCCCGTGACCGGTCCACGGCTCATCAAAGCGACGGGTGATCTCATAGGCAAGATTCCGCACCACCGCCGGGTCATCGTCACGGATGATCAGGACAAAGGAGGCCGGCTGCGGGCGGTAGATATCATAGACGGAATGAACCGATATCAGCCATTTCGCCACATCGCGGATCATCGCTTCCGAATCCGAGGATCCCGTGACACGCTGCAGGATATCCGAATTGGTGATCCGGATGCAGATGAGATGAAAATCCATGTTCAGCCGCAGATAATTGGCGACATCCGCACGCAGTGCGCTGCGATTGTACACGCCGATGGATTCATCGACCCGGTCGTCCTCCTTTTCCACGGTTAAGAGGATCCCGGCAAAGGCCATGGCCTCAAAGAGCAGCTCCACCAGGAGCTTGATGAACAGAAGCTGGATGACGATCCCGAAGACCGCGATCCCGAAGCTGTACAGAAGCGCCCAGCGTCTGCGGAAGGTGAGCATCTTCCAGTAACGCAGCAGATGTGTGATGGCGATCACCAGATAGAAGGCCGATACCACGTAGATCACTCCCTCGCCCCAGTTGCGCCGGAACTGATGATCCGCGTCATAGATGAAGACCAGATGAAAGACCGGATTGACCAGCGTCAGTACCTCGGCCACCGCGCACGGGATCAGGACCAGGACGTGATGCTTAAGGCTCTTGGCATAGATCACGCCCGTCACCAGCGCAACATACAGATAGAAGATCGCCGGCATCAGGGTGTGGAATACGAAATAGAAATACTGGGCCACATCCGAGATGAGACGCGCCGTCATATCCGTCTTTAACGGTTCCCGCATAAAGATGATCAGGACGGAACTGACAGCTCCGGTGAGCGTGAGAACGAGCAGGAGAGAGAAGATGCGGTTCTGCAGCTTCCTCGTCCTGCCTTCCATGATCTGATAGACCAGCGTCGAAAAACTGATCACTGAAGCAATGATCAAATAGGACGCATCGTAAAAGGACTGTATCATAAATAAAGATTATACACCAACATCGTATGCGTTGCAAAAAGCGATTCCGTGTCATAAAATATAACGGTAACATTTCACCCTTCACTTCTCTCAGGAGGTACCTATGAAATTCGGACATTTTGACGATCAGGCCCGGGAATATGTCATCACGACACCCAAGACGCCGCTGCCGTGGATCAACTATCTCGGCAATCAGGATTTTTTCACCCTCATCTCCAACACCTGCGGCGGCTACACCTTTTACAAGGATGCCAAGCTGATGCGCCTGACGCGTTACCGTTACAATAATGTCCCCTATGACAACAACGGAAAATACTTCTATATCAAGGACGGCGACACGGTCTGGAATCCGGGCTGGCAGCCCGTCAAGACCGAGCTGGATGCCTATGAGTGCCGTCACGGTCTCGGATATTCGGTTTTCTCCGGGAAGAAAAATGACGTCTCCGCCACGCTCCTGACCCTGGTCCCGATGGGCGACACCTGCGAGCTCACGAAGCTCACGGTGAAGAACGAAGGCAGCGCGGCCAGGAAGCTCTCTGTCTTCTCCTATGTGGAATGGTGCCTCTGGAACGCGGATGACGATATGAAGAACTTCCAGCGCAACCTCTCCACCGGTGAGATCGAGCTCGAGCTCCCGAAGGCACTCGCAGCCGACAAAGCCTTCGAAGGTCGTCCCTGGATCTTCTCACACGATGAGGAGCGCACGACGATCTACCACAAGACCGAATATCGCGAGCGCCGCAATCACGTGGCGGTCTATTCGGTCAATGCCGCAGCGGACGCCATCGATACCTCTCGTGACGCCTTCCTCGGTGCCTACAACGGACCCGATCATCCCGATGCCGTCTTCGCCGGCAAGGGCACCAACAGCGTTGCCAGCGGCTGGTCGCCCATCGCTTCCCATCAGCTTACGGTCGAACTCAAGCCCGGGGAAGAGAAGACCTGGGTCTTTGTCCTCGCTTACGTGGAAAACCCCGACGACGACAAATGGGCACCGGGCACCCAGCCCACCGACGAGATCGTCAACAAGAAGAATGCCCACGCGCTTCTTAAGAAGTATCAGACACCCGCTGATGTGGACAAAGCCTTTGATACCCTCAAAGCATACTGGGAGGATCTCCTCTCCTACTATCACGTCGAGTCCTCCAGCAGCGAGCTGAACCGCATGGCCAATATCTGGAACCAGTACCAGTGCATGGTCACCTTCAACATGAGCCGCTCCGCATCCTACTACGAATCCGGCATCGGACGCGGCATGGGCTTCCGTGATTCCTGCCAGGATCTGCTGGGCTTCGTCCATCTGATCCCCGACCGCGCGAGGGAGCGCATCATCGATATCGCCTCAACCCAGTTTGAGGACGGCAGTGCCTATCATCAGTATCAGCCGCTCACCAAGAAGGGCAATTCCGATATCGGTTCCGGTTTCAATGACGATCCGCTCTGGCTCATTGCGGGCACGAGCGCCTATATCCGGGAGACCGGCGACGCCACGATCCTGGATGTCATGACCCCCTTCGACAACGACGATTCCAAGGCGCAGCCTCTGATGGAGCACTTAAAGCGCTCCTTTGACTACATCGTAAACCACAAGGGTCCTCACAAGCTGCCTCTGATCGGCCGCGCGGACTGGAATGACTGCCTGAACTTAAACTGCTTCTCCGAGCATCCGGGCGAGAGTTTCCAGACCTTCGGGCCCTCCGAGGGACCGGTCGCGGAATCGGTCTTCATCGCCGGCATGTTCGTCAAATACGGTGAGGAATACGCAAAGCTCTGCGAACTGAAGGGCGATACCGCCGAGGCTTCCCGCGCGCGCGCGGAAGTGGATAAGGTCTATGCCGCGATCCTCGCGGACGGCTGGGACGGCGACTGGTTCGTCCGTGCCTACGACGCTCACGGTAACAAGGTCGGATCCAAAGAGTGCAAGGAGGGCCAGATCTTCATCGAGCCTCAGGGCTTCTGTGTCCTGGCCGGTGTCGGTGTCAAGGAAGGGCTCGCCGAGAAGGCGCTGGCTTCCGTCAAGGAGAAGCTGGACACCAAGTACGGCATCATGATCCTGCAGCCCGCCTACACGGAGTATCATCTGGAACTCGGCGAGGTCAGTTCCTATCCGCCGGGATACAAGGAGAATGCCGGTATCTTCTGCCACAACAATCCCTGGGTCTCCATCGCGGAAACGGTTCTCGGTCACGGCGACCGGGCCTTTGAGATCTACAAGAAGACCTGCCCCGCTTTCATCGAGGATATCAGCGAGATCCACTGCACGGAGCCCTATGTCTACTCCCAGATGGTGGCCGGCGCGGATGCCCATTTCTTCGGACAGGGCAAGAACAGCTGGCTCACCGGCACGGCGGCATGGACCTTTGTCAATGTCAGCCAGTATATCTTAGGTCTCTATCCGACCCTGTCCGGACTCTCGGTCGATCCTTGCGTCCCTGCCGATTTCGGTGATTTCAAACTCACCCGGAAATACCGCGGTGTCACCTATCAGATCGACGTCAGGACGAACGGTTCTCAGAAGGGCGTGAAAAAGATGACCGTGGACGGGGCGACTGTGGAAGGCAACGTGATCCCCTTCGATCCCTCCAAAAAGGAAGTGCAGGTCGTGGTCGAGATGTAACCATGTCAGCAATGTGACACAGATGCAAAGAACCGCCCGGTACATGCGTACCGGGCGGTTCTTGACAAAACACGGCGCGTTGACTACAATGACAGGGTGTTTTCCGGAGACATCATCTGCTCCGGAACAGAACGGACCTCTAGCTCAGTTGGTTAGAGCAGTCGGCTCATAACCGATCGGTCCCGGGTTCGAGTCCCTGGAGGTCCACGGTTTTAAAGAGGTGTCGGACAGCGGTCCGACACCTCTTTTTCATCGGAGTCCCAATAACATCCCGATGAGCTGGACGATCACCGCAGCCAGCCAGGCGACCGCGCACTGCCACAGCACGACGCCCAGGGCCCATTTCCCGCCCAGTTCCCTGCGGATCGCAGCAACGGCTGCCACGCAGGGCGTGTACAGCAGGGAGAATACCAGAAGGGAAGCCGCTGTCAGCGGTGTGAGGACATTCCCCACGCCCTCCCCGAACAGGATCCGGAGGGAGGATACCACGCTTTCCTTGGCCATGAAACCGCTGATCAGAGAGGTGCAGATCCGCCAGTCTCCCAGACCGGCCGGGCGCAGGATGGGCACCAGGAGACCGGAAAGGGCCGCCAGGATGCTGGTCCCGGGATCCTCCGTCAGTCTGAGGTGCAGATCAAAGCTCTGCAACAGCCATACGGCGATGGTGGCGATGAGGATCACGGAAAAGGCGCGCTGCAAAAAGTCCTTCGCCTTATCCCAGAGGAGCTGGACGACATTCTTCCATTTCGGCATCCGGTAATTGGGAAGCTCCATGACAAACGGCACGGCATCGCCTTTAAAGAGCGTCTTTCGATAGGCAAACGCCACGAGGATCCCCACGAGGATCCCGAGGAGATAGAGACCGACCATGATGAGACCGCCGATCTTCGGGAAAAAAGCCGCCACAAAGAATGCGTAGATCGGGAGCTTGGCGGTGCAGCTCATGAAGGGTGTGAGCAGGATCGTCATCCGGCGGTCCCGTTCGCTGGGGAGAGTACGGGTCGACATCACGGCGGGGACCGTGCACCCGAAACCGATCAGCATCGGGACGATACTCCGGCCGGAGAGGCCGATCCTCCGCAGGAGCTTGTCCGTCACGAAGGCGACCCGGGCGATATAGCCGCTGTCCTCCATGAGCGACAGGAACAGGAAGAGGACCAGGATGATGGGGAGGAAGGACAGGACACTTCCCACACCGGCAAAGATCCCGTCCATGATGAGACCCTGCAGGACATCATTGACCTCGAGGGAGACAAGGGCCTGTCCGGTCCATTTTGTCAGTGCGTTGATCCCGGCTTCCAGCAGGCTCTGGAGAGCCGCCCCGATGACAAAGAAGGTCAGCCAGAATACCAGTCCCATGATGAGGATAAAGGCGGGGATCGCCGTGTATCTGCCGGTGAGGAACCGGTCGATCCGCTCGCTGCGGGTGCGCTCTCTGCTTTCCTTCGGCCTCTTCACGGTCGCATCGCAGACCTTGTGGATAAAGGAGAATCGCATGTCGGCGATAGCGGCGTGGCGGTCCAGTCCCCGCTCGTTCTCCATCTGTACCACGATATGTTCGATCATCTCCTTTTCATTCTGATCTAACGCCAGGCTTCCCAGGATCTGCTCATCCCCTTCGATCACCTTGGCGGCGGCAAACCGCACGGGGAGACCGGCGCGCTGCGCGTGATCCTCGATCAGGTGGGAGACGGCATGGAGACAGCGATGGACAGCACCGCCGTGGTCATTCTCATCGCAAAAATCCTGCTTCAACGGTTTCTCACGGTAATGCGCCACATGGATCGCGTGGGATACCAGTTCATCCACGCCCTCGTTATTGGCGGCCGAGATCGGCACCACCGGAACCCCCAGCAGCTGTTCCATATGGTTGATATTGACCGTGCCGCCGTTTTCCCGCATCTCGTCCATCATATTGAGGGCGACGACCATCGGGATCCCGGTTTCCAACAACTGCATGGTGAGATAGAGGTTCCGTTCGATGTTGGTCGCATCCACGATGTTGATGATCCCGGCCGGTCTCTCCTTCAGGACATGATCTCTGGATACGATCTCCTCGGTGGAGTAGGGGGACATGGAATAGATGCCGGGAAGATCGGTGATGCGCGTATCCGGATGATTCCGGATCGGACCGTCCTTGCGGTCTACCGTCACACCCGGAAAGTTACCGACGTGCTGGTTGGAACCGGTCAGCTGGTTGAAGAGCGTGGTCTTCCCACTGTTCTGGTTGCCCACCAGAGCAAAGGTGATGAGCGTCCCCTCCGGCAGAGGATCTCCGCTTCCCTTGGGGTGGAAGCGGCCGCTTTCGCCGAGGCCGGGGTGTTCCGCGCGGATGTGCGCCCGCTCCGGCCGCTCGGTGTCCTCCTCTGCGGGTTCGATCTCGATCTTCTCCGCCTCAGCCAGACGCAGGGTCAGCTCATAACCGCGGATCTTAAGCTCCACCGGATCTCCCATCGGCGCAAACTTGACCACCTGCACGACGGAGCCCGGTATCACCCCCATATCCAGCAGATGCTGCCGCAGTGCGCCCTCGCCGCCCACCGAGAGGATCCTTCCGCTTTTTCCCGCCTGTAATTCCCTGAGATTCATATCATGATATCCTTTTTTTCGGTTTTTCCCCTATTGTAACCGTTTGACGGGTTTCGTCAATGGGAAAGAATCTGAAATTCTGATCAAAAATATTTGGTTTTACATTTTTATTGAATCATTCTATAATGGATAAGACATTGTCAACGATTCCGACCGGAGGATACGCGAATGGACAGCGCGAAGAAACAGTACAGCAGCGGTTCCGGGATTCTGAAACAATTACTGATACCGGTCCTTGTGATCCTGTCAGTTCAGACCTGCCTGATCATAATGGCCGCGTTGCTATTCGCCGGATCCGATCATCGGGGCATCTTACTGCTGCTCCTTGGGTTGATCGAGATACTCACGATCCTGGTCACATTCCTGATCCTTAAGAGTAAGTCTGTTCAGATCCAGGCCCCCATCCATCGGTTGCATGAAGTGACCGACGCGGTTGCCGAGGGGGATTTCACCGCGAAGGCGGAGCTTTCGGGCGACGGATCGGAGATCGATGCGCTGGCAGACAGCTTTAATCACATGACAGGCAAGGTGGCGCGGGTGCTGGGCGAGACGATCCGCCTGGTGGAGGATGTGCGCGGCAGTTCCAATGCGCTCTCGGATCTGTCAACCGATTCCGATCAGATGGCAGATCAGATCCGTCGGATCAGCGGCAATGCGGCAGGTCAGATCGAGGACTCCGAGCGGGTCGCCGAACTGAGCGATCGTTTGAAAGAGTGTACGGGACGGCTCCGCGATCTGAGCGACCGGCTGGCAGAGCAGTCGGGTAACGCCGGGGACCGGAGTGCGGATGGGAGGCTTATGTTATCGTCCCTGAAGCAAAAGAGCAGCGACTGTCTGGATGCGGTGACAACCACCTATGACAAGGTCTCGGCGCTCCATCACTCCTCGGAACAGATCGGTGTGATCATCGAGGAGATCAATAATATCTCATCCCAGACCGAGCTCTTATCGCTCAATGCCTCTATTGAGGCAGCCAGGGCCGGAGCCGCGGGAAGAGGATTTGCCGTTGTGGCTTCCGAAGTCTCCAAGCTTGCCTCCCATTCCGCGGAGGCGACCGAGAGCATCTCCGGGATCGTGACAGGCTTACAGGGGGAGATCCGCGAGATCGTGTCCCTGATCGACGGAATCCGCAGCGTCTTTGACGAACAGATCGCGGCGGTGGAACAGGTGGCAGGATCCTATGAGCAGAACGGCGGCGCCCTGGGCCTCTCACCCGAGGCGGCCGGGGAGCTGCGGGAACTTGCCGACTCTGCCTACGGGTTTGGCAGCGAGATCTCGGATGCCGTTCACGGGATCTATGAGATGTCCGTAGAGACGGAACGGAACGCAAGAAATACCGGAGAGGGGATCGCCCGACAGACGGACGACATCCGGATCATCGCCCACAAGGTGGAAAATATGAACGCGGCGTCGGATATCCTGGAAATGGAGATGACGCGTTTTCAGGTGTAGAAAGCAATAAACTTGACTTGTCTGCCGCAAGGATATATATTGGATAGGTGCGCGGGTATGGCGGAATTGGCAGACGCAAGGGACTTAAAATCCCTCGGGAGCAATCTCGTGCCGGTTCAAGTCCGGCTACCCGCAGAACAGCAAAAAGAGTCACCGTCGCCGGTGACTCTTTTCTTTCACTCGATCACAGTCTTTGGATCCAGGCCCAGGCCAGATCCGACCAGAGACCCGCATCTCCGGCCAGGCTCGGGTCGATCCCGGGGCCGCCTTCCGGCTGATCACCGAAAAACTGCGCGATGAGTTCCGCTTTCCGCTTCCGGCTGACCCGGACTCCCTTCCCTTCCCGGACCGCGTGAGCGGCCCGCATCACCTGTTCCATCGTGTACTCCCCGCCGGACCAGCCCGCGAAGAAATCCTGATTTGCGATACTCAGGCCGTGGAAACCGGCAGGAAAGACATAATGGGCAAAGCGGACGCCGGCTTTCCGGAGCGCTGCCGCAAAGAGGTAACTGTTCTCCACCGGTACCAGCGCGTCTGTCTCCGTCTGCCACAGGAAGCATGGCGGCGTGTCCTTTGTGACCTGTTTCTCGAGGGAATAATACCGCAGCTCCTCCCCGGACGGCTTCCTGCCAAGCAGGGCCCGTATGGAATCCCGGTGCGTATATTTCCCCGTGGTGATCACGGGATAAGAGAGGATGACGCCGTCCGGCCGGTTGGAGCAGGCCTGATACGCCGGATCCGGATCCCGCACATCGTCATAATGGACCGCCAGGCTGCCGCAGACATGCGCACCCGCGGAAAAGCCGCAGATGAGCAGTTTCCGGTCCGCGATCCGGTATTCCTTCGCATTCCTGCGAAGGAAGCGCACCGCGCGGGAGATGTCCTTAAGCGGCTGATCCTTGAGCGGCACCGACATGGTGATATCCGTCGTGTAGGTCAGGACGAAGACGTTCATCCCGCGCCGGTAGAATTCCATTGCCGGAAGCTCCCCCTCGTGCGGGACCACCATGCAGTAGCCGCCGCCGGGAACGATCAGCATCGCATCACGCGCCTCTGTATCCGGATGCAGATAGGCCATGATATTGGGGACAAAGCCGTAGGCGGCTTCGTAATGATATTCCTCACTCGTCCAGATCAACGCGCGGCGGAATTCCTTCTCCCCCTGGGGAAGACCGGTCATCCGGTAGTCCTTTTCGGGATAGGCGGGCTTCCATCGATCGATCCGCTCCTTCGGCACAGCCGCTTCGAGCACCGCATAATAGGCCTTCTTAGCCCTGCATTTGCCGCAGAATAACAGCGGGTGACTGGTCTCTCTGCGAAAGCCTGTGAGCCAGCTGTCCTCATCCTTGAGATTCCAGAAGGTCACGGAGGTGATATCGGCCTCTCCGTTCTTTTTCGCATCCAGATAAATGCGGAAGAACTCCTGATATCGCTCCGCCAGACGGCGCATGGATCCCGCAGAGGGATCCGCGTTGTGCATATCCAGCTCCGTGATATGGATCTGCAGCCCCAATGCCCCATATTTTTTCAGGGCGGCCCGGTACACCTCCGGATCCGGATGATCCATGAGCAGATGGGACTGCAGCCCCACGCCGTCGATCAGCTTCTTTTTCCGAAGGGGTTTTAAGATGTTCTGAATGATGAAGTCGCATTTCCATTCCAGCGATGTCTCGTAGTCATTGTAGAAAAGAGCAACGGATGGATCGGCGTACTTCCTCGCAAAACGGAAAGCCTGCAGCACATAATCCTCCCCCACGGTTTTTGTCCATAGGGATTTTCGGATGCTTCCCTCATCCACCGCTTCATTGACCACATCCCAGGAATAGATCACGCCGGGGTAGGACGTCTGGACGAATGTCAGCACGCCGCGGATATAGGATTCCATACGCGCAAGCATGGTCTTTCGATCCGCGAGCGGATACATCTCGTTGTACCGTTCATGGAAGAACCATTTGGGTGTCTGATTGTGCCAGACCAGGGTGTGGCCGCGCATCGCGATCCCTTCCTTCCTGGCCAGATCCAGATAAGGGATCGCATGGTCGAAGCGGAGCGCGGGAGAGGTGTCATAGGCCTCCGGATCCCGTTTGTTCTCCCTGCGGTCCAGAAAATACATCGGTTTCATGTCATTTTCACAGGTGAAGCTGTTAAACTGATCCCGCAGGAGTTTCAAGTCCGCCGGTGTGTGGAGATTGAAGACAGAGATGGCCGCACCCATCCTGAAATACGGTTCATAAGCTTCCTTAAGTGTCATGACTTCCCCTTTCCGAATACCGGTTTATGCCTTCATGAATTCCCAAAAGGCCACCGCGCTGGCGGCTGCCACGTTGAGCGAGTCGATCCCTGCCCGCATCGGGATCTTTACCGCCAGATCGCAGGCAGCAATGGTCTCAGGACGCAGGCCGTCTCCCTCTGCACCGAAGAACAACGCAGCGCGCTCTCCGAAGCGGAGGGACGGATCCCCGAGATCCCTGGTATTGTCAGTCAGGGCCATCGCTACCGTCTGAAATCCCATGTCCCGCAAGATCTGCACTCCTTCGGATGCTCCGGTTTCGGGGAGCGCCGTCCATGGGATCTGAAAGATCGTCCCCATGCTGACGCGGATCGCTCTCCGGCAGAGCGGGTCACAGGTGTCCGAGGTCACGAGTACGGCATCGACATTCAGGGCCGCGGCGGAACGGACGATCGCGCCCACGTTCGTCGGATTCGTGATCCGTTCCAGGACGGCGATGCGCTTTGCGCCGTCGCAGATGCTCTCTGCGGACGGGACCGGTTTCCGCATCATCGCGCAGAGAAAGCCTCCCGTCAGGGAATAACCGGTCAGTTCCCGGATCACATCATAGGGGGCAGCATAGACGGGGATATCACCGCAGCGCGCAAGGATCGCCCGGAACCGACCTTCGATCAGACGGTCCTCGGCCAGGACAGAGACGGGTTCAAAACCCGCGTCCAGCGCTCTTTCGGCCACACGGTCTCCCTCCGCGAGGAACAGCCCGGGTTCCGGTTCATAGTAATGATAGAGTTGCGGTTCCCTGAGCCGGGCGAAGACATCCAGCTCCGGCCGTGCGAGATCATGAACCGGCAGGATGCTCATTTCTTAAACGCCGTTCCGATAAAGAGCGCGACATCTCTGCCGGTGTCGTCAGAGACATCCACCTGGATCACGGAGGTGGTCCTGCCGCTCCTTAAACAGCGTGCTCTGGCGATCAGTTTTGATCCCTTGGGAGCGGAGAGATAATTGATGCTCACCTGAGAGGCGACCGACAGACTGTGGATCTGATTTGCGACAACGGCAAACGCAAGATCCGCCAGGGTGAAGATCGCACCACCCATGATCCCGCCGTAGGCATTCTGGTGATCCTTCGTCAATACCACACTGCAGGTACCGGTATCTTCCGTGATCTCGTCGATCTGCATCCCGGCGTTCATGGCAAACCGGTCATTGATAAAGTGTTCCCGCGCTTCCTGTAAAGTAGCAAATGTCCCCATATGAAGCCATCCTTTCCCTGTGTCAGAATATCCGCATTATAACAGAATCGGCGGGAAAAGTCATGGCGGAGCCCGCGAAACATGATATACTTGCATAGATGTATTGCGATCCGCAGTCGCGAGCGGGCCGTGGATCACAGCTGCGTAGTCCGCCGTCCTGCTCGGACTACAGGAAAAGGAAGTATCATCATGAAGAGAACGCCGATCGATTATCAATCCTCCAAATTTCGGATCTTTGCTTCTTACATCCGGCCGCACCGGCGCGACTTTCTGATCGATATGGCGCTGTCGGTCGCGATCGCGGCGATCGATCTCATCTTCCCGTATGTTTCCCGCCAGTCCATGCTGCAACTGCTGCCGGATCGGATGTTTACCGCCTTTTTCGCGGTGATGGGGATCATGCTTTCCGCCTATCTCATCCGTGCCCTGTTCCAGTATCTGGTGACGGTCATCGGCCATCGCATGGGAACCATGGTCGAGGCTGACATGCGCCGGGATGTCTTTCAGCACATGCAGAAGCTCTCCTACAGCTTCTTTGACAGGAACCGGACCGGCGTGCTGCTCGCCCGTGTGACCAATGATCTGTTCGAGATCGTGGAGCTCTCCCATCACGGTCCCGAAAATGCCCTCACCTGCTCGATCACCATCCTCGGTGCTGTGATCGTGCTGCTCTTTATCAATCCGAAGCTCACCGTCATCCTGCTGATCCTCCTGCCTTTCTGTATCGGTTTCGGTTCCTGGCAGCGCCTCTCCATGCAGCGCGCCAACCGTCAGGTCAAGGTGAAGACCGGGGAGATCAATGCGGCGATCGAAAGCGGGATCTCCGGCATTCGCACCTCCAAAGCTTTTGCCAATGAACAGGCGGAGGACGCCAAGTTCGATCGTGCCAACGAGGCGTTCAAGCAGAGCAAGGTGGATTTCTACAAGGCCATGGGGCGCTTCAACGCCGGTGTGGAGGGATCGGTCGGGCTCATGCAGGTGGCGGTCATCACCGCCGGCGGCTTCCTCATCATGCGGGGAGAACTCGACTACATCGATCTCATCACCTTTACTCTCTACATCTCCGCGTTCACACAGCCGATCCGCAAATTCATGCAGTTCATGGAGATCTACACCCAGGGTATGGCCGGGTTTGAGCGGTTTCTCGAGCTCATGCGGACGAAGCCGGAGATCGAGGACGCGCCGGATGCCGGGGAGCTGCATGACGTCCGCGGGGAGATCCTGCTCGATCACGTGAGCTTCTCCTATCAGGACGGCACTCCGGTCCTAACCGATGTGGATCTGCGGATACCAGCCGGCAAAACCTATGCTCTGGTGGGTTCCTCCGGCGGCGGCAAGACGACGATCTGCCATCTCATTCCCCGGTTTTATGATGTCACCGCGGGAAAGGTGTGCATTGACGGTCAGGATGTGCGGTTCCTGACACAGGAGAGTCTCCGTAGGAATATCGGCATCATCCAGCAGGACGTCTTCCTCTTCGCCGGCACGATCATGGACAATATCCGGTACGGAAGACCGGATGCCACGGACCGGGAGGTCGCGGAAGCGGCGCACAAGGCCGAGATCCATGAGGACATCCTGCAGATGCCGGCCGGATATCAGACCTGGGTCGGAGAACGCGGCGTGGTGCTCTCCGGCGGTCAGAAACAGCGGATCTCCATCGCCCGCGTATTCCTTAAGAATCCCCCGATCCTGATCCTGGATGAGGCCACCTCCGCTCTGGATTCCGTGACGGAAGCAAAGATCCAGAAGAGCCTGGATGAGCTGTCACAGGGGAAGACGACGATCGTGATCGCACACCGGCTCAGTACGGTCCAGAATGCCGACCGGATCGCCCTCATCGAAGACGGCAGGATCCGGGAGGAGGGAACCCGCACGGAGCTTCTTAAAATGGACGGCGAATACGCTGCGCTGGAACATGCGCAGCAACTGACATAGGACCGAATCATGTTGAGCTTTGCGCCAATGGAAGGGATCGGAACCTGCTACTACCGGCGGGTCCACAGACGTCTGTTCCCGGAAGGGATCGAACGCTATTACACGCCGTTCCTCTCCGTCTATCCGAATCTGGCATTTAAAAAACGGGATCTTAAGGAAATCACCCCGGCCGAGGGCGAACCCGAAACGGATACCGCTCTCCGGAAGATCCTCGTACCGCAGATCATGGCCAAAAATGCCCCTGAGATCGTATGGGCTGCGCAGAAGCTCACCGGGCTCGGTTTTCGTGAGATCAACCTAAACCTCGGCTGCCCCTCCGGGACCGTCGTCCGAAAGGGAGGCGGCGCCGGGATGCTGGCAGATCCCGCCGCACTGGAACGGCTTCTGGACGCGGTCTTTTCCGATCCGTCCTTTATCGCAAGCGGAGCATCGCTGTCCGTCAAGACACGTCTCGGGATCCGGGATCCGGAAGAATTCTACGATATACTGCCTATTTTTAATCGTTATCCCATCTGCGAGATCATCCTTCACCCCAGGGTACAGCAGGAGCAATATCGCGGAACACCTCACCGGGATCTCTTTGCCTGGGCGCTTGCGCATACCGACAAGCCCCTTGCCTACAACGGGGATCTCTTTACCGCAGAGGATATCGCCGCCTTTCGGGAGGAATACCCGCAGGTATCCCACCTCATGCTGGGGCGCGGGATCGTCTCCGACCCGGTTCTTGCACGGGAGGCCTCCGGCGGAGCCCCCCTCTCCATGCCGGAGCTTAAGCGCTTCGTCCTTGCGATCACGGAGGAATATGCCGGGATCCTCGACAACGACCGCCAGCTCCTGTTGAAGTTAAAGGAGCTGTGGTTCTATATGAGTGCCCTGCTGGTATCGGACGAAGCGGACATCACCCGTCTCATCCGCAGCCTCCTGACCGCCCGCGATATGGGAGAATACAGAAATGCCGTGCGCGCTCTCTACGCACACGGCACTCTGGGTGGTCATTTCCGGGGCATCTGAACCGGGACGGCTCCTCCCGCCGTCTTACCTCTTTCTCTTCTTTTCCTCCGAGAGACGATCCTCGATCGCTTCATTGATGATCTTCAGGGTCTTGACACGGGCGTAATACTTATCATTTCCCTCGATCACATGCCAGGGAGCAAAATCGGTCGAGGTATAACGGAGCATATCATCCACCGCCTCTTCATACTGCGGCCACTTTTCCCGGTTGCGCCAGTCCTCATCGGTGATCTTCCACTGTTTGGAAGGTGTGTTCTGGCGATCGTTGAAGCGGCGCAGCTGCTCATCATTGTCGATATGGATCCAGAACTTCAGGATCACGGCGCCCCAGTCGTATAGCTGGCGTTCGAAATCATTGATCTCCCCGTAGGCACGCTGCCAGTCCGCCGGCGTACAGAAGCCCTCGATCCGCTCCACCATGACGCGTCCGTACCAGGTGCGGTCAAAGATCGCCACATGACCGTCCTTGGGAAGACGGGTCCAGAAACGCCACAGGAAATGGCGGTTCTTCTCCTCCCGCGTCGGGGAAGCGATGGGCATGACCTCATACCCTCTGGGGTCGAGTGCCGCGGAGACCCGCTTGATGTTCCCGCCCTTGCCGGCGGCATCCCACCCCTCGTAGGCGATGATGACCGGGATCTTCTCCAGATAGATGCGATTGTGCAGATCGGAGAGTTTCTCCTGCTCCTTTTTCAGCTCCTTGTCATATTTCTCCGGGGTCAGTTTCTTATCCGAGAGCGAGATGTCCTTTAATGCCGGCATCCTGAGGAAATGATACTGCCCCGGCATGATGACGCTGGAGGTCTTCTGCGCCGCCTCCTCCCGCTCCTTTCTGAGAGCGAGGGCCGTGGCGATCTCCTCTGCGACGATCTCAAAAACCTGCAGTGTGCAGAGGCGCTCATCGGTAGCCGGCACCACGTGCCACGGAGCATTCGGCGTATTGGTGTACTCCAGCATCTGCTCATAGATATCATAGAAATGGTCGTAATCCCTGACGCTCCGCTCGTCCGCCTCGGTGACACGCCAGCGGGTGCTCTTCTTCTCACTGAGCTTCTCAAGGCGCTTTTTGATCTCCTTGCGGGAGACATGCAGAAAGATCTTGATGATGAGATAGCCGTTCTCGACCAGCCCCCGCTCGAAATTGTTGATCTCATTCATGTGGCGGAGATTGGTGAGCTCATCCACATGGTTCTCCATACGGAGCGTGGACACCTCCTGATACCAGGATCGGTCCATGACGGACATCTGTCCTGCCTCCGGAATGGTCTTCCAGTGACGCCACATCATCGGCTCGCGAAGCTCCTCCGCGGTCGGGGGCAGCGTGTTGACCATGGTGAACCACCGGGGATCAAAGTTTAAGATCAGTTTGGAGATCACGTGTCCTTTGCCGGCGCCCTCCCATCCTTCAAAGAGGATGATGACCGGAAGCTTCGCCTCCTTGATCGGCTGATCCAGTGATGCCAGCCGTTCCTTTAACGGGGTGATCTTCTTCTTGTAGGATTCCTTGTCACAGACTGCCTTCAGATCCACTTTTCCCAGCATATGCTCCTCCTTACCGATCCGTGATCGACATTGACAATGCTATATAGTATTATATCATGTTGTCATTCGTGAGAAAAGAAAGGTCCTGCCGGTCATGAGAAAGTGGTTTGCTGCTTATCTGCGAAAATGGAAAGACTCGAGCATACGCAAACCGGATCCGATCCTGTCGGTCGCCTGGGTGCTGGCGATCGGATCCGCCTTTGTCGTTCCTCCGGATGCGCAGTACCGCGGCTATATCGACTGGCGCTCCCTCGGCATCCTGTGGTCCCTCATGGTCGTGATCCAGGGGCTTAAGGAGAATGCCGTGTTTGAGAAGGTCGGCACGGCTGTGACCGGCCGCGTATCCAACATCCGCGGGCTCACCGCCGCCATGGTGTTTCTCTGCTTTTTCGGGAGTATGTTCGTCACAAACGATGTCGCTCTGCTGACCTTTGTACCGCTCTCGATCATGCTGTTCCACGGATGCGGCAAGGATGAACTGGTATCATGGCTGGTGAT
>JAFPTK010000090.1 GCA_017400305.1 Lachnospiraceae bacterium | reverse complement strand
GTATAAATCAGATCGTTCAGAACGATTTCTTCCGCTCGGTTCTTGATACTGTTCATAGCTGCAACCCAGGACATTTGGTCGTGGGCTTTGAGGGCTTCGGTGACGCCTTCAGATTTTGCCATTTGGGCAGTCAGAAGCTCCATCATCTCCAACACATCCAGACTCGTCATCAGAGTGCGATCCAGGTATTCCCTTGCCGTGTCGCTTAACGGCAGTCCCCCTTCGTCGCACGCGATGATGAAATTACAGATCTCCTCCGGATTTCCCGTACTGAAGATCCATGGCGGCAGACCATAGGTCTTTGCCAGGCTTTTCAGCCTGACCATGTTCTGCTGCATGGAGGCAGCCACTTTTCCTCCCCTCGCATGGCATCGATCTGTTTGCGGTACCATGACCGGTAATCTCCCCGCTCGATCGCGGCACGGATGTCTGACATGAGATGATTGTAAAACCAGAGATTGTGCAGAACACACAAGCGAAGTCCCAGCATTTCGCCGGACTTGAGAAGATGTCTTACATAACTGCGGGAATACCGGCGGCAGGCCGGGCAGCCGCATCCCTCTTCGATGGGACGGGGATCCAGCTCGTACCGGGCATTCAGGAGATTTAAATGTCCGTGTGCGGTGTAGACATGACCGTGACGTCCGTTCCGCGAGGGATAGACGCAGTCAAAGAAATCCACCCCTCTTGCGACGGCTTCCAGGATATTTTCCGGTGTCCCGACTCCCATGAGATAGGTGGGCCTGTGACGCGGCAGCATCGGCACGGTGACATCCAGGATGTGATACATCTCCTCGTGGGTCTCGCCCACCGCCAGACCGCCGATGGCATAGCCGTCCAGTTCCATCTCCGTGATCTGCCCCGCATGCCGGATCCGGATATCGTCATAGACCGCCCCCTGATTGATCCCAAAGAGCAGCTGCTCCCGGTTGATCGTCTCCTCAAAGCGGTTTAATCGCGCCATTTCCTTTCTGCAACGCTCCAGCCACCGGGTCGTCCGATCCACGCTCTGCTCCACGTAGGTCCGGTCCGCCTTGCTGGAAGGGCACTCGTCAAAGGCCATCGCAATGGTAGAGCCCAGATGGGACTGGATGCGCATACTCTCCTCCGGTCCCATGAAGATCCGGTGTCCGTCGATATGGGAGGCAAAGGTAACGCCCGCCTCCGTGATCCTGCGGTTTGCCGCGAGAGAAAAAACCTGAAATCCGCCGGAATCCGTCAGGATCGGCACATGACAATCCATAAAGCGATGCAGACCGCCCATGCGGTAGACCGTATCATCGCCGGGCCGCAGATGCAGATGATAGGTATTGGAGAGGACTACCTGTGTGCCGATAGCCTCCAGGTCCTCGGTGGAGACCGCCCCCTTGATGGCGGCGACCGTCGCTACATTCATAAAAACGGGCGTCTGCACATCGCCGTGTACCGTCTTGAGTACCGCGCGCTTTGCCCGCCCGTCTTCCTTAAGGATCTGATATTCTGCCATAGATATGCTCTACCCGATACGGATCCGATCGATCAGCCGATCAGCGATATAGATACTCGTCCCAGAATTCTTCCAGGCAGATCTTCTCTTCGGTGATCCTGGATGCTGCCTCCCGGCCCACATACCGGAAATGCCAGGGTTCATACTCGATCCCGGTGATACTCTCCTTGCCTTTGGGATAACGAAGGATAAAACCGTACTCCGCACTGTTGGCCGCCAGCCACTTTCCGGCCTCCGTCTCACCGAAGCCGTCATCCAGCGTGGCATAACCGTTTGTCACGATATCGATCGCGAGGCCGATCTCATGCTCACTTGTGCCGGGGACCGTGACGGCCTGTGCCGCCCGGGTATAGGCGTCCATATACGTGAGTCCCGCGTCCATATAACGGTTGATCTTGCGGTCGAAGAGCTCCACCTGATGGGAGTGCGTCCGGAAGGGAGAACAGACGATCAGCGTCACGCCGTCATCCGCCGCAGCCTGGAACATATTGAAGAGGTTCCCGATGATGCGCTTGTCGCACTGCATCGAAGCATTGATATTGCCCAGCTCCATCTCGTAGTCATCCGGGATCGGATGCTGCTTGTTCACCAGGATGAGATTCCAGTCCCCGCTGTCAAAACCGGTGCTCTCCTCCGCGGCTGCGGTATAGGTGAGCGCATCCCCGTCCAGGAACATATCCGACAGGGATACCAGATCCCCAAGATCGTTCCCCCCCTCCGAATGATACTGATACTCCTCCTCGGAAAGGGACGGATCGGCCGGCAGGGCTTCGTCGTCGTCGCCGGCAAAATCCACGGAGGACTCCTCTACCGCATTTCGGTAGGTAACCGCAGTGACAGCCTCCGGATTCGCAAGGATCTGAGCGTAGGCGGAATCCACCCCGTCAGAGATGAAGCCGGAATGCATGGACAGCACCGGGAACGCAAAGCTCGTACTCGCCGCAAAAGCGGCAGATACCAGTGCGACACCGGATAATTTCTTGGCATGAAAACAGAAAAACATGAAAATACGGTGTGCCAAAAGGATCAAAAAGCACACCGGCCTGGCCAGAAAGCCGATCTTCGTATGCTGTTTCTCAAAACGCGCCCTCGCACCGGCCACTTCCTCCCGGAAGGTCGGTGCAAACTGCGGTGCATCGTATCTCATGAACCGTCTGTCTCTCCTTATACCTCTGTCATTATACTTCAAGAAGACCAAATTTCCAGTAAATTTTCAAAAAAACTCAAAATTTCTTCAGATAAAACGGGATATCTGATAAAATACCGGAGAACAGGAGGTAATCACATGGCGGGATCGATCTTTGGAAAACTGTTGCAGATCAGCACCTTCGGCGAGTCTCACGGACCGGCGCTCGGCGTCGTCATCGACGGATTCCCGGCGGGGGTAAGGATCACTCCCGGGGAGATCCAGGAATACCTGGACCGCCGCAAGCCCGGCCGTTCCGAGGTATCGACCGCACGGAACGAAGCGGACCGCGTGGAGATCCTCTCCGGCATCCTGGACGGCATCACGACCGGGACCCCCATTGCCATGCTCATCCGCAATACGGACCAGCACTCCGCCGATTATGAGGAACTGAAGAACTGTTACCGTCCCGGCCATGCCGATTACGGCTTTGAACGCAAATATGGTTTCCGTGATCACCGGGGCGGCGGCAGATCGTCCGGACGTGAGACCGCTGCCCGTGTCGCAGCCGGTGCCCTGTGCCGGCAGCTGCTCAAACAGCTCGGGATCGATTGCTACGCCTATACGGCATCGATCGGGCCGGTCCATGCCGACCCGGAGCGTTTCGACCGCTCCCTCATCACGAAGACCGCAACCGCCATGCCGGATCGGGAGGCCGATGCCGAAGCGATGGCTTATATTGCCGGGTGCAGAGAGGAACTCGACTCCGTCGGCGGGACAGTCGTCTGCCTGGCAGATCATGTTCCTGCCGGTCTCGGAGATCCGGTCTTTGACAAACTGGATGCGAGACTCTCGTACGCCGTCATGTCCGTCGGTGCCGTCAAGGCCGTCGAGATCGGAGACGGTGTACAGGTGTCGGAGCGCAGGGGATCTGAGAATAACGATGCCTTTCTGCCGGAGCGAAACGAACGGGGAGATCAGCGGAAGAAGACCAATCACGCCGGGGGGATCCTCGGCGGCATCAGTGACGGCTCACAGATCGTGATCCGCGCCCATTTCAAGCCGACCCCGTCCATTGCCGGTGAACAGGAGACCGTCAACCGAGACGGAGAGCCTGTCGCCCTCCGGATCAGGGGACGGCATGACCCCGTTATCGTGCCCCGCGCCGTCGTAGTGGTGGAATCCATGTGCGCCATCACGATCCTGGACGCACTGCTCCTCAATATGACCGCACGGGCGGACCGGATCGAAGAATTCTACCGCTTTACGGCGGAGAAGGGCCGCTAGGATCTCAATTCGTAGAATATGATACAGTTCGGCTGGTTCACCGCGATCTCCGGCCCGTTCATGACGATGGTATGATCCTCCGGATGGAAGTGGAAGAACGTCATGGAATTGGACTCATGATTGAGGGAGACCAGATGCTTTTCATCCGGAAGCAGCGCTGCATCCTTGGGGAATTCCCCCGCGATCGGGAGGCTTAGGTTCAGGGTGAGCAGGCCCGTCTCCCGATCGACATCGTAGATCGTCACACTGTTCTCCCCGGCATTGGAGGTGAGCAGATATTTGAAATTCCAGGAGAACTTCAACGCACAGGCGACCACACCGATGACATCCTGGTCCTTTGTCGTAGAGATCGACTGGATGCGTTCAAAATCCGGCGTTCCGTTCTTGTCGACTTCATACCGGTACACATCCACCGAGCGCTTCTGTTCCATCACGACATAGAGAAATCTCCCGTCCGGAGAAAACTGCATATGCCGCGGCGCCGACTCCTGGTCGCAGTGGATGATATCCGCCTCCTTGAGCTTCCCGGTCTTGTGATCCAGTGCATAGACATTGATCCGGTCCATTCCCAGATCACAGGCGAGCAGGAAACGGTTGTCCCGTGTCATCTTGACACACTGCACATGAGGCCGGAAATTCCGCCATACCGCTGTTCCCAGACCTTTGTGATAAACCTCGTCCGTGATCTTGCCGATCGTTCCGTCCGGATTGAGCCGTAAGACCGTCACCTTGCCGTCGTGATATCCGGCACTGAAGAGATACTTGTCCTCATAATCCGTGTAGAGATAGCAGCCGCGCATCCCGTTGATCGAGGCCTTATTGAGCAGATCGAGGGTCCCGTCCGCCGCGATCGTGTAGGATTCCACACCGAGATCCGTGATGGAATAGAGATATTTCTGGTTGTGCGCCACGCGCAGATAGGAGGAATTGGTGATCTCCACCTGCTCCTTCTCCTTCAGCCTCCCGTTCTTCACATCGACATCATAGACCCGGATCCCGTTGTTGTCCTCCGAACTGATCGTATAGCTCGATACGTAGGCCACATATTTCTTTGCCATGATGCTCTCCCTCCCGGTTATTTGCGATGACTGTTTCTGTTAAGCCGCCGTACATCCCGCTTTGAGATGACCCGTGCCCCGTCCGAACGGGTTGCCGCGATCTGCGCGATGCAGGATTTTTCTACCGACAAGGCCGCGAATCCGGCCTCTTTCTCATTGACCGCGGCGCAGTAGGCACCGTCGTCATAGACAAAGGTCGTCCGGGCATCCGCCCCCAGCAGGATGTAATCGTCGAAGAGCGGGAACAGGCTTC
Organism: Lachnospiraceae bacterium; assembly: GCA_017400305.1. Classification (GTDB taxonomy): domain Bacteria; phylum Bacillota; class Clostridia; order Lachnospirales; family Lachnospiraceae; genus Butyrivibrio. The sequence goes on along the minus strand of JAFPTK010000090.1, from coordinate 594 downwards.
CCTGCAGTCTGGAAATGGTAAGTGCCGGCTCGCTCTTGTCATGCACGATCGCCCCCGCATCCGGATGAGCGGCGTAGATCCTCTCATGGATCTCCCGGACACGCTGCGGCGTATCGGGCTGTGTATACACAATGCCCTCCGGTGACCGGACGCTGTCGAATCCGTGCACGACACCAAAGCCCATCTGTGTCCTGGCTAACTGCTTCAGCCACTCCGTCGCGAAGCTCTCCAGCGAGACCGCCGCGCCGATCGTCTCCTCCGGTGTCGCCCCGAAGGACAGCACACCGCCGCCGGAGATGATAAAGAAATAAGCGGACTTGTCCCTGGCAGCCATGCGGCGGATATGGGAACGCTGCGCATCGGATCCCGGCATCGAAAAAGGTGCCACCCGGATCCGGATCAGCTCCCCTGCCGCATTCTCGGCTGTGAGACCGTCCGGCTTCAGAACACCGAGTGCGGATCCATAACACTGTCTGGCGTAGACGACACAGTTCACATCGGGTCTGGTGCGATAGATCGCCGCATGCACCGCCGCGATCCCCCGCGCACGGTGAAACTTCACCCGCCGGACTTCCTCCTGCGACAATGCGTGCT
>JAFPTK010000089.1 GCA_017400305.1 Lachnospiraceae bacterium | reverse complement strand
CTTCGCCGGGCGCACCTCGCGAACTTCGTTCGCTCGGTCGCGGCTGTCGCCGCATGCCGGATGAACGAGTTGAGGTTGCTGACAAGTAAACTTGTCGCAACCTCACTCGCCCATCCTGCGCCCGGCTCGTAGTTTTCGCGCATAAAAAGGAGTACCGACCCCGGCGGGTATACCGTCAAAATCAGTACTCGGCGTGCGCCTCCAGGGACTCGAACCCTGGACACCCTGATTAAGAGTCAGGTGCTCTACCAACTGAGCTAGAAGCGCATCAGATATCGGTTTTATGCCGCGTCTCCGCGACAAAGGGTATGGTACACCATTTTTTTATGGAATGCAAGATTTTTTTTCATTTATTTCAAGGACCATCGCCCGGCCCTTTCGATGATCCTTCTTCCCGGGAAAACAGATTCATGGGAGGAAATATCATGTTATAATACCCTCATGAATGCAACGACTCTGCGACAACAGCTGGCCGAGCGCGGCCTGGCACCGAATAAGCGGTTCGGTCAGAATTTCCTCATCGATGAGGATATCCTGGATGCGATCGTCGATGCGGCGGAGCTTACAGAGCGGGATACTGTTCTGGAGATCGGCCCCGGGACCGGTGCCCTCACGCATCGACTGGCGGCCCGCGCAGGACGCCTGGTCGCTGTGGAGATCGACAAGGGTCTGTCCGGATTTCTGGCGGAACAGTTCGCCGACAACCCCCGCGTAGAGATCCTGAACGCGGATATCTTAAAGACTGACCAGTGCAGCCTCTTTGCCGAAGAGCTCTCCGCAGGGCGCGGAGCGGTCAAGGTCGTGGCAAATCTTCCATACTATATCACCACACCGATCCTGTTATCCCTGCTGCCAAAGGACGATCTCTTTTCCCGTTTTGTCGTGATGATGCAGCGGGAGGTGGCTGACCGGATGCAGGCTGATCCGGGCTCTAAGGATTACGGCGCGCTATCTCTGGCTGTACAGTACTACGCCCTCCCCGAGATCGTGACGCTGGTACCGCCCGGTGCCTTCTACCCGCCGCCGGAGGTCACCTCCGCCGTGCTGCGGCTGGACCGCCACAACGTGCCTCCCGTCAGCGTAAAGGATCCCGATCGGATGTTTGCCCTGATCTCCGCCGCCTTCGGAAAGCGCCGCAAGACCCTCTCAAATGCCATTGCCGGTGCCCCGCAGCTTCAGATTTCCGCGGAGCAGGTCCGTTCGGCGCTTGATCAGATGAATCTGGATCCCAATACCCGGGGGGAAACTCTGTCCCTGTCCGACTACGCCGCCCTGAGCGATCTTTTGTGAAGCCCCTTTTCCCATGATCGCTCCCGCCTGCCCGGGCCGTCAGGAATCGATTTCCTTCAGACGATACATCCTCCGGGCATTCTCTTCCGTCACCCGGATCACGGTCTCCTCGTCCAACTCCTTGATCTCCGCGATCGCGCGGACCACGTACGGCAGATACCGGGAATCGTTGCGTTTCCCCCGATACGGTTCCGGTGCAAGATACGGACAGTCAGTCTCTATCAGGATCTGTTCGATCGGCGTGATCCGCACGACCTCGCGGAGCGTCCTGCCGTTCTTAAAGGTCACCACCCCTCCGACCCCGATATAATAGCCCATTTTGAGATAGACTTTCGCGGTCTCAACGCTTCCGGAGAAGCAATGGATCACACCGGTGATCCCGTCCTTGTGCGCCTCCCGCATGATATCCAGCGTGTCCTGAGACGCATCCCGCGAGTGGATGACCACCGGCAGATCCAACTCCTTTGCCAGAGCGAGCTGCCGTCTGAACCACTTTTTCTGCAGGTCGCGGGGCGGGTCCGTCTCCTTCGTTAACGCATCCTTATCTCTGTTCTCTTCCGTTCTGACCCGATCCCGTAATCTCGCGTCTTCGACGCTTCGAACGGTATCAGGCTCCTCGGGACGCTCCTCCTTAAGGTAATGATAATCCAGCCCGATCTCACCGATGGCGACCACCCTGGGATGCTTTGCCCACTCCGCCATCTTTGCCATATGTTCCTCGGTAAGCTCTGCCACCTCGGAAGGATGTACCCCGACGGTCGCATACAGGAAGGGATAGCGCTCCGCCAGCGCGATCACCTCTTCGATCCCGTCAAATGACGCACTGACATCCACCACCGTCCCGATCCCGCGTCCGGCCAGTTCGTTGAGTATTATATCCCGATCCCCGTCAAATCGGGGATCATCATAATGTGCATGGGTATCAAAGATCATCTTTGCCCTCCTTCTGTTTCTGCCGTCAGCCGCGATCGATCTGTGCCGTTCCTGTCCAGTGTAACACCTCTTTTCCTCTGTGTCCGCCACCGATAAGCCAATTCCCGCTTTTTCATTTGTGTCCGCATGTTGTGCTGTTGTAATACGACATACCGATCAGACAGCGAAAACGACCGATCATCTCGTTTGCATTGATGAGACAGCTGCTCAATGGTATTATCTGTCGGATATATTGTACGCATTTTTACCCCTCCGGGAGCAGGTGGCATGAGTAATTTTCTAGATCTGGATTTCAGTTCGGACTTCACTTCCGATCTGCAGACGGATTCCGACCGACTGAGTTCGCATCGCTCGGATCCGTTCGGCGGTCCCCGTCGGTCCGCGAAACGATCCCCGCACGACGACAAATTCCGGGTTCTGTTAACCGGAAAGAACCAGCGGATCTCCGTCAATATCGCCGATCACCTGGAAAAGGAGAAAAATTATAAGACCACCCTCAGTCCCTCGGAGGGCGAGGCGCTTCTGCGCGAAGTGGATTATCTGCTCCCGCATGTCATCATCATCTGCCTGGGAAACGAGAACTCCTCTACCTCCCGGGACTATGATGTCCTGCTGGAATACACGGATCCCTGCTGGCTCTGTACGATCGTGGTGGCTGACAAGGAAGATTACAAGGTTTTCAAGGACAACTCCCGGTTGGACAATCTCTTTTTCCTGCCGCGGCCGGTCTCCATGGAGTCACTCTACTCAAAACTCGAAGAGATCGAACTCCGTGCGGAGAAGGAACTGCTGAGCATCGAAGAAACGGAACCCGATCCTGATTTCGACGAACCCGATGATACGCTGACCCAGCCCAATCGGAAGCGGATCCTCATCGTGGATGATGATCCGGAGCAGCTGATGCAGATCAAGCTTCACCTCTCTGCCTTTTACGAAGTGAGAGCCGTCCGCTCCGGCCCCGCGGCGTTGAGCTACCTGAAGGAACACCCGGTGGATCTGATACTCCTCGATTATATGATGCCCGATATGGACGGCCCCTCCGTGTTAAAAAGCATTCGCGAATCCGGAGATTACCCCTGGATCCCTGTGATCTTTCTGACCGGCATGACCGAAAAAAAACAGGTCATCAAGACCCTGGTCGACTTCAAGCCGGAAGGTTATATCGTGAAACCGGCCAAAAAATCCGATCTGGTGGCAAAGATTATTGATGTTCTCGGATAAACCGGTTTTGACTTTTTTCGCGGATATCTTATAATAATATCACGATGAATGATAAGCCGATGTCAAAACTGGATCAGCATCTGCAGAAATTCGTACAGCAGCGGAATGCTCAAAAATACTGTTCCTGCGGTCGCGCCATGAATTACTCCTATACGGTGGGAGTCTACACCTGCCCCGGCTGCGGCTATACCGAGCGCGATCTGTACGGGAAGCTTAAGTATCTGCAGGAGGTCAACCCAGGGATCACCTACGTGGAAGCCGCGGAATGTCTTGGCGTTTCCTTCCGGGAATTAAATGACTATATCAAAGACGGCTACATCGTCAATCCGCTTATGCCGGACTGAGGTCTCTCATGGCGACGGATCCGCTCACCCAGAAACTCCAGAAGCTCGTGAAAAAGAACGGCAATTTCTGCCTCAAATGCCAGTGCGCAACGCGTCCGGTACGGGACGGCGTTTTTCGCTGCCCGCGATGCGGCGAAGAATATTTGAGTGATTTCGGAAAAGTGCGGAAATATCTGGAGGAGACCGGCCCCGCCACCGCCCGGCAGATCTCTCTGGCGACCGGCGTCCCGACGGAATCCGTCACGATGCTCTTAGAGGGTAATCAGCTGGAAATGTCCGAGGACTCCCAGGTGTTTTTAGCCTGCGAGATCTGCGGTGCCCCCATTAAGAGCGGCAAGATCTGCTTTGCCTGCAGCACCGGCATCGATCCGAACACCGCTAACGAGAAACAGCGCGATCTCTTAAAGCATGTCGGCGATTCCCCGGTCTCGGTGAAGGGAACCGGGAAAAATTACTACATCCAGAGCCGCAAGACCGGCATGATAGTGGCGCCTCAGAGAAAGCCGGATGAAGAATCCCGTCTGGTCATCGACCTGAAAAATAAGAGCGGATCCTGATATTACTATTCACAGATTCGCCAAAGCCTCCTCCATGGTATGCCATCCCAGCACGGCGCACTTGACGCGGGCCGGCATGTGCGCGACATCCTGAAGAGCGGCCGCCTCATCTAACGCTTCCAGATCCTCCTCTGTTCCGGTCCCGCGGATCATCCCCATGAACCGCCCGGCGAGATCCAATGCCTCATCTCTGGATTTTCCGATGATGTCATCGATCATCATGTCGACCGAGGCCTGTGAGATCGCACAGCCGGAACCGTCGAACATCGCATCCGTGATGACACCGTCCTCGATCTTCATCTGCAGATTGATATCATCCCCGCAGCTCGGATTGACACCGCGCAGGACGAGCGTCGGATCTGTCATCGTCCCCTTGTGGTTCGGATGCAGATTGTGCTCATTGACGATCTCCCGGTAAAGCTGCTTAATCTCCATAACCCATCACTCCCCGCACGGCTGACAGTGCCCGGACAAACCGGTCCACCTCGTCCTCTGTGTTGTAGAAATAAACCGAAGCCCGCACCGTCGAGCCGACCCCCAGAAACTGCATGAGTGGCTGCGCACAGTGATGTCCCGCGCGCACACAGACATGATCCTCATTTAACACCGAGGAAACATCATGCGGATGGACCCCGTCCACGGTGAAGGTGACGATCCCGCAATGCTTCGCCGGATCCGCCGAACCAAAGACCCTGATATACGGAAGTGTGGAAAGCGCCTCCATCATCCGCTTCGTGAGCGCTTCCTCCCGTTCCCTGATAAAATCAAACCCGATCCGCTCCAGATAACGGACGGCCGCATCCAGACCGACCGCTCCCGCCGCGTTGACCGTACCGGCCTCGAACTTGTGCGGCAGTTCCGCCCAGGTCGCGGACTCCCGCGTGACATACTCGATCATCTCCCCGCCGGTTAAAAACGGCGGAAGCTTATCCAGGATCTCCTTTTTCACATACAGCGCGCCGATCCCCATCGGTCCCAGCATCTTGTGACCGGAAAAGGCGTAAAAATCCGCATCCAGCTCCGCGACATTGACCGGATGATGCGGCACCGCCTGCGCGCCGTCGATGACAACCACCGCGCCGACCGCGTGTGCCCGCGCAATGATCTGTTCCACGGGATTGGTCACCCCCATGACATTGGAGACATGTCCCACCGCCACGAGCTTTGTCTTCTCATGGATCTTCGCCGTGATCTCCGCCTCGGAGATCACGCCCTCCGCATCCGGCTCAAGCCAGGTAAGCTTCGCCCCCCGTTCCCGGGCAGCCATCTGCCAGGGCAGGATATCGGAATGATGCTCCATGACCGTGAGGGCGATCTCATCCCCCTCCCGGATATTGGTAAGCCCGTAACTGTACGCGACCAGATTGATCGATTCTGTCGTATTCCGGGTGAAAATGATCTGTTCCGGGAGCGGAGCCCCAATGAACCGGGCCACATGTTCCCGCGCTTCCTCATAGAGGGCCGTGGCGCGCATGCTCCAGTCATAGAGTCCCCTAAGCGGATTCGCATTGGCTGTCTCGTAAAACTGCGTGATCGCATCCGTCACCTGCTTCGGACGCTGCGAAGTCGCCGCGTTATCCAGATAGACCACCTCCGGGTGGTTTGCGAGGATCGGAAAATCCTCTCTTATCATTTCGACGGTCATAGACATCCCCTTTATCAATGACGGTTCAAGCGATCTCTTTCTCGATCCACTGCTCGATCTCCCAGCGGAGCCGGGAATCCGGGATCTCCCGGGCGATGGATTTCAGTCTCGCCTGCACGATCATGCGGCGGGCCTCCTCCACGGCGATCCCCCGGGAACTCATGTAGAAAAGCATATCCTCCGACAGCTGTCCGATCGTCGCCCCGTGCCGTCCGTCCACGTCCTCCTCCGCACAGAGGATGACCGGCACGGAGCTGTTCCGCACATGCGGCGAAAGCATCAGCGTGTCCTCCTGTTCATCTCCGACGGAACCCGCGGAACCGGATTTAAAATCGATCGTCCCCCGCCAGGTCTTGGAGGCGTGATCCGCGAGCACGCCGCGAAAGATCATGTCCGAGACCGTCTCTCTGCCCCGCTGATCCGCGACGATATTCATATCCAGAGACGTCTGCCCGCCGAAATAGTACCCGGTGCGGTTCACAAACCGGGAGGTATCACCGGATAAGGTCACACGCGCCCCCAGGAAGCTTCCTTCGCTCCCCTTGACGGCATTTCTGCTCCCCAGCAGCAGGGTGGTCAGCTCGATCTGCGCCCCTTCCTCACACCATCCGCCGATATCGTCAAAATTGGTGATGGACGCGCCAAACCGCTCCAGATGGACCAGGCGGATATGGGCGCCGCTCTCTGCCCGGATCCGGGTAGACAGCCCGAAGAAGCTCCTCGCCGCCGCACAGCCCGCATCGCTTCCCGTCATGTCCAGGATGAGGGTCAGGGAACTCCCCGCCTCCGCCCGGATCACCAGGGAGGTCATCGTGGCGCTCCCACAGGAGACGGCGACGGGCATCACTACCGGCTCCTCGATCGCGGCACCCGCAGCCACCGTCAGGATATTCGCCGGTATCCCGTGGTCTGACAGGGCCCGATCGATCGAAGCTCCCATACCGGTCTCGATCGCCCGGATCTCATCCGGCAGCTCTTCCTGCCGCTCGACCCGGGAAAATGTCACTCCCGTCGGCGGAGTCATCCCGTTCCACGGATCCCCTCCGTCCGTCGCCTGCTCCGGGATCCCGATCCCGATCTCATTTACTTTTAAAAAGCGGTACGTCTTCGTGGGCAGCGCATTCACCACCGCCAGTCTGCTCTTTTCCATGGATCCTGTCTAGCCCCCTGTCATCTCCAGTTTGATGAGGTTATTCATCTCCACCGCATATTCCAACGGCAGCTCCTTGGACACCGAGTCCGCAAAGCCCGAAACGATCATGGCACGCGCATCCGCCTCCGCGATCCCGCGGCTCATCAGATAAAAGATCGCATCGTCGCTGATACGGCCGATCCTGGCTTCATGTCCGACATCCGCGTCATCCGTCAGGATCTCCATCGCCGGGATCGTATCCGCCCTGGATTCCGAATCCAGCATCAGAGAATCGCAAGAGATCGACGCCTTGGCCCGGTGGGCATCCTTGCCGATGATCACACTTGAACGATAGGTTCCGATCCCGCCGCTCTTGGAGATCGACTTGGACGAGATCACACAGGAGGTGTCCTGCCCCTGCATCACCACCTTGGCTCCGGTATCCAGGTTCTGTCCCTCTCCGGCAAAGGTGATCCCCGTGTACTCCATGCGGGACCGATTCCCCTTCAGTATCGTCGACGGATACAGGAAGGAGACTGCGCTGCCAAAGGATCCGGAGACCCATTCCATCACCCCGTCCTCCTCGATCAGCGCCCGTTTCGTATTCAGGTTGTACATATTCTTCGACCAGTTCTCGATCGTCGAATAGCGCAGCCTCGCGCCGCGCTTCACATAGAGCTCCACGCAGCCGGCGTGAAGGTTGGCCACGTTGTACTTCGGGGCGGAGCATCCCTCGATGAAATGCAGATCCGCTCCCTCGTCCACGATGATCAGCGTGTGCTCGAACTGTCCGGCCCCCTTGGCATTCAGACGGAAATAGGACTGCAGGGGGATATCAACTTTCACTCCCCGGGGCACATAGACGAACGATCCGCCGGACCACACCGCACCGTGCAGCGCGGCAAACTTGTGATCGGTCGGAGGAACCAGATGCATGAAATGCTCCCGGATCATGTCGGCAAATTCACCGCGCAGCGCACTCTCCAGGTCGGTATAGACCACCCCGGCCGCTGCCACCTCCTCCCGGACGTTGTGATAGACCAGCTCGGAATCGTACTGGGCTCCGACACCCGCCAGACTCTCCCGCTCCGCCTGCGGGATCCCCAGGCGTTCAAAGGTATTCTTGATATCCTCCGGCACGTCCTCCCAGTCGGTCTTCATCTCCCCCTTATGCCGGACATAAGTGGCGATGCGTCCCATATCCAGACCGTCAATGGAGGGCCCCCAGGGCACCATCGGTGTGCGGTTGTAGATATCCAGACAACGCAGCCGGAAATCCCGCATCCAGTCGGGATCCTTCTTTTCCTCCGACACCTGGAGCACGATCTCCTCGGTCAGTCCTTCTTCGATCCGGTAAAAATCCCCGCCGCTCTCATCATCCTTAAAATCATAGAGACTGCGGTCGATATCGTTTACTTGCTGTTTTTCAGACATAAGCTTCAAACCCGTTCTTATTGATCTCCTCGATCAGGGAGGCATCGCCGGTCTTCACGATCTTCCCCTTTACGAGCACATGGACCTGATCTACCTGCAGCGCCTCCAGGATCCTGGTGGAATGTGTGATGATGAGAAGCGCGCCGTCCTTAGACTCCTGATAGGCCTGCACCCCCTGCGATACCGTTCGGACCGCGTCGACATCCAGGCCGGAATCCGTCTCGTCCAGGATCGCCAGTTTCGGCTGCAGCAGCAACATCTGGAGGATCTCCGCCTTTTTCTTTTCCCCACCGGAGAACCCCACGTTCAGATCGCGGTCGGCGTAAGCCGGATCCATGGACAGCATCTCCATCGCGGCCGCCAGCTTCTTTTGAAAACTGAAGAGCTTGACCGGCTGGCCCGTTCGTTCATGCAGCGCATTGCGGATAAAGCCCGAGAGGGAGACGCCGGGCACTTCGATCGGATTCTGGAAGGACAGGAACAGCCCCGCCTTTGCCCGTTTGTCCGCCGACAGGCCGCTTAGATCCTCCCCGTCAAAGGTGATCGTACCGCCGGTCTGCTCGTATCCGGGATGTCCCATCAAGGTATAACCGAGGGTCGATTTTCCGGCTCCGTTCGGCCCCATGAGCACATGGGTCTCTCCCTGACCTACCGTCAGATCGATATGGGAAAGGATCTCCTTCTCCTCAACCGAGACCGACAGATCCCTTATCTCCAGTAAAGCCATATATTACCTCCTGCTTTCCTCACTACTCACAGGCCACCCACATTCGCACACGACCGGGAATAGTAACCCTGTTTTCATCAAGTTGTCCTCTGCTTACGACATTGTAGCGGATTTTTTTCCGATCCGCAACTGAAAGCGCCGGAGCAGTGCCCCGGCGCTTCGTTGTCTGCCTGATCGAGAGTCCGCCGTTTATCCGAGTGAGATGTTCTGAAGCGGCGCTTCGATCTGATTGGGGTCCTGCGGGGGCTGCGCGGATGCGATCCTCTGCATCGCCTGCAGGACCTGCGCGCGCTCGCCGGCATTCAGCGTCTCATTTGCCTCGTCGGAAAAGGCCGCTTCGATCTCCCGCTCCTGCATCTGAGCGCGGGTCCTCTCCGCATTGTTTCTCGTCGATTCGAGGGAAAAGTCAGCCAGTTCTTCCTCCCTGGCCTCTTCCTTGGCCTCGCGGCTCTCCATTTCCTTATTGTAATCGGTACGGGAGATATCGCCCTGCAGAACCAGACGCTCCAGCTCCGCGTCGGAGTACCCGATAAAGGAATTGATCTGTCCCTCTTCGGCGATCGTCTCCTCCTCATCTGCCAGCACGGCGTTGGGCTGCCCCTGAAGCGCCTCCTCACGGCGTTCCTCATGCTCCTCCTGCGCCGCCTCGATCTGTGCCTCACGGATCTCGGCACTGCGCTCCAATTCCAGTTCGAGAAGCTCCTGTCTGCTCTCGGAACCGTTCTCCACCTCGCGCTGTGCGTTCGCGGGATCACCGATCACGCGACCGTCCTGCTCTTCCTCATCCAGTTCGCGGATCGCTTCATCGCTTGCCTGTACTGTGTCGCCATCCTTCGATACGGCGATCACATGATCCAATTCCCGCTCCGGCTGGCGCTCAACGCGCTCCGGCTTGTTGTCCGCAGCCTCCGGGCGCTCGATCTCCGGCTGTCTGCGTTCCGGCTGATCGATCTTTCCTGCATCCTCCCGAACCGGACGGACGGTCTCTGCCTGCCTGCCCGGATTCTGTACCGGATTCTGCACCTGATTGATCGCATGGTTCATGATGGGATTGATGTTTGCCATAGGGACTACCTCCCTTCTCCGGGGATCCGGTCTGCCGGGATACCCAAAATCGCTGTGCCGATCTGCTCTGAAGTCGCTCTACCGCACGGCCCACGCGAAAATCATCATACTCCATCCTTACAATATCACGCATGACGGGTGATTGCAAGGGTTTTGCACGGCATGCCGTTGCCTTTTCATGAAAACTGTGATAAAGTGTTTGATGCGCGTATCTGTGATGCGCACCTGTCTTCGTAGCTCAGCTGGATAGAGCACTCGCCTCCTAAGCGAGGGGTCGGAGGTTCGAATCCTCTCGGAGACGTTACCGGGCATCGTTATTCCAACACCCGCCATCGGGATCATCCGGATCGCGTTCTCTTTTATCAGTCATCACACCCGTCGGAAAACAATGCATCATGTCGGTTCATAACGAACAACAAGGAGGCCGTATCATGCAATATCGCACAAATCCCAAAAACCAGCAGGAACTCTCGGTCCTCGGTTTCGGCTGCATGCGTTTCACCAAAAAGG
>JAFPTK010000088.1 GCA_017400305.1 Lachnospiraceae bacterium | reverse complement strand
GCCGGAGAGGATGACGCCCACGACCTGCTTCTTCGGAGCGGAGGTGTTGGTGCCCTTCTCAAATGTGATCTCATTCTTGCCGTAGGTATTGGGGAACAGCTCCCGGATCTTGTCCTGATCCGCCACGCTCTCGGTGGGAGCGCCGTTCTTAACGCTGATCTCGGAGATCCCGCCCCGAAGCATCCCGGGAAGCTTGGGAGCATATGCATACCGTGCCTTCTGAAGTGGTGAAAGATTCATGTCCTGTCTCCTTTACTGAAACAAATCTACGTTGCTATCGGCATCGTGCGGAGCCGCACGATTGTCAATCATTCTCCAGGAACTCCGTCTTGATATATCCCGTATTCCCGTTGTAGATGACCTCGCTCCAGCCGTCGGGCCGGTTGGCGACGACCTCTACCTTGGCGCCGTTGTAGAGCGTGGTGACGATATCCGCCTCGGTGCTCGGTGATTTGCGGATGCGCACCCCGTCGGATACCGTCCGGCTGCCGAGGGAGCCTCCGTTCTGCGTGCCGGTATCCTGTCCTTCATTCCCCTCCGCGGCGGTGCCGGCATCTGCCTGGGTGTCATTCGCACCGTCCGTCACCACTTCGAAGAACTCCGTCTTCACATACGCCGCGCTTCCCGCAAAGGAGATCTTGCTCCATCCGTTCCCCTGTTCCGCGATCCGGACGTACTCCTCTCCTTCCCTTGCCTTGCCCAGGACAGACGCCTCCGTACTGTCGGAGGAGCGCACATTGACCGTCGTGATAGCACGGATCTTAACTTCCTGCGGCGGTGCGGGTGTCTGGGTGCTTTCCCCGGTCACCTCCTGTGCCTCCTGATCGGATTTCTCCTGTTCGGCTTCCAGTGCGGCCTGTGCTATCGCTTCCTCCGCACCTGCGAGGCGCTCGCCGACCGATTCGTCGATCTCCGCATAGATCGCCGCCACCAGCTCCTTGAGCATCGCGTCATTTTCGAGCTTTTCCTTGTATTCTACATTGACCTTGTTGTACAGATCGACCACATCGGCCTGCAGGGATACCGCCTTGATATAATCCTTGACGCTCTGCGAGCTCTCGTCGGCATTGATATAGTACTCCCCCTTGTCATCGCGGCAGACATAGAGAGAGAGCATCGCAGGCAGATAGTCATCGCAGCCGATGTAACGGACATCGGTATAGGCATAGACGACCCAGCTGTCCTCCACCGGTCCCTTCTTGGTGTAGACGGTGAGGTTGTCCATGGCGTCCACATATTTGGCACGCTCCTCAAAGGTGACCGTCTCGATCTCATCTAAGGTCCGGTAGATACCGTCATTTAAGATGCTGACATCGCCGGAGACGTACGCCTCAAAGTAGCGGCCGATCAGCGCGTTGATCTCCGGATAGACATCCTGTTCCAACGGTGCCTCCTCCGCCGCCACGCTGATCCCGGTGGTGCCGTCGGTGCTGCCCGGATCGGACGTCACCTGTTTCTCCGCGGCGCGGTTGGCGCGGATGGCGATGAAGATCGTGACCGCGACACACAGGATGAGGACGATGGGCATCACTTTTTTCTTATTGTCTGAGAGGAAATCCAACAGGGAGACAAGAATCTCCCGGACCCCTCCGGAACGGTTTCGTCTTCTTCTGCTCATATGATTCCTGATCCATCTCTTCCGGCAGACAGGAAAATCCCTTCTGCGAAAGAAAGGGGAAAGCCGTTTATCGGCTTTCCCCGAATGCACCCGACTGGACTCGAACCAGCAACAATGGCGTCGGAGGCCATCATTTTATCCATTAGACTACAGGTGCATACAGTCATGCGGCGCAAGCGCACCGCACGCCGATCTCACTGATCCGCTCAGGCTCTCGAGAGATACTCGCCTGTACGGGTGTCGATCTTGATGACATCCCCTTCGTTGACAAACAGCGGAACCGCAACCTGTGCGCCGGTCTCTACCGTCGCGGGCTTCGTGGCACCGGTGGCCGTATCCCCCTTGAAGCCGGGCTCGGTCTCCGTGATCGCCAGTTCCACAAACAGAGGAGGCTCCACGGAAAAGACATTGCCGTTGTAGGAGCACACCTTGACCATCTCATTTTCCTTGACGAACTTCAGCGCATCGCCGATGACGTCCTTATTCAGACCGATCTGCTCATAGCTCTCGGTGTCCATGAAGTTGTAGACATCCCCGTCGCTGTACAGATACTGCATATCCTTGCGATCGATCCTGGCGGTCGGGAACTTTTCCGTCGGACGGAAGGTCCGCTCTGTCACGCCCCCGTTGATGATGTCCTTGAGCTTCGTCCTGACAAACGCCGCGCCCTTGCCCGGTTTCACATGCTGGAACTCCACGATCTGGCACACATTGCCGTCGATCTCAAGGGTCACGCCGTTTCTGAAATCACCTGCTGAAATCATACCTTTTCTCCTCTGCTTAATACATTTTTAGTATCCGGCTTACTCCGGACCCGATTCCCAAAAATGAGTTTCTAAACCATAGACTGTAAAATTGTACTCTATTCCGTTTTGTTTTTCAAGTCTTTTATCAGATCAATTGCTTCCAGATATCCCTGCAGCCCATGCCCCACGATCTGCGCGTCACAGGCGGGTGCCGTGACGGAATGATGTCGGAACTCCTCACGGGAAGCGATATCGGAGATATGGATCTCCACCTTGATGATCTGCGCTACGCTCTTCAGCGCATCATGGATCGCATAACTGTAATGGGTATAGGCACCGGGGTTGATGACGATCCCCTCCGTCCCGTCAAAGTAGGCCTCCTGGATCCGGTCGATGATGGCGCCCTCGTGATTGGACTGGAAACAGATCACCTCATCGCCGTCCTCCTCCGCCTTATGCCGGATGCGCGCGATCAGGGAATCGTAATTGTCCTCTCCGTAGATCTCCCTCTCCCGGATCCCCAGGAAGTTGAGATTCGGTCCGTTGATGACGAGGATCTTCATGCGCGTTCCTCCTTTTCCCGCAGATCGGCGAGCCCCTTCAGGATCTCGGTCGCGATCTCTCCCGGCTCTTTGTCGTCGGTATCGATGATGAGATCGGCGCAGCTCTCATAGACGGGGCCGCGCTCCGTAAGCATCGCTTCCACCCGGGCAAGCTTCTCCGCCGCATCGGCGCCCGCCAGGAGGGGTCTCGTCTCATCGCCCTCGAGTCTCCGGATCACGGTCTCCGGCCGGACCCGCAGATAGACCGTCCGCCCGAAGCCCTCCCGCAGGAGGGTTCTGTTTTCCTCCCGCAGGGGAAGTCCCCCTCCGGTGGAAAGGACCAGGCCCTCCGCCCCATCCTCCCGAGGACCGGTTTCCGCCGCATTGATCTGTTCCAACGTCTTCGTCTCCAGCTGCCGAAACAGCGCCTCCCCGTCCTCGGCAAAGATCCGGCTCACGGAACGGCCGGTGCTCTCCTCGATCATCCGGTCCGTATCCCACAGGTCAAAATGTAGGACATCCGCGAGTTCTCTGCCGACCGTGGTCTTGCCGGAGCCCATGTACCCTATGAGATTGATCCCGTAATAGCCGCGCAGCTCTCCCCGCAGGACGCGCATGACACAGTCCAGCGCGGCGTCGTCCGGCCGACTGCCGGGAAACCAGAGGGCAAAGGCATCCGCCGCCTGATAGAGGAGCATGGAGAGTCCTCCCATGGTGGGGACCCCCGCCTCCTTCGCAAGCCGCAGGAATTTCGTCTCCAGAGGCCGATAGACGATATCCACCGCAAAGAAGAGTTTCTTAAAAAATTCAGCATCCTCCACGGCCGCGTGCTCCGTATCGGGCATCAGTCCGACAGAGGTGCACTGGATCGCCAGGTATCTGTCTTCCCCTTCCGTATCCGCGAGAAACGAAGCAAGACGCACCGCCCGGGTCACGGGCCGACCGGTCCTCTCGCACACTTCCTGCGCCAGGGCCTCCGCTCTGTCGTCACTCCGGTTGATGATCAGGACCTCGGCAGCCCCTCCGTCCGCGCAGAGAAAGGCCGCTGCGCGCGCTGCTCCGCCCGCTCCCAGGATCACGACCCGCGCGCCGGCAAGGGCGACGCCCTCTTTGCGCAGCGCCATCCCCAGACCCGTGGCATCCGTGTTGTAGCCGCGGTAGCCGCCGTCCTCATATACCAGCGTATTGACCGCGCCGATCTTCTCCGCCAGCGGATCGATGGAATGCAGCTCCGGGATCACCGCGCTCTTGTGCGGCACTGTGACATTCATCCCGGCGATCCCCAGCGCATGGGCACCGCGGATGGCCTCCGGCAGCCGTTCCCGCGACACCTGAAAGGGAACATACCCTTCGATCGGCTGTCCCGTTTTTGAGGAAAACAGCGTGTGAATGACGGGAGAAAGGGTATGTCCGATCGGATCCCCGATGATGCCGAACAGACGCGGTGCTGTGCTCATTTCTTCCCTCCCCTGCGAGTCTCGTCCGCCGGAAGCGCCCGACGCTCCGCGCGTCTGCCTCCGCTCTTGCGCTTTCTGAAATAGCTCTTTAAGAAGGGCTTTTCCAGCTTCCTCTTTAATACGATCTGGATCTCCTCCCGGGGATCGATGGGACTGACGCGGATCGTCATCATCCCGGTCCGGTTGGCTCCCCAGATGTCGGTAAAGAGCTGATCGCCGATGGCGATCGTCCGGTCGGCAGGCAGATCCATCTGATCGAGCGCCTTCCGGTATCCCGCTTTACGCGGCTTGCCGGCCTTGTAGATGTAATCGGCCCCGACCGTCAGCGCAAAGCTCTTCACTCTCGCTTCCCGGTTATTGGACAGGATCATGCAGCGAAATCCCATCCCCTTCAGACGATCGAAGAGCGCCCGGACCGCGGCTGTCGCCGGAGCGCCGTGCATGACCAGCGTATTGTCGATATCGAATACCAGTCCCGCATACCCCTCCGCACGCAACTTCTCATACGGGATCGCAAACACCGATTCCGCATCGTCATCCGGCAGCAGATTTCCTAACAGCCTTTTACGCATGCTGACAGTATAGCATCCAAATTCCCATCTGTCACCTTTGCAAAACTCCCGAACCATGGTATGATGTCATGGTCAAAACCCACCCGGCGGACCTGGATTTAAGGATCGCCGCATGAGCCGGGCCGGTCCCGGAGTACATCGTGATCAGGAAAGGATATTATCATGGAATTCAAGCAGGTAGCGGAAACCAGTACCTTAAAGATGGTCAGCACGGCCGAAAGCTCCATCAAGTTGAGAGACGTCGCCCAGAAATGCCGTCTCGTCAACACAGATAACGGCATGAAGATCGAATGCAATTACACCGGCCCGAACGCCAGTCAGATCCTCTCCTTCATCGAGAAGCACAAGGAAGATCTCATGCAGTATCTGATGAATCCGGATACCATGGATTTCTACGACTGGATGGAGCTCAGCCACCAGACGCAGCTTAAGCTTAAGAAGCACGAGAAGGAAAATCTCGTCCTCGGCGTCAATTTCGATCCGGAGACACAGATTCTCGAAACCGGGATCATGGACGACAACCTGACGGTGAAGCTCGGTGCACCGCTCATGAAGATCCGCATCAACGATTACGATCGCGATGCCTTCAAGCTGCGGATCTACAACATGCTCCTGTTAGCGGATGAGATCGCCCTCGCCATGGGCAATATGGGACTCCGTCAGATGGCGAATATCGAGATGGTCAAGACCTACATGACGGACATCTATGACAAGTATGTGGTCATCCAGCAGCCGGCCTATGAATGATATCCCCCTTCGCCGCGGGTGACACCGCGGAAAAGCGGTCAATCAGAATCAAAAAGGTCTGATCGAAGGATCAGACCTTTTTTCCTGCAAAGAGTGTTCCGACGATCTTGTGATCGACGATATCGTAGAGTTTTTCCGGCGTCTTCCCGTTGGTGATGAACATGTCGACCCCGTGCTCCATCGCGTATTCCGCCGCGTCCAGCTTGGAGATCATGCCGCCGGTCCCGCGGTTGGTGCTCGTTCCCTTGGCCAGTGTCCGGATCCCGTCGTCGATCCGCTCGACCCGGGAGATCAGCCGCGCTCCCTGATCCACCGCCGGATTCGCATCATAGAGTCCGTCGATATCCGTTAACACCACCAGTGTCGCGGCCCGGCAAAAGACCGCAACGATGGCGGAAAGCATGTCGTTATCGGAAAACAGCATTTTTTCTGACTGTATTTCGTTATGGCTGACAGAGTCGTTCTCATTGACGATTGGGATGATCCGGTTCTCCAACAGCGCATCAAAGGTGTTGGTCAGGTTCTCCCTGCTCCCCGCCCCCTCAATATCGTCGCTCGTGACGAGGATCTGGCCGGTGATCTTGCCGTACTCCGCAAAGAACCGGTCATAGAGATGCATCAGCTCACACTGTCCCACGGCGGCAGCCGCCTGCTTCATCCGGACTTCCTTCGGCTTCTGCGCAAGCCGCATCTTATTGGCTCCCACGGAGATCGCGCCGGAGGAGACCAGGATGATATCATATCCCAGGCTCTGTACGCCGCTGATGGTGCGGCAGAGGATGTCCATCTGCCGGAGGTTGGCCTCTCCGTTCTCCGCCGTGATGGACGAGGTCCCGACCTTAACGACGATCCGTTTCTTATCCAGTTCCATTCCTGTCATCCCTTCAGCTGTGTGCTCAGCACTTCTTCGCAGGCCGCCACGGCATCCGGAATGCCGGCCGGGTTCTTGCCGCCCGCCTGTGCCATGTTCGGACGTCCGCCACCGCCGCCGCCGACCTTCGGTGCGATCTCGCGGATGAGATTTCCCGCGTGGGCTCCTGCCGCCACCGCATCATCGGTCGCCATGACGACCAGATTGACCTTGCCGTCCTTATCGGAGAACAGCGCAACGACACCGGATCCGATCTTGGTCTTTAAGTCATCTCCGAGATCCCGCAGGCCGTTCATATCGACGCCCGGCACACTGGTCGCAAGGAGCTTTAACCCCTTCACTTCCTTAACCTGGGAGAGGACATCTCCCAGCGCTTCCTTCGCCTGCCTGGATTTCAGGCTCTCGTTCTCGGAGCGGGCAGCCTTCAACTCCTCCTGGAGCTTGCGGATCGCATCCGCCACGCCGTCCTGGGCGGACTTCAACAGTGCCGCCGCCTCCTGAAGTTTCTTTTCCTTATCCTCGTAATAGTCATATACTCTGTCTCCGGTGATCGCCTCGATTCGGCGCACGCCGGCTGCCACACCGCTCTCGGACAGGATCTTGAACCGTCCGATCCTGCCTGTGGAGCTCACATGCGTTCCGCCGCAGAGCTCGACGGACCAGCCTCCCATATCGACCACGCGCACCTCGTCACCGTATTTCTCCCCGAAGAGTGCCATGGCGCCTGTCTTTTTCGCATCCTCCAGGCTCATGACCTTCGTGTTCACCGGCAGATCCTCGCCGATCCTGTCATTGACGATCTGTTCCACACGGGCGATCTCCTCGGAAGACATCGCACCGGTGTAGCTGAAGTCAAAGCGCGTGCGGTCTGCATCCTGATAGGAGCCCGCCTGCTCCACCTGATCGCCGAGCGTCTCGCGGAGCGCCTTCTGCATCAGATGTGTCGCGCTGTGATTGCGGCAGATGGAAGCTCTTCTGCTCTGATCCACCAGGAGTTCCACCGTATCTCCCTTCTTAACGGAGCCGCGCACCACGCGGCCGCAATGTGCGATCCGGCCGCCCGCGACATGGATCGTATCCTCCACGGCAAATTCCGCCGTCTCCTCTCCGGCGGCATCGCGCAGCACGATCCGGCCGGTGTCGCCGACCTGACCGCCCATGGTGCCGTAGAACGGTGTGCGGTCCGTGATGATCCTGCCGCTCTGCCCCTGTGTCAGTTCCTCTGTCAGGGCTTCGCCGTCTTCTCCCGTGAGGCTCATGGCCGCGACCGTCCCCTGCGCCTCGGTGGCGCCGTACCCGACGAATTCGCTGGTCACAGAGGCATCCAGCCCATCGAACACGCCCTCGCCCTTGGAGAGCTTCGCGCTGAAATTCTGGTTGTCACGCGCCTTCTGCTTCTGCTCCTCCATGGCGGCGGCAAAGCCGGTCTCATCGACGCTCAGGCCCTCCTCCGCCGCAAGCTCCACGGTGAGCTCGATGGGGAAGCCATAGGTATCATACAGGAAGAAGGCGGATCTTCCGTCGATCCTCTTTTCGCCGCCCTCCTTCACCTTCTCCAGAATCTTCTGGAATTCCTTCATCCCGTTCTCCAGCGTGGATTCAAAGCGCTCGATCTCGCGGCCGAGCTCCTTTAAGACAAAATCGCGGTTTTTCTTAAGAAGCGGATAGCTCTCCTCGTACACGCCGATGTAGATCTCCGCGATCTTTAAGATATCCTTCTTCGCAAGGCCAAGCGCTCTGGCATGACGGACCGCGCGTCGGATCAGTCTCCGCAGGATATATCCGGCCCCGGTGTTGGAAGGCAGGAGCTTCGCGGGATCGCCGATGAGCATCACCGCTGTGCGGGTGTGATCCGCCAGGATCCGCATGGAGCGGGTGCTCTTCTCGTCCGCGTCGTATTTGAGTCCGCTGGCCCGCTCGATCTCCGCGATCGCCGGCGCGTGCAGGTCGATCTTGTACACATCATCCAGGCCGTTTAAGAACGCGAGGATGCGCTCCAGCCCCCAGCCGGTATCCACATTTTTCTGCTGAAGCGGGGTCAGATGTCCGTCGTGATGCTTCTCGTACTGCATGAAGACATCGTTGCCAAGCTCCGTATATTTGCCGCAGTGGCAGCCGGGCTTGCAGTCCGGGCCGCAGGGTTCTCTGTCGTCGACGTAGAACATCTCGCTGTCCGGGCCGCAGGGGCCGTACTCCAGTCCCCACCAGTTGTCCTCGGCCGGCAGATAGTAGATATTCTCCGGTTTGAAGCCGGACTCGATGCGGTATT
>JAFPTK010000087.1 GCA_017400305.1 Lachnospiraceae bacterium | reverse complement strand
GGTCAATGCCGGTGCGGCAAAATCGATGATCGCTGCGCACAACGAAAAACGAAGTGAGAGGAAGAAGGTCTCTCTTACGGAACTGTCGGACCGCACGGGACGGACCGAAAAGCAGCAGCGTGAGCATCATCACAGCGCGCGGGACAAGGTGAAAGAGGCGGAGGAAGTAAAGAAGCAGTAACGCCTTAAAAAAACCACTTGTTTTTTTATTTCCGGTAGTGTATCCTAATCATTGGTATGTCAAGCTTTCGCAAAAGGAGATAAGCAATGAATGCAATGATACTGGATGCAGCAGCCGCAGGCGCTGCGGGAAGCGGTTCCATGGTGATGATCGTCTATCTGATCGTGATCTTCGCCGTCATGTACTTTATCCTCTTTCGGCCGCAGCAGAAGGAGAGAAAGCAGAAGGCAGCATTGCTGTCCAATCTGGCGGTCGGTGATTCCGTCAGGACCACGGGCGGTTTCATCGGGACCATCATCGATCTGTCCGACGACATGGTGATCGTGGAGTTCGGGAATAACAAAAACTGTCGGATCCCGATGGTCAAGGAAGCCATCGTTGAGGTGGAGAAGCCGGAAGCGGCGGTACAGATGGCGGAGACGGAAAAGACGGCGGCTGCCGAGCCGGAGAAGAAGAAACTCTTCGGCGGATTCGGCACCAAAAAGTAACTGAAGAAATGATCGCAGCCGGCGCTGTCTTACCTGGTTACAGGGAGGCGGCGTTATCTGCTATATAGGGTTCGGATCGGAGGTGAGCACATGAAACTGAACATTGTATGCATCCCCGGAGACGGGATCGGCCCGGAGGTCGTCGCGGAGGCGAAAAAGGTATTGCTCAGGACGGCAGAGGTCTACGGCCATGAGATTTCCTTTCGGGATGTCCTGATGGGGGGATGCTCCATCGATGCCTATGGTGAGCCTCTCACACAGGAGACCATCGATGCGTGCAAGGCAGCGGATGCCGTCCTGATGGGATCTATCGGGGGGGATACGACGACCAGTCCCTGGTACAAGCTGCCGCCCGATAAGCGCCCGGAAGCAGGACTTCTCGGGATCCGCAAGGCCCTGGGACTCTTTGCGAACCTTCGCCCTGCTTATCTGTATCCGGAGCTTGCGGCAGCCTGCCCGCTCCGTCCCGATATCGTAGAAAAAGGCTTTGATATGGTGATGATCCGGGAACTGACCGGCGGCCTCTACTTCGGCCCCCGCAGTACCGTGGAGCAGGGCGGCCAGATGGTGGCCACCGATACGCTTGTCTAC
Organism: Lachnospiraceae bacterium; assembly: GCA_017400305.1. GTDB lineage: Bacteria > Bacillota > Clostridia > Lachnospirales > Lachnospiraceae > Butyrivibrio. The sequence goes on along the minus strand of JAFPTK010000087.1, from coordinate 4,775 downwards.
AGCGAGTCGGAGATCCGCCGGGTGGCGGTCCGGGCCTTTGATATCGCCCGCAAGCGCCGGAAGCTGGTCACCAGTGTCGACAAGGCCAATGTGCTCGATTCCTCCCGCCTGTGGAGAAAGGTGGTCGAGGAGGTCGCGAAGAACTATCCGGATGTGACCCTCAGGAATCAGCTGGTGGACAGCTGCGCCATGGAGCTGGTGCGGGATCCCGGACAGTTTGATGTGGTCCTCACGGAGAATATGTTCGGTGACATTCTCTCGGATGAAGCGAGTATGATCGCCGGATCTCTGGGAATGCTTTCCAGCGCATCGCTCAATGAGACGAAATTCGGCCTCTATGAGCCCAGCGGCGGATCGGCCCCGGATATCGCCGGCAAGGGGATCGCCAATCCGATCGCCACGATCCTCTCGGCGGGGATGATGCTGCGTTACAGCTTCGATCTGGACAGGGAAGCGGATGCGGTCGACGCCGCCGTGAAGCAGGTGCTCGCGGATGGCATCCGGACCGGAGATATCATGCCCAAGGAGGGAAGCACGGACGGGATCCGCAAGGTCGGCACGGCGGAAATGGGAACGGAGATCGCCGCGAGGATCCATTAAAGATGCTCAAAATAAGGTTTGATTATTAATGAAATATCGTCAATCATATCATCAGGAAAAAGGAGAGAGATCATGCTGAGTGACAACATGAAAGAGGGAATGCAGCAGGCACCCGCGAGAAGCCTGTTAAACGCACTGGGCTTTACCCCGGAAGAGATCCGGAAGCCGATGGTCGGTATCGTCAGTTCCTTTAATGAGATCGTACCGGGCCATATGAACATCGACAAGATCGTCGAGGCGGTGAAGCTGGGCGTGGCGGAGGCCGGCGGCATGCCGGTGGTCTTCCCGGCGATCGCGGTCTGTGACGGTATCGCCATGGGGCATATCGGGATGAAGTACTCTCTGGTCACCCGCGATCTGATCGCGGATTCCACCGAGTGCATGGCGATCGCGCATCAGTTTGACGCTCTGGTCATGGTCCCGAACTGTGACAAGAATGTACCGGGTCTCCTCATGGCGGCTGCCCGTGTCAATGTCCCGACCGTCTTTGTCTCCGGCGGCCCGATGCTTGCGGGACATGTCAAGGGACAGAAGCGGAGCCTTTCCTCGATGTTTGAGGCGGTCGGCGCGCATGCGGCCGGCAAGATGACCGAGGAGGATGTGACCGAATTTGAGAATAAGGTCTGCCCGACCTGCGGATCCTGCTCCGGGATGTACACGGCTAATTCCATGAACTGTCTCACCGAGGCGCTCGGTATGGGACTTCGCGGCAACGGGACGATCCCCGCGGTCTATTCGGAGCGGCTGAAGCTCGCCAAGCATGCCGGCATGGCGGTCATGGAGCTCGTGAGGAAAAACATCCGGCCCAGAGACATCATGACGAAGGAGTCGATCCTGAACGCACTGACCGTTGACATGGCGCTTGGCTGCTCCACGAATTCCATGCTGCATCTTCCGGCCATCGCACATGAGATCGGATTTGATTTCGATATCAGCTTTGCCAATCCCATCAGCGAGAAGACCCCCAACCTCTGCCATCTGGCGCCGGCCGGTCCTACTTACATGGAGGATCTCAATGAGGCGGGCGGCGTGTATGCGGTGATGAAGGAGCTCGCGGATGCGGGACTCTTAAACCTCGATTGTATGACGGTGACCGGACAGACCATCGGCGAGAATATCAAAGATGCCGTGAACCGTGATCCGGAGGTCATCAGACCGCTTGACAATCCCTATTCCGCGACCGGCGGTCTCGCGGTCCTCAAGGGAAATCTCGCTCCGGACGGCAGTGTCGTCAAACGCAGCGCCGTGGTGCCGGAGATGATGGTGCATGAAGGACCCGCCCGGGTCTTTGACTGCGAGGAGGATGCGATCGCTGCGATCAAGGGCGGCAGGATCGTGGACGGTGATGTGGTCGTCATCCGTTATGAGGGCCCCAAGGGCGGCCCCGGCATGCGCGAGATGCTCAATCCGACCTCCGCGATCGCCGGTATGGGCCTTGGTTCCACTGTGGCACTGATCACGGACGGGCGTTTCTCCGGTGCCAGCCGCGGTGCCTCCATCGGGCATGTCTCACCGGAAGCGGCGGTAGGCGGCCCCATTGCTCTGGTAGAGGAGGGGGATATCATCGCCATCGACATCCCGAACATGAAACTGGAGCTCAAGGTGAGCGATGAGGAATTGAGCGCCCGCAGGGCCGCATGGCAGCCGAGAGAGCCCAAGGTCACCACGGGATACCTGGCGCGCTATGCCGCGATGGTCACCAGTGGTAACCGCGGAGCGATCTTGGAAAAGTGAGAACCGGCGCCCGGTTTTCCGCGGGCACCAGCACGAACCTTGTTCCGATGAGCGTATGCGAGGCGGAACTTTGAATTAAAGAAGGTAGGTAGAATGAAGTTAAACGGTTCTCAGATCGTCCTGGAGTGTTTGAAGGAACAGGGAGTTGACACCATCTTCGGCTATCCGGGCGGCGCGATCTTAAATATCTATGATGAGCTCTATCAGCAGAAGGAGCACTTCCGGCACATTCTGACATCGCATGAACAGGGAGCTGCTCATGCAGCGGACGGATATGCGCGTTCCACAGGCAGGGTCGGCGTGTGCTTTGCCACCAGCGGTCCGGGCGCCACGAATCTCGTGACGGGGATCGCCACGGCCTATATGGACTCCGTACCGATCGTCGCGATTACCTGCAATGTCACCCTTCCGCTCCTCGGCAAGGACAGCTTTCAGGAAGCGGATATCGCCGGGATCACCATGCCGATCACCAAGCACGGCTATATCGTCAAGGACGTGAAGGAGCTTGCTCCCACGATCCGAAAGGCGTTTCATATCGCGAGCACAGGCAGACCGGGCCCCGTGCTGGTGGATATCACCAAGGATGTCACGGCGGCGATGTGTGAATACCGGCCGGAGAAACCGGCAGAGAATACGCCCGGGATCACCTGGAGCGGAGAGGAGATCGACCGCGCGATCGCCATGATCGCCAGATCCAAAAAACCGTATCTCTATGTGGGCGGCGGGGCTGTGATCAGCGGCGCTTCCGAGGAGCTCATCCGCTTTGCCGAACGGATCGAGGCACCGGTCTGCGACAGCCTCATGGGCAAAGGGGCCTTTCCCGGGAATCACCCGCTCTATACCGGCATGATCGGGATGCACGGCACGAAGACCTCCAACTTCGGCGTGAGTTCCTGCGATCTGCTGATCGCGCTCGGCGCACGCTTCTCGGATCGTGTGATCGGCAATCCCAGAACCTTTGCCAGGAACGCGAAGATCCTGCAGATCGATATCGATGCGGCGGAGATCAACAAGAACATCCGCACGGATCATTCCATCGTCGGCGATCTGAAGGAAGTGCTGAAGGCGTTGAACGGGAAGATCCCCGAATTGCATCATCCCGACTGGTTGGGAGAGATCAGGCGGAATGAGGAGCAATATCCGCTTTTCTACCACGAGGAGGGGCTGAGCTGTCCCTTCATCATCGAATCCATTGAGCGCCTGGTCCCGGAGGATGCGATCCTGACGACCGATGTCGGCCAGCATCAGATGTGGGCCGCGCAGTATTACCATTATCGGCATCCCAGGACATTTCTCACGTCCGGCGGACTGGGGACCATGGGATACGGCCTCGGCGCCGCGATCGGCGCTCAGGTGGGAAATCCGGGCAGAACCGTAGTCAACATCGCGGGGGACGGCTGCTTCCGCATGAACATGAATGAGCTTGCCACGGCATCCCGCTACGATCTCCCTGTTATCGAGGTGGTGATCAACAACGAAGTCCTGGGGATGGTACGGCAGTGGCAGGACCTTTTCTATCATCAGCATTACTCTCAGACGATCCTGGCGGACAAGGTGGACTATTGCAAGGTCGCCGAGGGGCTCGGCTGTCTGGCCTTCCGTGTGGAGAGGAGAGAGGATTTTGAACCGGTCTTTCGCAAGGCATTATCCGCGAAGGGACCGGTCGTCATAGACTGCCGGATCGACAAGGATGATAAGGTGTTCCCGATGGTACCTGCGGGGAAACCAATCAGCGAGGCATTTGATGAAAAGGATCTCAAAGAAAAAGGGTAGAAAAGGATCCGGGATCACGGCCGGAGTGATCGGACGTATCCTGGCGGCAACTCTGTTCGTGCTCCTGTTTCTCTGTGCGACGGGGTATCTCGTCATGAGCAGACTCTATGCCGGTCGCTTCGGCTTCGGCACCTGGGTCAACGATGTCTACGCCACGGGTCTGACACCCGAGGAGGTGGCGCAGATCCTCGATGCCAAACTGGAGAAGAATAAGAAGCTGCCGACCGGTGTCATGCTGATCGGACGGAATGACAAGCGGCTGACGATCCCCAATGAAGATCTGTCCATGCAGGTGAGCTTTGATGCTTCCGCAAAAAAACTCTACAAATCACAGAATCCCATCACCTGGATCAAGAGCCTGACCGGCGGCATCCATTACGAGATCAATCCCGTCACGACCTTTGACTTGAGCGCCCTGGAATCCGCGGTCGACAACTGGGAGATCTTTCGGGAGAGCGCGGAAGCCCTGACGCATATCGAGAAGACGGAGAACGGTTACGAGCTCGTACAGCACGCCGGTGAGATGCCGGTCAAGGATGCCATCATCGAGACAGCTGCGAAAAAGATCTCCGGAGGGGAGTACTACGTTTCACTGGATACGGACGGGAAATGTTACCGGGATTACACGCTGACGGAAGCGGATCATGAGGTGGAGGCGACCTACCAGG
>JAFPTK010000086.1 GCA_017400305.1 Lachnospiraceae bacterium | reverse complement strand
GCATGGACGACGGATTATCGCGTCAGATATGAATGGGAATGAGGGGGCAGAGGAATGCAGAAGAAGAGGACTGCGGGTCTTTTTGCTTCTCCTTCTTTTGCTTCTCACACTGACCTTTGCAGGAGCGCCGTTGATCCAGGCATCCCTGTCCGCGGATCTCACCGGAGACGGGGCGGAGGAATGGATCCTGGTGGCGTGGAAGTTCGGAAGCTACGGAACGCACCGTCCCACCTGGGTCGAGCGGGATGATGCCGGCCTTACGCAGCATGTATTCATCTATCAGAAGAAGAGAGACGGACGATGGCATCCCATCTGGATGAGCTCCCGTACCGGTCTGGGGATACGAAGGATCGAGCGGGGGCCGATGATCGGCGGCCTGGATCGCGAAAGTCTCCTGTTTACCGGTCGGGACGGCAGGGAAACCCGCTGGGGCTGGCTTTCCTGGGGGCTTGTGCGGCTGGATTAATCGGGGAGATTCTTCGAAAACCCGCCCGCATCCGCCGGGGGTTTTTGACAAACGCGGGGGTTTCGTTTATCGTAGGTTCACGAGGTGAAGCTTTATGAATGATATATTGTCTAAATTAGAACGTAAAATCGCACGGGTTGCCATCCCGAATCTCACGATGAAGCTGATCATCTGCTATGTGATCGGTTATGTGATCTATTATATCCCGGGGTTAAAGGGGATCCTCAACTACATGACGCTGGATGCGTATCAGATCCTGCACGGACAGGTCTGGCGTCTGGTGAGCTGGGTCCTGATGCCGCCGATGACCTCCAATCTGTTTTTCACCATCATTACCCTGGTCTTCTATTATTCCATCGGGACGACGATGGAACGCGTCTGGGGCGACGCCAGGTACAATCTCTATATCCTTTCCGGCCTGCTGTTCACGGTCCTCGGCGAGTTTATCACGGCGGGGCTCATGATGGTCATCTATCCGACCAGTGCGACGCCGGCGAATTTCGCGGCCATCGCGACGAACTTTTCCATCTACTATGTGAATATGTCGATTCTGCTGGCGTTCGCCGCGACGTTCCCGGACAATGTGATCCTTTTCATGTTTTTCATACCCCTTAAGATGAAATGGCTGGGGGTGATCTACGGGCTGTGGCTTGCTGCGGAGGCGCTGATCAGTCTGCTCGGCGGGAGCTTCTGGAATTTCTTCCCCATCGCGGCGTCGCTCCTTAACTTTGTGGTATTCTGGTTCGCCGGCGGGAGAGGGATCCATGCGCGGCCCTCCGAGATCCGGCGCAGACGGGAGTTCAGACGGGAGGTACGCCGGTCGGAATCTGCCCACATGACCCCCAAAGGGATCGCCAGACACAAGTGCGCGATCTGCGGCCAGACGGAGCTGGACAATCCGAATCTCGAATTCCGCTTCTGCTCGAAATGCAACGGGAATTACGAGTACTGCAACGAGCATCTGTTTACGCACCAGCATAAGACGTAAGGTCGCGGTCCGCGATCAGACCCGCGGGCTTAAGGAGACAGGCCCGTAACGGGAGCGGGACCGACGGGAGGGAACCATGGATCAGGAGATCGCATTCGGAAATGCCCTGCAGAAGCTTCGGCGCGAAGCGAGAGAAAACGGAGGCAGGACCACGACATCACGTGTCCGGGAGGTGTTTGAGGAATTCTCCCTGGATGAGAAGCAGCTTCAGGAGGTGCTCATCTATCTGCGTGAGAGTCATATCGGAGTGGATGAGGAGGCGCCGGAAGCCGAGGAGTACCTCTCGGAGGAGGAAAAGAGCTATCTCGCGGACTATCTTAAGACGGTGGCGGATCTGCCGGTCCTTACGGATCGCGAGAAGGAGCGCCTGTACCGCAAAGCGGTGGAAGGGGATGCCGATGCGCAGAAGCGTGTGGCGGAGAGCTTTCTTAAGAATATCGCGGATATCGCAAGGCTTTACGTACAGCAGGGGGTTCTCCTCGAGGATCTGATCGGGGAAGGCAATGTGGCGCTGTACCATACGGTTTCCCTGCTGGGAGCGCTGGAAGAGGCCTCCGAGGTGGAGGAGACGCTGGCGCATGCCGTGATGGACGCGATGGAGGAATATATCGCGGACAATCTGAAAGAGGATGCGCGCGGACAGCGCGCCGTGAACCGGGTCAATGAGGTGGCGGACCGCGCGAAGGAGCTTGCGGATGATCTGCGGCGTTCGGTGACCGCAGAGGAGCTCATGGAAGAGACCGGATGGAAGCGCGACAAGATCGTGGAGGCCTGGCGCCTCTCCGGCGGCAATATCGAATCGCTGGTGTCGCCGATCGCGGGATCCGCCGATGGGAAAACAGAAACGGAAAAGGAGCCGGAGCAGCCGGGATCGTCCGAATAGCGCGCATTGCCACTTGAAAAGGATGTGAGAGTGTGGTATGATTGTTGCATCTCAAAACCAGTCCCGCAACTATTTCCCCAACAAAATGAATTTCGTGATTGACAAAGGCGAACGTTTGTTCTATCATCGTATTCGAACAGATGTTCTGATCTGATGGATTTCTTTATAAGGAGATGAAAATGGAAAGAGAAGAAAAGCTCAAGGCGTTGGAAGCGGCCCTCGGCCAGATCGAGAAGGAATTCGGCAAGGGAGCCGTCATGAAGCTCGGAGATCCGGCCAACCAGATGGTGGTCGAGACGATACCGACCGGATCCCTTTCTCTGGATATCGCTCTTGGTCAGGGCGGGATCCCCAAGGGGCGCATCATTGAGATATACGGACCGGAATCCTCCGGTAAGACGACCGTCACCCTGCACATGATCTCCGAGGTGCAGAAGCGCGGCGGCATCGCGGGCTTCATCGACGCGGAGCACGCGCTGGACCCGGTATACGCGCGCAATATCGGCGTGGACATCGATAACCTCTATATCTCCCAGCCGGATTCCGGGGAACAGGCCCTCGAGATCTGTGAAACCATGGTCCGCTCCGGTGCCGTGGATATCGTGATCGTGGACTCGGTCGCGGCTCTGGTTCCCAAGGCCGAGATCG
>JAFPTK010000085.1 GCA_017400305.1 Lachnospiraceae bacterium | reverse complement strand
ATCGTCTCCTGTTCTTTGTCGGCACCGGCTGCCCCTCCTTTGCGGAGGATTATGTCGAGCTGACCGCCGACTGTTCCAGCCGGGATCCCCTGATCGATCTCACGGACGATGACGATGCCGCGATCTATTTCTCATCCGGCACCACGGGATTTCCCAAGGCGATCCTGCACAAGCACCGCGCCCTGTCCCATTCCGCGCGCTGTGAACAGAAGCATCACGGTCAGACACACGACGACGTCTTCCTGTGCATCCCACCGCTGTATCACACCGGCGCCAAGATGCACTGGTTCGGCAGTCTGATCTCCGGCAGCAAGGCCGTCCTCTTAAAGGGCACTACGCCGGAGACCATACTGGATGCGGTATCCCGGGAGAAATGTACGATCGTATGGCTCCTGGTACCGTGGGCCGAGGATATCCTGGAAGCTCTGGACAACGGGAAGCTGAAAAAGGATGATTACGAGCTCTCCCAGTGGCGTCTCATGCACATCGGCGCCCAGCCTGTCCCCCAGAGTCTCGTAAAGCGCTGGAAATCCTACTTCCCGAACCACGACTACGACACCAACTACGGATTATCGGAATCCATCGGTCCCGGCTGTGTCCATCTGGGGATTGAAAACATCGACCATGTCGGTGCCATCGGTGTTCCCGGTTACGGCTGGGAGTGCCGGATCGTGGATGAAAACCGTCAGGATGTGAAAAAAGGCGATGTCGGCGAACTGGCCGTCAAGGGGCCGGGCGTCATGATCTGCTACTACAACGACAAGGCCGCCACCGAGGAAGTCATGGATGACGCCGGCTGGCTTTACACCGGTGATATGGCCATGCAGGATGAGGAAGGCTTCTACTGGCTGGTGGATCGCAAGAAGGACGTCATCATTTCCGGCGGCGAGAATATCTATCCGGTACAGATCGAGGATTTCCTGCACGGGATGACCGGCATCAAGGATGTTGCCGTCATCGGTCTCCCCGACAAGCGTCTGGGAGAGATTTCCGCTGCGATCATCGAACCCTCCGAGGGGGTCACGCTGACAGAGGACGCGGTAAACACCTTCTGCCAGGCCCTTCCGAAATATAAGAGGCCGCGTAAGGTGATCTTTGCGGATGTTCCCCGAAACCCTACCGGAAAGATCGAAAAGCCGAAGCTGCGCGAGATCTACGGTGCGGTTGGTCTCGTTGCTGCGGAAAATAAGAGCTGATAGCGGAGGAAACTATGTCATCCATTCTTTCTTCGGATTCCATCTATGACAACGAAGTGCCTTTCTGCCGCGTCTACGGAGTAGAGCGGAAAAAGGCACTGGAAAAGCTGTTCCTTCAGGAGCGGATCTCCTATTATATTGTCTGGCAGAACGAACACTGGTGGCAGAAGTTTCTCTCCGGCAACAAGCGGGAGGTCTGCACCTTCCGGATCAACAAAGCGGATGTTCCCCGCGCCAAGGAGATCGTTGCCGAGATGAAAGGGGTGCGTGTCCGCGGATCCAGACACTGACACCCCGCCCTTTCTGCTCTGTCTTAATTTGCCGAGATCGAAGTCTCGATCCGTCCCGCGTACTTCACGCGGAAGATCCTCATAAGCGACTCATTGATGCGGTCCTCGGTAAGGGAGCCGCTGTTGACGGCATCCACGACGCCGTTTAATGCCTCTTCCAGGTTCTCCGGCCGATAGATCATATCCGCACCGGCCTTGATCGCCGCGATCGCGGCCTGATCGGAGGTGTAGTAATCGGTGATGACCGGATCGTCCATCGCATCCGTGACGACCACTCCCGTAAACCCGAGGGCGCCGCGCAGCTGATCCGTAATGATGATGGAGGACATCGTGCAGGGTGTGTTATCCCCGACGATCTCCGGCGCAGCCAGATTGCCGACCATGATGATCTTCGTCCCGGCTTCGATGGCGGATGCAAACATCTTAAACTCATTCTCCTGCAGTGACTGAACGGATTCCTTCGTCATAGGGATATTGCTGTCACCGGATCTGACCGCGGAAGCAGGGAACATCCGCACCGTGGAATGAACCCCGTTCTCCTCCATGCCGCGGATCTGAGCCGCCAGCAGCGCGGATGCCACAGCAGGATCACTTCCAAAGCTCAGCTCCCGCTCCTCATCGCTCATCGCTTCCGTAGTGAGATTGGCACAGGGAGCAAGATTGACCGTGAAACCGACATTGACCATGCGCTTTGCGAGCTCCGCGCCCACCTCGTAAGCAGCATCCGTCTCACCGTTCTCCGCAAGGATCGCCGGCGGATAGACCGGCTCCAGAGAGAGTGCTTCGGTGAGTCCGCTGTTCTCTCCGCCCGATTCCATGGTGGCCAGGAAGATCGGATATTTGCTCATATCCTTCGTCTTGGAGAGCATCTCACGGATCTGATCCTCGGCCTTGATATTCTTTCCCGCATAGACGAGCCCGCCGATGGCGGTATTCTGCAAAGCTTCCTCCGTCCCGTCGCCCGCCTTGATCGCGACATCCACATCGGTAAACTGCTCGGGAGTCGCGATAAACATCCCGGCGACCTTGTCCTTTAAGGGCATCCCCGCGATCACTTCGCTGATCAGATCCTCCAGAAGCTCCTCATCCGAAGCCTGCGGTATCTCCTCCTCGACGGCCTCCGGTGTCTCCAGCGTCTCGGGTTCACTTAAGAGGATCGTTTCCTCCGTGTCTTCGGTCTCGGTTTCCTCTGCCATCTCCGCCGCTTCCGCCTCAGCTGCCATCTCCGCCGCGACGCGCCGCTCCGCGATGACTCCGAT
>JAFPTK010000084.1 GCA_017400305.1 Lachnospiraceae bacterium | reverse complement strand
CCTTAAACGCCAATGTCTCCTTCTACGACTACCTGAACGTTCACCCGGATGCGCCCATCAAAGAGGTCGCCCAGACTGAGGATGCCTCCCGTGTCGTCATCCCCGTCCGCAAGGAGGAGACGGATTTCCTGAAGGCGGTCGATGAGGCCATCGACGGGATGCGCAAAAACGGCTCTCTCTCGGAGATCTCGCGGCGGTATTTCGGGTCCGACATCACGGAGGAGTGACAAAGCCCCACGCCTCGTCTTTGCAGGATTCTTTCCGGGAGGAAGCCCCATTTGCTTGCGGGGGCGCCTCCCGGTTCTGTTTCCGGCCCAGATTATCTTGACCCGAGACGAAGAACTGCCATCCGATGCGTTCGCCGGGGCGCCAAGCACACGATGAGCCCATAGCAAGCGTCGTTTCGTGCAGAGGCACTCACGCCGCTTTGGTCTCATCTTAGTGGCGCCAAGGCGTCCGCCTCGGATGGCAGCTCCTTCGTCTCGATTTCAGCAGAGCCTGCCAGCGGAAGCTCTCTTTGCGTGCAAGGCGCCTCCCGGATGACAGCTCCTTCGTCTCGACTTCAGAAAAGTCTGCGGGAGGAAGCCCTGTTTGCGCGCAAGGCGCCTCCGGGATGGTGGCTTCTTCGTCTCGATTTCATCACTGTCCCAGGGAAGCAGCTCCGTTTGCGCGCGGGGCTTGTGGAGACGTCGGTACTTAGGTCCTGTTCTTTAGGACCTTAGTACCGCTACGTCGTAACCAGAGCCGCGAGGCGTCCCCGCAAGCAAATGGAGCGCTTCCCGGTAAGGTATGACCCGAGAAGGAGTGCTTAGACGGCCGCGATCCTGATCAGGACCGACCGGAAATCGCCTCTGAGCTTCGGCATGAGGATGCCGGCGTGGGCGAGGGTCCTGCCGGAGATGTCGCGGTTTAGGAAGCTCTGCATGCACTCGATCTCTTCGGAGCGAAGAGCATTGCCATCCCACCGGTCGTCCTGCACCGCGGGATCCGCGATCTCGATCCGGTAGCTGCGATCCGGATCCAGGCCGGGAACCCGGATCCGCTTGCTCCGGCGGTTCGGCTCACAGAGGACCTGCACCCACGTGAGCAGTGCTTCGGTCTTGTCCCCGGAGACCACCTCGTAGCAGTCAAAGAGATGATTGTCCTGATAGGACGCGATCCGGTAATAATCCCCCTCCCGCATGAGCTCGCCAAAGCGGTGATAAAGAGCGACCTGCCCCGGGATCATGGCGGCGTCCGCCTCCGGGAGATGATTGATATCCAGTTCGTAGCCGAAGGTGCCGGCCAGCGCCACATGTCCTCTGGTCGTCATCGGCACCAGACGGCCGACGCACTGGGACGGCGACACGGAGATATGCGCCCCCATGGAGGAAAGCGGGTACAGCATCGACGTCCCCTCCTGGATCGTGAGACGCTCAATGGCATCCGTGTCATCCGAGGTCCAGACCTGCGGACTGTAGAAGAGCGTACCGGCGTCATAGCGCCCGCCGCCGCTGGAGCAGTTCTCCAGCAGGAGATCCGGATAGCGCGTGATCAGACGTTCCTGCAGCTCATAGGTTCCCAGCATGAAGCGGTGGAAGAGACTGCCCGCCTCGGCACCCTCCGCATGGCTCCCCACATCGGTGAGTGCCCGGTTCATATCCCACTTGACATAAGCGACATCCGCCGAGTCCAGCACTGCCGTGATCTGATCGAAGATCGCATCGCGGACCTCTTTTCGTGAGAGATCCAGAACATACTGATTGCGCGAACGACAGGGTCTCCGTCCATCATAGGAGAACGCCCAGTCGGGATGCGCCCGATAGAGATCCGAATCCGGAGAGATCATCTCGGGCTCGAACCAGATCCCCAGCTTCATTCCGATCCTGCCAAGCTCCTCCGAGAGACGCTTCACACCGCCCGGCAGCTTCTCCTCGTTGACCGTCCAGTCCCCGAGAGAACTGTTGTCATCATTTCGCTTCCCGAACCACCCGTCATCCATGACCAACAGCTCCACCCCGGACTGCGCGGCACGCTTTGCGATCGCGAGGAGCTTTTCCAGATCGAAGTCAAAGAAGGTCGCCTCCCAGTTGTTGATGAGGACCGGACGCTCTCTGTGCAGCCAGGGACTCCGCATCAGATGGTTCCGATACAGATTGTGCAGCGTGCGGGTCATACCGCCCAACCCCTCGTCCGACCACACGAGCACCGCCTCCGGTGCCTGAAAGCTCTCCCCGGGTGCCAGTGTCCAGGCAAAGCCCTCGGGATGGATCCCCATCTGCATCCGCAGGACGTCAAACTGACTCCGCTCCACCTGCGCCAGGAAATTGCCGGAATAGACCAGATTGCAGCCGATCACTTCTCCCTGTTCCTGATCCGCCCCCTCTGAGAGAAGTCCCAGGAACGGATGAGCCTGATGGGAGGAGATCCCGCGCAGGGAGGAAACACTCTGTGTCCCGATCCCCACCGGCAGGATCTGCTTGCGCTTTTCCCTTCCCCAGGATCCATTGAGGGTCAGAAGCCGTTGACCGGTATAGTCAAAATCGAGCGAGCAGGAGCACAGCTTTGTCAGGGTGAAGGCCTGCTCCCCGCAGTTGCGGATCCGGGCACTCCGCACCACGGCGCGGAGTCCGTCAAAGATGGTGTAGCACAGGATCAGTTCCGCACCGACCGACGGATCCTTCAGGGTGATCTCCAGCGTCATCGCTTCTGACTTGTCCCGGCACCAGGTGTGCGGCAACCCCTCCAGCCTCTCCTTACCGTCGTAGATCCTGTGACCCGTTACCAGAGGCTGGATCCCGCGTTGACCCTTGGAGTCAATGATCGTGACGGCACTGCTTCGGAAGTCACCCAGCCCGTTTCCCGGGCATTCCTGGGGCTGTGCGTCCAGGAAGGAGCCCCGATCCCTGTCATTACGTGAAGCCAGCCAGGGCATCTCCTGCGTCCTCGTCAGGTACCGGATATCTCCGTCCCCCAATCCGGCGCCGAAATACAGATGGCTTAAGAATCCCTCCTCATCGGTCACGCTCATGGCGTAAGTCATTCCCGCCGCATCCAGCCGGAATACCTTTGTGTCCTCCTGATAACTGATCTTCATAGAAGTTTCCCCCTTTCCTTTCCGATGTTGCTCACCTGTTCTCATGCACGTAGATCTGCACTCTGCTCTGTATGACACGCGCCACATCCTCGGCGCTCTTCTGATTCTCAAAGAAAGCTGCCGCTTCCTCATTGATGATGTCCGTCACCGTGCTGTTCATATAGACGCGCCGGTCACAGCCGCTCAGGAAGTCGATCATCTTCTCCGTCTCCTCTTCCGACATCGGCGGGATAATGATCTCCTGGCCATTCAGCCACCAGGTATCATCGTACTCCACGCGCTGTCCGGTGTCATCAATGTAGTAGGGGCGCTCCATCGCCTTAGCCGCCTGTTTGTCCAGACTGTCACGCCGCAGCGGGAAGCTCCAGGAGATCTCGTCCTGATAATCCTGCAGCAGGAAGGAACGCACGAACTCCCAGGCCGCCTCGGGATGCTTTGTCGAAGTGGTGATGGCGATCCGGTTCTGCGGCATGATGACCGATCCGCTCCCGCTGCCGCCCGGGATGCCGATCATGCGAACTTCCTCGCCGAAGCTCCCGTAGCGCACCTGCGCATAGCTGCGGAAATCACCGAACCCATAGAGCATGACCACCGACCGATCCTCCCGCCAGGCCTTCTGCATCTCCTGATAGTCATTATCGTTGCTCTTTTCCGGACATTGCTTGGCCAGCTCCAGGAGACGGATGAATTCCGGTGAATCAAAATTGCATTTTCCCGTCTCCAGGTCGACATACTCGGATCCCTGTACATACAGCAGGAAGGAAAACAGGGAGTTTCTGGTCTGACTGCCGAAGCTTTCCCGCATCGGGATCCCGCGCGTATCACAGATCTCCTGCAGATCCTCCATGCTGAGGGACTTCCGGTCACCCAGAAGCGAACTCTTGGCGACGCCGGTGTAGACCATGAAGGACGGGATCAGCTCGTACAGTTTTCCGTCGATCCGGTACGCATCCATGACATTCTCAAGGAATGTCACGTCGGAGAGTTCCTCATCCGACGCAAGGAACGGCGTCAGATCGTCCAGGATCCCCTTGCTGATATAGCTTTCTACCGGCATTTCCTGGTCGATCATGAGAATATCCGGGATATATCCCGATATGATATCGGTGTTCAGCTTCGTATAGGGGTAATTCCAGTCATTATCCGAGGAATACTTTGAATAATCGGCGATCCGGATCCGATAGTCCTCACTCCTCCGGTTGAAATCCACCACCATCTTCATCACGCGGGAATCCAGATAGACGCAGGAGATCACCAGTTCCTCCTTGTCCTTCACCTGCTCAGGCGGTATATGGTCGCAGATCTTCAGGTAGAGCTCCTGTCCGGCATCCCCCCACTCCATGGTGATGATGGCGAGTTTTTCACCCGAAAGCTCCACCACCCCGCCAAGATCGCTCACGACCAGATCGGACGCAACAAAGTCAAAGAGCTTCCTGCTCTTTCCGCTCTTGAAGTCATACGTATAGATGGAATTCTCCGTATCATACAGAATATCATGCACGGCTCCCGCACGGAGATTTCGTGTGTACGCGCCGCTGGGGGCCGGTGTCTCCCTGTCGGAAAAGGTCCCCGTCTCCGGATCCAGCGTATGGAACAGGTAACCATGGCTCTTATCGTCGTAGAGGCTCAGGACGATACTTCCGTCCCGCAGGCAGACGACGCCCCCGTCAAAGTATCGCTCGCTCGATCGATACAGAGAAGAAAATTCCCCCGAAGTCGGGTCAAAAGCGGAGATCCCGGAATCATCCCGAAAGACCAGCATGCCGTTACCCGCATGACACATGGTTTCCAGATAGTAGTCATCGCCGAAGACAGACGGATCCGGCTCCACCGGCCATTCCTCGGCGAGCGCCCCGGTCTCATCATACCGCGCGATCGTCCGTTCCACGCTCTGTTCTCCGGTCTCTTCATTCCAGCTGTTGCACTGCAGCCAGGCATAAAATCCGCCGTTCCCGTCCTCACAGCAATACTGCATGTTATAATCGCCGCTTTCCCCGGACGGCACCTCCAGTTCGACGCGCCGGATATCCTCCCCCTGCTCATCACAGGAGATCAGCGTCGGGATCGCCCCCATCATCCCGCTGGTGTTCACGACCGCACAGACCCTGTCTTGCAGGTGAAGCAGCGCGACAAACTCCGATCCGCCGCCGTCCTCCCCTTCTTCCTCCGACAACGGCACGTCGGTGATCCGATATATACAATCGCGGGATTTTTCTTTGAGCAGAGGAACTTCTTCCTGCCCGCAGGAAGAAACGGAAAAAGAAAGCGACAGGACCGCAAGGGCCGCTGCCGTT
>JAFPTK010000083.1 GCA_017400305.1 Lachnospiraceae bacterium | reverse complement strand
GATGGGAAAGGCATCTACTGGATCGACCGGCTGAGCGGATCGGACGCTCTCCGTACCATGGTGGAGGAGGGAAAGACTGCCGAGGAGATCAAAGCCTCCTGGCAGGAGGAATGCAGGGCCTTTCGGGAACAGAGAAAGCCCTATCTGCTCTACGAGGACATCGCGGACTGACTCGGGATGCCCGATCTGACGGCATCAGCCGTTTCTGAAGCCTCCTTACCGATACGCTGAAAAAAATTTTTAAAAGAGCCGCACATTTCACCTGTGTGATCCGTTAATCCTTATGAAGGGAGGAAAAAGAGGCTCCATGGACCTGGAAAACGCCTATGACAAAATATACCGCTATGTCTATTTCAGGATAAAGGATCGGGCGACGGCGGAAGATATCACACAGGAGGCTTTCCTTCGCCTGATCAGTCAGAAGGGGGATCTTCACGGCTACGATATCCGGTATCTCTATGTCATCGCCAGAAATCTGTGCATTGACGAATACCGGCGGGCGAAGCCGGACGCACTGCCGGAGGATTACGAGGAAACGGCCGGCGGCGAAGAGGAGGCACTGGCAGACAGACTGGCCGTAAGAGAGGCGGTAGCGGAGCTTCCCCCGGAGGATCAGGAATTGCTGTTGTTACGACACGTCAATGGGGAGTCGATGGGTACGATCAGCAATACGCTTGGCATCTCGAGGTTTGCTTTGTACAGACGGCTGAAGGGAGCGGAGGCGAAGCTTCGCAGGAGTCTGGAGGGTGACAAGGATGAAAAATGAATGGAAGGGACTTTTGGACGAAGCTTTTTATGCGCCTGAGCCGGAGAGGAAGCGGGCTTTTCTGAAAGGCTTAAGGCCCCGGGAGATCGGCATGGCGGAGATGCTTCTCACGCAGGTGCGGTATATCGGGCTCTCCGTGTGGATCGTGGCGGGGCTCATCCTGGTACTTGCGATACTCGGATCTGCCATGCATGCAGATAGAACAGAGGAATGGATCCCGGTGATCATCCCGTTCCTCGCGGGCGTTTCCGTACTGGAAACCAGAAAATCCGGGAGATGCAGAATGACGGAACTGGAGATGGTAACCCGTTTTTCCCTGCGCAGCGTGCTCTTTGCCAGGATGACGATCCTGGGGATCCTGTGTCTTTTACTCCTTTGCGTGAGCGCTCCGATCGTTGCGGCCGCTTTTGGCGGAAGGACGGTGATCACCGCGATGCATATCCTGATCCCGTATCTGGTGACGACGAGTATCAGTCTGGCGGTGGAGCGAAGCGCGTGGGGACGGAAACTGGAATACGCTTCCCTGGCGGTGGCCGCTCTGATCTCGGTATTGATGATCTGGATGCAGAGCTACGATCCCGCCATGGTGCAGAGATATGCGGATATCATAGAAAACTGGGGACTGCTGATCGTGCTTTTCCTGACGGCCGTCACGGTATGGGAGCAGGTCAGGACGATTCATTTTGCGGAGGTACCGGCATGAAGCTGACGGTAGACAGATTGAGTAAACAGTATAAGAACAAGATCGCGGTAGACCGTGTTTCCTTTACCTTATCGGAGGGAGTCACGGGCCTGCTGGGGGCAAACGGCGCGGGGAAGACCACCTTGATGCGGATGATGACAGGGATCCTTGACCCCACCGGCGGAGAGATATCGGCGGACGGCGTACCGGTGCACACGGAACAGTACCGGGCGATCCTGGGCTATCTGCCGCAGGACTTCGGGTATTACCCGGAATTCACGGCGAGGGAATTTGTCCGGTATATCGCGGCGTTAAAGGGCCTTGATAAGAAACATGCCAAAAGAAAGACGGAGGAACTGCTGGAATTGGTGGGGCTTTCCGATGTGGCGGATAAGAAGATCAAAACCTTCTCCGGCGGCATGAAACAGAGAGTCGGGATCGCGCAGGCGATCGTGAATGATCCCCGGATCCTCATCCTTGACGAACCCACCGCAGGGCTTGATCCCAAGGAACGGGTGCGCTTCCGGAATCTCATCGCCGAGATCGGAAAGGATACGATCGTCCTGTTTTCCACTCACATCGTGTCCGATATCGACAGCATTGCCAAGAGTCTGTTGATGATGCGGGACGGACAGATCATCTATGACGGAGCCTGGAGTAAGGAACAGGGAGACCTGGAACAGTTCTACATGGAGGAGTTTGCGTGATGAATCAACTGTGGCAGCTTTATGGATTTGAGATCAAAAAGATCATGAAAAACCGTCTTACCATCGCGATGCTGATCGTAACGGTTCTGTTCCTGCTGATCGAAGCGTTCACGCCCAAACTGTATCTGACGGAAGAGATGAGGGACGAGCAGAAGGTATTGGACGGGCGGATCATAGATGATGCCCTCCTGCGGGAGATGGCGCCGAAGCTGGTCGATAACGGAACGGTATGGACGGATGATAACGCTCCGTATGAGAGAATCGCGGAAATAGAAAGAGGCATGCTTCCGGAGAATACGGATCTGGCGGACTGTTCCGCGGAGGAGATGTACCGGGAACGGGAAGAGGCGATCGTCGCCATGATGAAGCGGGATCAACTGACGGAAGGGGAGCTTCAATGGTGGGAAAGAGAGCGCGCAAAGACCCGGACACCGTTTCTATACCGCGATTGTCAGGGGACTGTCAACCTCAGCCAGGGAATGTCACTTACCCTCATGTGCATCATGCTCATTTCGGCGTTGTGTTTATCGACCGTCTTTACGATGGAACACCGTCAGCGCACGGATCAGCTGCTGATCAGCTGCAGACACGGCCGCGGAGAGACCTATTTTATCAAGACGGCGGCGGGGCTTACGGTGGTTACGGCAAGCTGCCTGATCGCAGCAGCTCTTTTGACGATCCTGATCGCTGTGTTGTACGGACTGGACGGACTGGATGCGGTCGTGCAGCTGGAGCTTCCGCTGTCAGCGTATTCCTTTACCATGGGGCGGTTTATCCTGATCCAGATGCTGGTGATGCTGACCGCTTCCGTCCTTTTCGCTTCGTTTGCCATGGCAATGTCGGAGATCATCAAGAACAGCCTTGCTGTCATGGGGATCATGGTGGGAATCTTTGTCTTCAGTCAGCTGGAGCTGATCCCGCCGCAGTATCGGGTGCTGGCACAGATGAAGAGCATGCTTCCTTCCAACCAGATCAGTATCTGGTCGCTCCTGGAGCACAGACTGGTCGGGACAGGCGGGGTTTATGTCACAACGTACGCGGCTTCGCCGGTGATCTATCTCCTTCTTTCGGCTCTTTTGATCCTGGCGGGCAAGATCGCCTATGACCGGTTCCGGGTGACCGGAAGGTGAGACACGGCTTCTGATGAGCCGGGATGAGGAACCGGATCGAGCGAAGCGGAATCGAGGACACGCTGCATATACGCGGAGGAAGCAGAGTCGGATGCGTACCTGCCGGAGCCAGCTTGCTGGCAAACGGCAGGAGACGCATCCGTTTTTGCTTTTCCTACAGAACCATGGTATTTGCTTCTACGGGCCATCTGCCGCATCTGTTTAAAGAATATGATCGGCGGCTTGTCGCTTTTCCTATATGGGATGAGCATTATGGGAAACGGTCTTTCCAGAATGGCGGGAGGCAGGCTGGAAAAAATACTGGAAAAGCTGACTACGAAACGAATATTTGCGGTGCTTTTGGGGGCCGGCGTTACAGCGATCATACAATCCTCATCGGCGACGACGGTTATGGTGGTCGGATTTGTCAACTCCGGAATCATGAAACTGTCGCAGGCGGTTGGCGTTATTATGGGCGCAAACATCGGTACCACGATTACCTCGTGGATGCTGTCACTTACCGGGACAGAGGGCAGTACCGTCTGGCTGCAGTTGCTGAAGCCGTCTTCCGCTTCTCGGAGGGGCATTTCTCACGTCTGTTCGCCGCGCAGGTCGGCGTGAGCTTTTCCGAGTATCTGAGAAATACGAGGCTGCGTCATGTGAAGGAGCTGCTGATCCATACCGGATGGTCGATCTCCGAAATTGCCATTC
>JAFPTK010000082.1 GCA_017400305.1 Lachnospiraceae bacterium | reverse complement strand
TGGATCTCGTCCATATATCCGCCGTTGATGTTTAAGATGACGGAATCCCAGTCCTGAAACTGATAGATCCGGGTGTTGGGGCGCGACAGCAGCCGCTCGGCGATCAGACGCTCCTGGGCGAGAGTGGCCTCCAGATGATTCTCCCGGATGACATCATGCCAGTAAAGGATCGAGTAAGGCGGATAGAAGAAATACCAGGTGGTCTCCGGATGGGCATCGATCCAGGGCAGGAGATTTTCGGCGAGATTCCGATCGGTGTCCGCCAGATAGGCATCTGCCGGGGTCTCCTCCGGGTTCTCGGCGGGTTCTTCGTAGTGGGCGAGGATCCAGTCGAGGGTGTAGTACAGGTCGTCCTCCCACTCCGTCATGTAGATGCGGTTTAAGGGGGTTCCCTCGCGTTCGATCATGGGCCGCAGACAGTAGTCGAGCAGCACTTCGCGGTTCCAGAGATATTTCACATCGTTGAAGGGGTTCCGGTCATACAGGTATTCCGGATAGGGATACTTGACCTCCTCCGTGCCGGCCGTCCAGGTCGCCGGATCGATGGCGATGAAGACCTCGCGGATGCCGGAACCGGCAGAGACACCGACGGGGGCGGCGGCCGCATCAGCGATAGCAGCGGTTTCCCCTTTCACGGGGGCAGCGCCGGCGGGATCACGAGGAGCCCGGCGTGATGCTCCGGATCGCTCAAATACCGCCGACAGGATCCGGCGGATATCATGCGGCAGCGCACCGTTCATCGTGAGCTTGAGTGTCTGCGGATGGTCCGGGAACTGCGCGGTGAAATCCTCCGTATCGAAATTCATCGTCATGGAGGAACCGGTGATCACGGCGTCGTAGGAGAAGTGCTCCGCCATGCCGATATTCTGGGAGAGCTGGTTGTCGATCACGTAGGGGAAACCCCCGACCGGCGCGTGATAGCGGAAGAACGGATCGATCGCGATGACTAACAGGGCGGCGCTTAACAGGCCCGCCGCGGCGAGCGCGGCAAAGACGGCAAGGAAGAGCCGTGATGTCCGCGGCCTCCCGGATGGCGTGACCGATGCTGTTTTGGCGTGTTCGTCCGGATGCTTCATTCGATATCCTTCCGGTCAGAAATCAAAATACAGAAAGCTCGCCACCTCCCCGAGGGAGAAGACACACCACAGGAAGAGTCCGGCGGTGATGACTGCCGTGAGGACGACGGGTAATGCATGTGAGCGGCAGGCTGTGCCGGATTGCTGCGGGATCACGGCTTCTCCTGCCTCTGTGGCTTCTGTGGACGCCTTCTCGCCGGAGAGATCCTCCGAAGGGGCTGCCCTGTCGGGGCCGGTCGGATCACCCTGTGTCAACAGCCGGTTAAATCGCAGGGCGATCTGCTCCGCGGAGGGGAGGAAGAAGGCAGCCAGCGCCGCAAACCCGATCAGGAGCCACAGGCAGATGATCCCGCCGGTGCGGGCATCGGGGACACCCAGCACCTTGAGGGGATACCAGAGCTCGTTCACGAGGAAGCAGCTGATGAAGCGGTCGTGCAGCACGAACCAGGGCTGCTGGAGGATCTTATCAAGCATCACGCCAGCTGCGGCAAGCGACGGTGCGCGGAAGAAGATCCAGGCAAAGGTCACGAAGAGCCAGGTGAGGATGCGGACGCCGGAAGCAGAGAGGCGGCTGTGCGCAGCACGTCTGACACGCGGAAGGGTTCCCAGCAGCCGCTCCATACAGGAGGCGGCACCGTGCAGGACGCCCCAGAGGAGAAAGGTCAGACCCTCGCCGTGCCAGAGGCCGGAGAGCAGGAAGACGATCATTGTGTTGCACAGGGTACGGAGCAGCCCGTTCCGGCTTCCGCCGAGGGGGAAGTAGAGGCGCTTCGTCAGAAACTGGGTGAGACTCCTGTGCCAGCGATGCCAGAAATCCCGGATCCCAGCTGCCCGATAGGGCTTGTCGAAATTGACGGGCAAATCGAAGCCGAGCATCCAGGCGGCTGCCCGGCCCATGTCGCAGTATCCGCTGAAATCAAAGTAGATCTGGAGGGAGTAGCAGATGACGGTCAGGACCGCCTCCGACCACAGAAGCTCCGATGGCGCACTCCAGGCAAAGTCTACGGCGGCCCCCAGGCGATCCGCGATCAGCACCTTTTTCCCGAGACCCAGGACAAAGTAGAAAAGAGCTGTTGCAAAGCCGGGGATCCGGCCGGCTGCTGCCGCACCCGGCCCCTGCGCAGTCGCGCTGCCCGGATCGGAAGCGGTGACGGATGCGGCATGGTGAGGAGCGCGACCGCCCAGCCCGGCCTCCGACAGCGAATCCCGAAAATCCGTGTAGCACATGATCGGGCCTTGCAGGAGCTTCGGAAAGAAAAAGAAGAACAGCAGATAATCGATGACGGAAAGATCTTCGATCTCGCCGTCCCTGGCCTCCGAGAGCAGCTCGATCAGGGAGAAGGTCGTAAAGGACAGTGCGACCGGCAGGAAGGGAGAGATGTATTTGTAGAAACATAACAGGAACAGCAGCAGACCGACCCCGCCCAGATAGATGCCCTGCGTGAGCTTCTCTGCGGCTTTCAGACTGTTGTTGGAGGGAACTCCCAGGACGATGCCGTCCTCAAAACCGGTGTTCTTCCGGATCTGCGCGGTCGGATGGTGGCGGATGAGGAGCGTGACGGTGATGTACCCCAGTATGGCCTGCACGAGCAGAATGCCGAAATTCTCCGTGCCGAAGCTGAAATAGAAGAGAAGCGATGCGGCGAGCAGCCACAGCTTTTCCGGCCGGATCCCGCGAAGCCGCTCGGGGAGCTCAAACCGATCCGTTCCCTTTTTGCCGCTCCGGGCCGCTGCTCCCCCGTCCGCCCTGCGGGATCTGCGGATCAGATGATACCCCGCAAGCACCGCCGGCAGAAACAGGAAGATATATTCGTAGGATGGAAATACCAGCTTCATAAGAGTATATTATATGATATCACCATCAAAAATCCAAACGACGATCGATCATCCTACCGATGGATCAACAGGAGACCAGCCATGTCCTTTGTTCACCTGCACACGCATACGCAATACAGCTTACTGGACGGATCCAACAAGATCACGGATTACGTCGCGCGCGTCAGGGAACTCGGGATGAGCGCGGCGGCGATCACCGATCACGGTGTGATGTACGGGGTGATCGATTTTTACAAGGCCTGTACGGAGGCTGGGATCAAGCCGATCCTGGGGTGTGAAGTATATGTGGCGCCGGCCTCCCGGTTTGATCAGGATGCCGCGGCCGGCGCGACCAGATATTATCATCTGATCCTGCTCGCGGAGAACAACAAGGGCTATGAGAATCTCAGCAAGCTGGTGAGCCTGGGGTTCACCGAGGGATATTATTACAAACCCCGCGTGGATAAGGAACTGCTGGCGAAATACCACGAGGGACTGATCTGTCTGTCAGCCTGTCTGGCCGGCGAGGTGGCGACGCTCTTAGCGGAGGGAAACGAGGCGGCGGCCCGGGAGACGGCGAAATGGTACGCCGAAACCTTCGGAAAGGATCACTATTATCTGGAGCTGCAGGATCATGGGATCCCGGCACAGAAGCGGGTGAATGCCGGCCTGCTGCGTCTGCACCAGGAGCTGGACATTCCGCTCGTCGCGACGAATGACTGCCATTACACGCTGCCGCAGGACTGGGAGGCCCACGATGTGCTGCTCTGTATCCAGACGGCAAAGAAGCTCTCCGATACGGACCGGATGCGTTATGCGGAGGGGCAGTACTATGTCCGCAGCGAGGAGGAGATGCGCAGGCTCTTCCCTTACGCGCAGGAGGCGATCGACAATACGGCCGCGATCGCGGAGCGCTGCAATGTCACGATCGAGTTCGGCGTGACCAAACTGCCGAAATTTGAGGTTCCGGAGGGTTATGATTCCTGGACGTGGCTCAATAAACTCTGTGATGACGGACTGAAAGAACGCTATCCCGATGAGGCGACGGAGGACCCCGGCCATCCGCTCAGGGAGCGTCTTACCTATGAGCTCTCCGTCATCCGCCGTATGGGGTATGTCGATTATTTCCTCATCGTGTGGGATTATATCAATTATTGCAGGGAGCATGGGATCGCGGTGGGGCCGGGGCGCGGCTCCGCGGCCGGGAGTATCGTCTCTTACTGCCTGAAGATCACCAACATCGATCCGATCCGCCACTCGCTGATGTTCGAGCGGTTCTTAAATCCCGAGCGCGTCTCCATGCCGGATATTGACGTGGATTTTGAGTACACGCGCAGGCAGGAGGTCATCGATTATGTGACGGAGAAATACGGCAAAAACCGCGTCATGCAGATCATCACCTTCGGAACGCTCGCTGCCAAAGGCGTCATACGGGATGTGGCACGGGTGATGGAACTGCCCTATGCGGAGGGGGACCGGCTGTCCCGGATGATCCCGGGCACCCTGGGGATCACCCTGGACGAAGCGATCCGGGTCAATCCCGATCTCAAGGCGGCAGCAGATGCGGATCCGACCGTGGCGAAGCTCCTGTCCTATTGCCGGAGCCTGGAGGGGCTGCCCCGTCACGCATCGGTCCATGCCGCCGGCGTCGTCATCTGCTCTGCGCCGGCGATGGAACTGGTCCCCCTCGCCCGCGCGCAGGACGGTTCCGTCACGACCCAGTTCCCCATGACGACCGTCGAGGAACTGGGCCTCCTCAAAATGGACTTCCTCGGCCTCAAAACCCTCACCGTGATCAAAGACGCCGTGCGTTCCGTTAATGAGGCGCGCGCGGAGCGCGCAGCCGAATTTAGGGAACACCGTACAGGGCCACTTAATGAGAGCGAGCCCGAAGAGCGAAGCTTGAATTTAGTGGCGTCGGACGTGCGTTCCGTTAATGAGGCGCGTGCGGAGCGCGCGGTCCCTTTGGACATCGATCAGATCGACTTAAACGACCCGGCGTCGATGGCACTCATCGCCAGCAATCACGCGGAAGGGGTCTTTCAGCTGGAATCCGCCGGCATGCAGTCCTTTATGAGAGAGTTAAAGCCCCACACCTTTGAGGACATCATCGCGGGGATCTCCCTCTATCGGCCGGGCCCCAT
>JAFPTK010000001.1 GCA_017400305.1 Lachnospiraceae bacterium | reverse complement strand
TGAAAGGGATCATACTAGCCGGAGGCTCCGGAACCAGATTATACCCGCTCACCAAGGCGGTGTCCAAGCAGATCCTGCCGGTGTATGACAAGCCGATGATCTATTATCCGCTTTCCACGCTGATGCTGGCAGGGATCCGGGAGATCCTCATCATCTCCACACCGAGAGATCTTCCCTTCTTCCGGGAGCTTTTCGGCACAGGGGAGCAGCTGGGGCTTCAGTTCTCCTATGCGATACAGGAGACCCCCCGGGGACTGGCGGATGCGTTTATCATCGGCCGGGAGTTTATCGGTGATGACCGGGTCGCCCTCGTACTGGGGGACAACATCTTCTACGGACAGAGCTTCTCAAAGCTCCTGCAGACCGTGGCCGCCCGGGAGACCGGTGCCACGATCTTCGGCTACTATGTCCGCGATCCCAGAGAGTATGGTGTGGTGGAATTCGATGCAGACGGCAAAGCCCTCTCCATCGAGGAGAAGCCCGAGCGTCCCCGGAGCAATTATGCCGTCCCGGGGCTGTATTTCTATGACAACGAAGTGGTCGATATCGCAAGAGACGTAAAACCGAGCGCCCGCGGAGAGATCGAGATCACCAGCGTGAACAACGCGTATCTGGAGCAGGGAAAGCTGATGGTGGAAACCATGGGGCGCGGATTTGCCTGGCTGGATACCGGAAACCATGACTCCCTGCTCGATGCGGCAGACTTTGTCTCGGCCTTTCAGAAACGGCAGGGGCTTTACATCTCCTGCATCGAAGAGATCGCCTACAAAAAGGGCTTCATCTCGAGGGAACAGCTTCTGAAGCTGGCGGAGCCGTTACTCAAGACGGATTACGGTAAATATCTCACGGAGGTTGCCGGTGGACTCTAAGACGGTCCGGCTTGCCGTTCTCCTGGCGATCACGGCAATCTCGCTGATCCTGGTCACGGTCTATGCGGTGAACGACGGAGGGAAAAAAAAGCATCGGACGACCGATGAACCTGCGATAACGGGATCCTCTCTCGACGCAGGGACTGACGGGACAGATCCCGCGGAAGATCCTCTTCGCAAAGTGACATCGAGTGACTTTATCACATACGGAGAGCAGATCGGCGATCAGCCCAAGGCTTTTATGTATGACGAGAGTTTCTTTGATCCGATGCGGGATGTCGTCACCGGGATCAGCGAGGGAAATGAGATCACGCTGACAATGTCGGCCCAGGCGGTGGACGACATGATCCATGTCTCGGTGACAAATGAGCGCGGCGGTCTGGAATCAGGCACCGCATTTCAGGTGATCGCCGAACAGGCTGCGAACGGCAAGGAAAAAACCTACACCGATACCGACCGGGACGGACAGATTGAATTCAGAGTGCTGGCGAGCGGAACCTACCGACTGCGTCTGCTGGAGGCCAAAGGCTACCAGGTACCGACGACCGCTGTGGTCGTCCGGGTGGATGTACCGGTCCCCGAAACCTCCGCAGGAAGCAGCAGTAGCGGCAATTCCGGATCAGGAGGAACCGGCAGCACCGAAGAGCCCGCTCCCGGGACAGGTGCCTCCGGGGATGCCGGCGCATCGGGGACGGCGGAACCATCCGGCGGCAGCAGCACCGGCAGCAGCGATTCGTCCGGCGGCACACAGGGTGAGACCGGCACCGGCGCACCGGACAATACGCCGAATGGCAACAGCAACAGTGCAACGGAAGGAGCTACGTAAGATGAAAATCCAGGTGGAAGATAATTGCGGCGGGATCGCCGGGTTAAAGGTCATAACCCCC
>JAFPTK010000081.1 GCA_017400305.1 Lachnospiraceae bacterium | reverse complement strand
CGGTCCACGTTGGACTTGTTGGCGGCCGCTTTGCAGTACGCTTCTACTTCCGCCCGGTGATCCTCGGTCGTGATCTCGGGGACCAGCGCATGCTCGGGAGAGAGTACCATGAAGGTCGCTCCGTAGAGCGTATCCGGCCGGGTGGTGTAGACCGTGATGACCTGATCCGTGCCGTCGACCGGGAAATTCACCTCCGCGCCATAGGAGCGGCCGATCCATTCGGTCTGCATCTTCTTGACCTTCTCGGGCCAGTCGAGGCCTTCCAGCCCCTCCAGCAGGCGATCGGCATAAGCCGTGATCTTCAACATCCACTGGCGGAGATTCTTCTTGGTCACCTCGCTGTGGCAGCGCTCGCACTTGCCGTCCACCACTTCCTCATTCGCCAGGACCGCCTTACAGGAGGGACACCAGTTGAGGGGCATCTCCTTCTCGTAGGCAAGGCCCTTCTTGAACATCTGCACGAAGATCCACTGGGTCCACTTGTAAAAGGCGGGATCCGTGGTATTGAGCTCCATATCCCAGTCGTAGATGGCGCCGATCTGCTTCACCTGTTCCTTGATGCTCTTCACATTGGCCGCCGTCGAGATCGAGGGGTGCTGCCCCGTCTTGATCGCGTAGTTCTCCGCGGGCAGACCGAAGGCATCCCAGCCCATCGGGTGAATGATATAATGGCCGCCGTTCATCATCTGATAGCGGCTCCAGACATCCGAGATCACGTAGCCGCGCCAGTGACCCACATGGAGGCCCGCTCCGGACGGATAGGGGAACATATCCAGGCAGTAGTACTTTTTCTTACCCTCCCCGGGGGTGTTGACCGGATGCTTCTTCCAGTTCTCCCGCCACTTTGCTTCGATCTCCGCGTGATGATAGGGTTCCGCGGTGCGCTTATTCTCTGACATATTCATCTTCCTCTCTTTCCGACTCGGGAATATCTGTATGGTAACGATTCACAGCCCGCTCTGTCGCTTTATATCAACAAATCTTACGTCGTCTGCGGTTTCATGTCAACAAACCGGCGCGGACGAGCGTCTTCCTGAGCAGCGTCCCCAACAGTCCCGCCAGCAGGATCTTGATGATGCTCGTCGGGATAAAGGGAAGAACGCACGCCGCAAAGGCGGCACCAAAGGCCGTCCCGGTCACGAACATGAACCACACGGTACCCACTGCGTAATTGATCACGGCGCCGAGGACCAGGCCCAGCCAGAGGAGCGGACTCTTCGTCCCCCGGTTTGCCACCAGTCCCGCGGCCAGCGCCATGAGCGGGAAGGAAAAGATGAAGCCGCCGGTCATGCCGAACACCGCTCCGATCCCGCCGGTCAGACCCGCGAGGACCGGTACGCCGATCGCCGCTAACAGCACATACAGCAGTGTCGAGATGGTTCCCCGCTTCGCTCCCAGTACGATCCCCGCGAGCGGCACAGCCAGAGTCTGCAGGGTCATCGGGACGCCCGCAGGCATCGGGATGCTGATCTGTGCCAGGATCGCGATGATCGCCGTAAAGATCGCCGTCAGACAAAGATCCAGCGTGGTCATACCGGCTGCCGTCTTCGTCTGTACCTGTACCGTTGATCGTGTCTCTTCCATGATGTCTCCTCCTGTCTCTTTCATACTCTTTTCCGGAACGCGGTTCCCTTTCGTCCGGCGGGATCCCTCTCTGTCAGGGATTGGCCGGCAGCGCCTGCTTCTTCCCGGTCATCTCCTCCATGGCATCCGTGATCCGTTTCCTGACCATCTCCGCGATCTCATTGGTCCGCATCCCCGCGTATTCCTCGTAGGGGATCGGCTTTAAGTACCGCACATAGGTCCTGACCGGTCCGAGATAGCAGCTGTTGAACGCCTTGTAGGAGTCCCGCAGCACCACGGGCACGATCGGCACCTTCGCCATCTTGGCGAGTTTAAAGCTTCCCGGCTTAAATTCCGTGATGGTGTTTTTCTTATGCGGCGCATAAACGCCCTCGGGGAAGATGATGCAGCGCTCCCCGGCCGCGATCCTGGCCGAGCGCTCCTTAAACAGCTCCAGTGTCTGCTTAAGATCCTCCAGCTGGATCCTGCCGCCCTGGACCAGATCCGTGAATTCGCTGATGAGGACTCCGTGGGAAGCCTTGTCGTCGATGATGAAGGACAGCGGTCTGTCATGGGTGTGCATGATCCCCAGCACGTCATATTTTCCCTGATGGTTGGGATAGAGGATGTAACCGCCCTCCCGGGGCAGATTCTCCTTGCCGGTGACGCTGGTCAGGATCACGCCGGTCCGCTTGATGATCCGCGCCACATGCCGTGCGAGCGCATAGCGCTTCTCCTCCGAGTACTTCTCCGGATGATCGGCATAGTGCCGCATCTTGCGGATCATATACGGTATGCGGAACAGATTTATGAAGATCACATAATAAAATCGCCACATAACGGAAAGATATTATACAGAATCCATCGGCATTTCGCAAGTTCCGGTCGATCGGAGTTTCCGACTCGTCGGAAATATTTCTTGCATTCATCGTGAATCTATAGTATCATTAATAAGCTGTCCTTAGGCATCCATTTTCAAAGGCCCCGTGGTCAAGCGGTCAAGACACCACCCTTTCACGGTGGTAACATGGGTTCGATTCCCGTCGGGGTCAGCAGAGCGCCACTGTCCATCTGTCGGACAGTGGTGTTTTTTCTGTGTCCGAGTGACCGGATAGCCCTCGGATCATTGACAAGCCGCGGGATTCCTGCTAATTTATTACCGTCGGACGGTGTCCAACGGCTGGGGGGAAGGCTGATATGACTCTTTATGCGATCCTGTATCTGGAGATCAATCTCGCCTGCGTGATTTTGATCGGTATCGTCCTGTACAAAACGCAGGGATTATCCAGGATGGTCTCCCAGCGGCTGTTCTCCATGACGATCTGCAGTGAGATCGCTTTTTTCCTCTCCGACACCCTGTATGTCCTGATCAACCACGGGATCCTGATCCGGAATAAATTCTGGATGATGACCATGAAGGAGATCTATTTCTTCAGCACCTCCCTCATGTGCTTCTTCTGGTTCGCCTATTTCGAACACCTGCTGAAATCCACCTTTATCCAGAATAAGAACAGTTATCTGTACACCTCCCCGCTCGTCTGGCTGAACGGCGCCCTGCTCCTCCTCAACCCGTTCACCAAAATCCTGTTCTACATCAATGCCGACGGTGTCTACACAAGAGGTCCTCTCTTTATCGTGCTGTATCTGCTCGCTTACTCCTATATCGCCGCAGCCGCCATCCATGCTTTCCTGCGGTTAAAGCGGGAGGAGGATCTGACGCAGCGCAGCTTTCTGCTCAGCCTGGTGCTCTTTCCGGTGGCGCCCTGCCTGGCCGGGATCGTGCAGTTTATCCGGCCGGAGCTCCCGCTGGCCTGTGTCGCGCTCTCCCTCTCCACGCTGGTGATGTACTTAAACTGGATGGATGAGACGGTCTCGCTGGATCCTCTGACCAGGCTCAATAACCGCAAGCAGCTCCTGCATTATTACGAGCAGTGGCGCAGGAACGCCGGCGAATGGGATTCCATCTATTTTCTCCTGATCGATGCCAACCGGTTCAAGTCGATCAATGACACCTACGGGCACACGGAGGGAGACGCCGCCCTCGTCCGCATCGCCGACGCTCTGCGCTTAAGCTGCCGCACCCTCCCCCGCCGGGCCAACATCGCCCGCTACGGCGGTGATGAATTCGTCATTCTGACGGAGGCCGACTCGGAGGAAGCGATCCGGCGTTTCCGGGAGGAGATCGACCGGGTCCTGAAGGAGCGCAACGATGCGGACGGCGCCCCTTATCCGCTGACCGTGAGCGTGGGGATCACCAAGGCCTATCGGCGCCACGCGTTCAAAGAGCTGCTCCACGCTTCCGATGAGGCGATGTATGAGGAAAAGAAGCGCGCCCACGGCAATTGAGGATCCGCTATGAAGAAGATCCGTTCCCGAACCATGAACATGACGGAGGGGAACCCCACAGGGCTCCTGATTCGTTTCGCCATCCCCATGCTGATCGGCAATATCTTCCAGCAGCTCTACAACCTGGTGGATTCCGTGATCGTGGGGCGTTTTGTCGGCTCTGCCGCACTGGCCTCGGTGGGTGCGACCTCCTCCGTCGTCTTTCTCTTCTTTGCGCTCTGTAACGGCATCGGAAACGGCGGCGGCATCATCACGGCGCAGTTCTTCGGGACCGGGGACGAGAGCCGGGTGCGCAGCTGTATCGCCAATACTGCCTATCTGATGGGCACGATCTCCGTCGTGATCGGACTGTCAGCTCTCCTCCTCTCAAAGCCTCTTCTGGGCCTGTTGGGGACCCCGGCGGACATCCTGCCGAATTCCCTCAGATACCTGCGGATCCAGTGTGTCGGGATCATCTTTATCGCCCTGTACAACTACTCCGCCAGCATGCTCCGGGCGCTGGGAGACTCCCGGACACCGCTCTATTTCCTGATCTTTTCCTGCCTGTTAAACGCGGTGCTCGATTACCTCTTTGTCGTCGGGATCCGCATGGGCGTGTTCGGAGCCGCTCTGGCCACCGTCATTGCCCAGTTCGTCTCGGGATCGGCGTGCCTCGTCTTTGCCCTGAGGACCAATCCCTATTTCCGTCTGGACCGGGAGCACTTCCGGCCGGATCGTGAGATCATCTGGAAGGCGCTTCGTCTCGGGGTTCCGATCTCCCTGCAGTTCGCTCTGATCGCCATCTCCACCATGGCGCTCCAGCGGGTCGTCAACGGCTTCGGTTCCGTGGCGGTCGCCGCCTTCACCGCGACGAGCAGGATCGAACAGATCATCCACCAGCCGTATCAGACCCTGGGCATGTCCCTCTCCACTTACTGCGGGCAGAACTACGGCGCCAAAAAGAATGACCGCGTGATCCGCGGCCTAAAGAGCGGCACCGTGCTGATGCTCCTCTTTTCCCTGATGATGCTGCCCGTGATGCAGTTCTTCGGCGATGCCGTGACCGGGATCTTTGTGAAGGAGGCGGATGTCATCCGGATGGGTACCACGGCGCTCAGGATCACCAGCTGGTTCTACGTCTTCCTCGGCGTGATCTACGTGGTGCGCGGTGTGCTCAACGGGATCGGGGATTCCTTCTTTGCGATGATGAACGGGGTGGTGGAAGTGATCTGCCGCCTGACGATCCCCTTCTTCCTGACCTCACTTCCGCTGTTCGGCGTGTGGGGGATCTGGTGGTCCGTGGGGATCACCTGGTTCTTCAGCGGTCTGACCGCCTATCTCCGGTATCTGCAGTATCGGGGAAAAGTGCTGAAGTAGAATTCACGATACGAGGTCAAAGATACTCATCTGATTGGATTCCGGGATGTCCCCGAGGATACCGAGTCTGGCCAGGGTGTCGATCACGGTATTGGAGCACTTGGTGCGCTCGCGGAAGTCGTCCCGCGAGAGGAACGGTCCGTTCTTCGCCGCCTCTTCGATCGCGTCCGCAGCCTGCTCTCCCATGCCGCTCACGGAATTGATGGCAGGCATGATCTTTCCCTCCCCCGTGACGGTGAAATGCCTGGATTTCGCCCGGAAGAGATCGAGGGGTTCAAATTCAATGCCGCGGGCATACATCTCCTGCGCAAGCCGCATGTCGCCGTACTCGTCCTTCTGCGGCTTGGTCGCCTGATCACCGAGGGCGCGGTACTCCGCCATCGTCTGCTCTAAAACCTTCCGTCCGCGGCAGATATGCTCATAATCAAAGTGCTTGGCGCGGATCGAGAACCACGCCGCATAGTACGCCTCCGGCCGGTGCACCTTAAACCAGCCGATGCGCCAGCACATCATGACATAGGCCACGGCGTGCGCCTTGGGGAACATGTACTGGATCTTCTTACAGGACCAGATGTACCAGTCCGGCACACCCACCGCCCGCATCGCTTCCTCCATCTCGGGCTTTAATCCCTTGCCCTTTCGCACGCTCTCCATGGTCTTGAAGGAGAGACCCGGATCCATCCCCATTTCGATCAGATACAGCATGATGTCATCGCGCGTGCAGATGGCGGTATCGATGGTCGCCGTCCCCTCCGAGATCAGCTTCTGGGCATTGCCGGACCAGACATCGGTTCCGTGGGACAATCCCGAAATCCGCACCAGATGGGAAAAGGTCCTGGGCTTCGCCTCGATGACCATCTGCATGGCGAAATCCGTCCCGAACTCCGGAAGGCCCAGGCAGCCCAGCTTCGTGCCGCCGATGTCCTCGGGCCGGATCCCCAGTGTCTTCGTCGAGATGAACAGCTCCATGACCTCCGGATCATCCAACGGGATCCCGGTGGGATCGATCCCGGTCAGATCCTGCAGATAGCGGACCATGGTCGGATCGTCGTGTCCGAGGATATCGAGCTTTAACAGGTTGTGATCGATGGAGTGATAATCGTAATGGGTCGTGATGATCGGCACATCCATCTTGTTGGCGGGATGCTGCACCGGGGTGAAGGAGTCGATCTCATCCCCCACCGGCAGGACGATGATGCCGCCCGGATGCTGGCCGGTATTGGTCTTGATCCCGATGAGCTTCTGCTCCTGCCGGTTGATCTCGCAGCCGCGCTTGGGGATCCCGTGCTCCTCATAATACTTCTTGACGTAGCCGTAGGCGTTCTTGTCCGCAAGACCGGAGATCGTCCCGGCGCGGAAGGTCTGACCGTAGCCGAAGATGACCTCCGTATATTTGTGCGCCTTACTCTGATACTCTCCGGAGAAATTGAGATCGATATCCGGCTCCTTGTCCCCGTGGAATCCGAGGAAGGTCTCGAAGGGGATATCATACCCCTCCTTATTCAGCTTCGTACCGCAGACCGGACACTCCCTGTCCGGCATGTCACAGCCGGAATTGCCGCGGAAGCGCTTCACCTCCTCCGAATCGAAGTCGCTGTAATGACACTTCGGACAGACATAGTGGGGCTGCAGGGAATTCACCTCGGTGATCCCGGCGGTATAGGCCACAAAGGAGGAGCCCACCGATCCCCGGGAGCCGACGAGATAACCGTCCTCCACCGATTTCCAGACCAGCTTCTGCGCGATGATATACATGACAGCAAAGCCGTTCGAGATGATGGAATTGAGTTCCCGGTCCAGGCGCTCCTGCACCACGGGCGGGAGGTTTTCCCCATAGATCTCGTGGGCCCGGTCATAGCAGATCCGTCTCAGGGTCTCATCGCTGTTCTCGATGACCGGTGCGCACTTGTCCGGCCGCACCGGGGAGATGCTGTCACACATGGAGAGAATCCTGCGCGGATTGTCGATCACGATCTCCCGCGCCCGATCCGGATCCAGATAGTCAAATTCCTTCAGCATCTCATCCGTGGTCCGGAAGTAGAGCGGTGCCGGATCCTCGCTGTCCATCTTCTTGCCGCTTAAGATCATCGTCCGGTAGATCTCATCCTCCGGATTCAGGAAATGCACATCACAGGTGGCCACCACCGGCTTGCGGAACAGATCGCCCAGCCGCAGGACCTCCCGGTTGATCTCCCGGATATCGTCATCCGAGGTGATCTGCTCGTATCGCTTCTCATCCGCCACCATGAAGTGGTTGTTGGCGACCGGCTGGATCTCGAGGTAATCGTAGTATTTCACCAGGCGGGCGATCTCCTCCTCCGAACGCCCCTCCACCAGAGCCTCATACAGCTCACCGGCGCAGCAGGCGCTTCCCAGGATCAGACCTTCTCTGTGTTTTTCTACTTCGCTCTTGGGAATGAGCGGAAAACGCTTGAAATATTCTACATGCGACTTGCTGATCAGCCGGTAGAGATTGACCCTGCCGATGGTATTCTTGGCAAGGATGATGGCATGGTGCGGCCTGAGGTTCCGGATCGTCTCCGTGGAAAACACGGTCTTCTCCGACAGGTCATCCATGTTCCGGATCGCGTCGCGCTCAAAATACGGAAGGAATTTTAAGAAGATCCCTGCGGTACACTCGGCATCATTGACCGCGCGATGATGACCGTCCAGGGGCACGTCCAGCGTCCTGGCCAGCGTATCCAGCTTGTGATTGCTCTGCAGCGGGAAATAGTGGCGGGAGAGGCCCATTGTGTCGATCGTGGTGAAATCCGCCTCGATCCCCTGATTTCGGCAGTTCTGATTGATAAAACCGACATCAAAGGCAACATTGTGCCCCACGAGGACGGCGTCCCGGCAAAAGTCCATAAACTGCGGCAGGATCGTCTCGATGGTCTCCGCGTCCTTCACCATGTCGTCGTTGATATGGGTGACCTCTTCGATCCTGGGCGGGATCGGCTTCTGCGGATTGACGAACACCGAGAACCGGTCCGTGATCTCCCCGTTCTGTACCTTGACCGCACCGATCTCGATGATCCTGTCCCGCATGGGGGAGAAACCGGTCGTCTCCAGGTCAAATACGACAAAGGTGCTCTCGGCCAGATCCTGTCCCCTGCCGTTTAACACCACCGGCTTCAGGTCGTCGACCAGATAAGCCTCGACCCCGAGGACCACCTTGAAGAAATCCTGCCGGTCGATGGGCGCTTCCCCGGCATCCTTGCGTTTGGCATTGGCCTTTCCGAAAAGGGCCTCCCATTTGTGATTGGCATCCGTCAGGGCCTGCACGACACCGTGATCCGTGATGGCGATCCCCGGCATTCCCCATTCGTAGGCATTCTCCACGATATCGGTGACGTCGGAGACACCGTCCATCTCACTCATCTTGGTATGGCAGTGCAGCTCGACCCGCTTGACCTCGGCGTCGTCCCTCCGCTTCTCGCGGAAATCCGAGATCAGTTTGATCGCATTGATGGACTGTATCACCAGTTCATGATCATAGGCATCCAGGATCGGGATCCCCTTGAGCTTGACAAAGGCGCCCACCTTGAGGCGGGATGCCAGCTCCTCCCACTGCTCCGTTGTCACAAAGATCTTGCAGCGGATCGTATCCTGAAAATCCGTCAGGTCAAAGAGGATGAGCTTCTTGTCCCCCTTCTTCATGTCAATGATCCGGAGTTCCTTAGGTTTGCTCAGATCCGGCGGCAGGATCTTCCCGTGGATGCACACGGCTCCGCTCTCTCCCTCAATATCCGGGATCGGAACGGCATCCTCCTCAAAGTCCCTTCCCATGAGGACATCCGGATTATCCGAATGGGAAAGCTTCCCGGCATTCCTGTCGTTCATACCGGATCGGGCTGCCTTCCCGGAGAGTCTCTTCTCAGACGGCTCCGCCGCCCGGGGCGTCTCATCCGCCCCGCCGGACGGCTCCTCCCCGTCACGCAAAACGGCGGGACCTAAGTCGATCGTATTTCGATCAAAGAGATGCCGTGAGGGATCATCCTTTTTCCTTCTGTCCTTCTTCGGCATGTAATCGATGGCGATCTGGACATCGAAACCGCCGCGGTCATGAAACACCTTATCCAGGATCTGCGTGATCTCATCCGCGTGATCCTCGGCGATGATGGATTCCTCCATGGTCAAGGTCACTTCATTCGCCGAGGGAAAACTGAATTCTCCGTTCTTCACCAGCGCATAGATCACCGGATGGAAGCTCTTGAGCTCGTTAAACAGGCTGTCGCTGTAGTTTTCCAGAAAGGTTTCCGGCGTATACTGCGAGGAGAGTTCGAAACGCTCAAAGATGCGCACCGTCAGATCGACGTCCGAGAACAGCTGCGTCTTGATCTTCCGCTCGATCCGGTTTAAATCCTTCTTGTCGATCAGACGCCTGCTCAACAGATAGATATGCAGAAAATCCTGTCTGCGCGAAGTCGACACGCGCAGAACCTCCGTACCGGAGAACAGGGCGGTCTCCTCCCTGGTCATCTCCAGCGTCGGAAAGACTTCGGCAAAGCTTTTACTCATTCCAATGCTCCAATTCCTGCCGAAGTGCCGGCAGAAGTTCCTCTTCCGGGAGTTTCCTTACGATCTCGCCGTGCCTTATGAGGAGACCCTCTCCCACACCGCCGGCGATGCCGATATCCGCCTCTCTGGCCTCCCCCGGGCCGTTCACGGCACATCCCATGACAGCCACACGGATCGGCAGATCGAATTCCTGTGTCATTTCCTCGACCCGGTTGGCCAGACCGATCAGATCGATCTTCGTCCGCCCGCAGGTGGGACAGGAGATCACCTCGATCCCCTCCCGGCGAAGCCCCATGGCCCGTAAGAGGATCTTCGCGCTCACGATCTCCTGCACGGGATCTCCGGTGAGCGAGATCCTTAAGGTATCTCCGATGCCGTCGTAGAGCAGGATCCCGAGACCCGCCGCCGATTTGATATTGCCGGACCGCAGGGTTCCCGCTTCCGTGATCCCAATATGGAGCGGATGTCTGGTGCGCTCCGCCAGAATCCGGTGCGCCCGGACAGACAGATCGATGTTGGAGGATTTGATGCTGATGACGAGATGATCATACCCCATATCCTCGATCATCCCCACCTTGGCCAGCGCGCTCTCCACCAGACCCTCCGGTGTCACGCCGCCGTATTTCTCCACCAGTTCCCTCTCCAGCGAACCGCCGTTGACGCCGACGCGGATCGGAATATGGCGCTCCGCCGCGGCATCCACCACCGCACGGACCCGGTCCTTCCCCCCGATGTTCCCGGGATTGATCCGGATCTTGTCCGCACCGTTCTCGATGGCAAGGATCGCCATCCGGTAGTCAAAATGGATATCCGCGACCAACGGGATGGAGATTTCCTTCCTGATCTCGCGGATCGCTTTCGCCGCCTCCTCGGTCGGCACCGTGCAGCGTACGATCTCGCAGCCGGCCCGTTCAAGCTCCCGGATCTGCGCCACACAGGCCCTGACATCCTCCGTCGGCACATTGGTCATCGACTGGATACGGATCGGATGGCCTGCGCCGATCGTCAGCGGACCGATCTGTACCGGCAACGTGTTCTCTCTGGTCGTCATCCCTCTCACCTTAAGAATTTACCGATGTCATTAAACAGCACGACCACCATCAGGGCGATCAGTGCGATCATACCCGCCAGGTGTACATATCCCTCTTTCTCCTGCGGAATGGGCTTGCCGCGGAGGACTTCGATAAAGGCAAAGAGCAGCCGTCCACCGTCCAGCCCCGGGATCGGGAGGAGATTCAGGACCCCCAGGTTCACGGATAAGAGGATCGCAAGCTCGATCATGGTCAGCACCACGGAGGGCAGCCCGTACGGTTTGACCTCCTCATAGGTGTCATCCACCATCTTGACCATCCCGACCGGTCCGGAGAGATTGTTGAGGGTGAGCTCTCCGCGCACCAGCATCTTCAGGCTGATAAAGGTGAGATCAAAATAATACTTCTCCGTATACCAGGCATAGGGCAGGATCCGGGCTCCCCTGATCCGTGTCGCCTCTCCCGCGTACAGTCCCATGTAATACCGGTCATCCGTATCACTGTAATGCGGCGTAAAGGTGATCTCCTGCTGCTCTCCGTCCCGCTCGACCACCAGCGTGATCTCCTCTCCCTGATTGAGCTGGGACAGCAGAGTCACCTCCCCTGCCATATGGATCCGCTTCCCGTTCATCCTGACGATCCGATCCCCCTCCCGGACACCGGCCGTCTGCGCGGCGGAATCGTCCGTAAACCCGGCGACCACCGGATCCAGCCAGTCGGCAAACCCCGTCACGATGACCGCCAGCAGAAATGCCAGCAGGAAATTGAAGAAGGGACCTGCGAACAGCGTCGCGATCCGGGCCCAGACACCCGCGTTGGCGAAGGAATGCTCATCGTCGATGTGCTCCTCCCCATCCTCGTACAGGCTGTCATAGATACAGGCACCGCCGAAGGGAAAGGCGCGCAGCGCAAACAGTGTCTCCCCCATCTGTTTCTTGAACAGCGCCGGTCCGACGCCCACTGTGAATTCCACCACGCGGATCCCGTTCATCCGTGCGATCAGAAAATGTCCCGCCTCGTGGGAAATGATGAGGATCCCAATGATCAATAGGAAAATGACGATGCTGACGATCATAGTGATAACCTGCTCTTCACCCTTTCTTCCGTCTCCCTCTGTGCCGCCAGGATCCCCTCCACGCCCGGAGCCGCCTCCGGTTCATGGGCGTCCATGGCAGCCTCGATCCCGTCCGTGATATCGGTAAACCCGATGCGTTCCTCTAAAAATGCCTTCACCAGGACCTCGTTGGCCGCATTAAACACCGTCGGCATGCTGCCGCCCGCAGCCGCCGCCCGCATGGCCAGATCAAGGCCGGGAAAATTCTCCCGGTCCGGGCGCTCCCAGGTGATCCTGCCCAACCCGGCAAAGTCGATCCGGGGTGTGCCGGCTTCCCGCCGATCGGGATAGAAAAGTGCCACCTGGATCGGCAGCTTCATGGTCGGTACGCTCATCTGCGCGATCACGCTGCCGTCGGTGTACTGGACCATCGAATGAACGATGCTCTCCGGCTGAATGACCACTTCGATCTGATCCAACGAGACCCCGAAGAGCCAGCGCGCCTCCATCACCTCCAGCCCCTTGTTGACGAGACTTGCCGAATCAATGGTCACCTTGGCTCCCATGGTCCAGTTCGGATGCTTTAATGCATCCTGCGGACGGACGGTCTTTAAATACTCCCTTGTCCTGCCGCGGAAGGGGCCGCCGGATGCGGTTAAGAGGATCTTTTCCAGACGCTTTGCGGGATTCCCCATCAGGCACTGCCAGATGGCGCTGTGCTCACTGTCGACCGGCAGGATCCTCACATGATGCTCCTCAGCAAGCGGCATGATGATATGTCCTGCGCAGACCAACGTCTCTTTATTCGCCAGCGCGATATCCTTGCCGCTCTCGATGGCGGCGATGGTCGGACGGATGCCGATCATGCCGACCAGGGCCGTGAGGACGATATCCGCTTCCGGAAGCGCCGCCAGCGTGAGCAGTCCGTCCATGCCGGTGACGACCCGCACCGGGAGATCCTTCACCCGGACGGTGAGATCCTTCGCGGCCGTCTCGTCATACATACACACGATCCCGGGGCGATATCGTCTGATCTGTTCCTCCATCCGCGCGACATTCTTATCCGCCGCCAGCGCGATGACCTGCAGTTCGTCCGCGTGCTCCGAGACGACCTCCAGGGTCTGGGTACCGATGGAACCGGTGGAACCGAGTAAAACAATCTTTTTCATTTCGCCATCACCCGCAGTAAAAACACAAACAGGAAATAGATCATCGGCGTGATCAGGATCACACTGTCAAAGCGGTCCATGATACCGCCGTGTCCGGGAATGCATTTTC
The DNA here is from genome assembly GCA_017400305.1 of Lachnospiraceae bacterium. Taxonomy (GTDB): domain Bacteria; phylum Bacillota; class Clostridia; order Lachnospirales; family Lachnospiraceae; genus Butyrivibrio. The sequence continues at coordinate 8,861 of JAFPTK010000081.1, read as the reverse complement.
CGAAATCCTTGATCCCGTGGTCACGCTTGATCCCGGAGGCCACCAGATCTCCCAGCTGAGCCACCACGCTTCCGACGGGGGTGATGATGGCAAATAACAGGATCAGCTGGTAGTCATTCATCAGATGTCCCACGATCGCTCCGTAGATCACGCCCGCCAACAGGGCCCCCACCACGCCGCTGATCGCTCCCTCCACCGTTTTCTTCGGTGAGAGGATCGGCGTCAGCTTGTGCTTCCCGAAGAGTCTGCCGCCGAAATACGCAAAGGTGTCCGTGATCCAGGCCACAAAGGGCAGCCACACCGCACGGTCCCCGTAGGGCAGCATCCAGATCAGGAAGAGAAAGGACAGCATGCAGGGCGCGTACAGAAAGGAGAAGAAAACCGTCATCAGCTCCCTGCTGTGGATGCGCGGGAAGGAAAACACGTAGATAAAAAAGAGCGCCGTGAGTAAGAGCATCGCCGTCACGATATATACGGACAGGCTCCCGACGAACTTAAGGGCCAGATAGAGCGCCACGATCGCGAGCAATCCGGCCAGTTCCGGCATCGTGAGGATCATGCCCTTTTTCCGGACGCCCATGGCACCCGTCAGCTCCAGAAAGGCGATCAGCGAGATCGCCAGGAGGAATCCCCACAGGACCCATCCGCCCAATAACAGAACGGGGACGATGATGAAGCCGATACAGACACCGCTGATGATCCTGGTCTTCACGGGCGCGCCTCGCTTTCCGCCGGCGGCTCCGTATCCTTGAGCCCCCCGAACTTGCGCGTCCTTGACGCATAGGCCCGGATCGCCTGTTCCAGTTCCCCGCGGTCAAAATCCGGCCAGGCGACCGGGGTAAAGTACAGCTCCGTGTAGGCAAGCTGCCAGAGCAGGAAATTGGAGACCCGCTGTTCGTTGCAGGTGCGGATGAGCAGATCCGGATCCGGCAGATCCGCCGTATCCAGCTCTCTTCCGATCATCTCCTCCGTGATATCCTCCGCTCTCAGCTCCCCCTTCTCCACGCGGGAGGAAAGTCTCCGCACGGCGCGTGTGATCTCGTCCCGGCTGCCGTAGTTGATGGCGATCGTAAACTGCAGGCCGGTATTCTCCTTCGTCGCCTCCTCGAGCTTCTCTATGCTCGCAAGGATATCCGGTGAAAGCCGGGACCGCTCCCCGATCACGCGGCAGCGGACCCCGTTCTTCATGGATTTTTTGATGCTCCCGACCAGATACTCCTTTAACAGCTTCATCAGCGCATTGACTTCCGATTCCGGACGTGACCAGTTCTCCGTGGAAAAGGCATAGACCGTGAGATATCTGATCCCCAGATCTCTCGCGTCCGTCAGGATGTCCTCGACCGCCTTCGCCCCGCGCAGATGACCGGCATTGCGCGGCAGACCGTGCGCTTTGGCCCAGCGTCCGTTTCCATCCAGTATAATCGCGACATGGCGCGGGACATTCGTCTCCGCGCCGTTCATTTCCTTCATTCCCTTTGCCTCTCCGGAAGCCATATCAGATCTCCATGATCTCTTTTGTCTTCTCCTCGACCGCTTTGTCCACCTTCTTGCAGTAATCCTCTGTGATCTTCTGAAGCTCGTCCTCGAGATCGGAGATCTCATCCTCCGAGACCTCGCTTCCCTTGAGCTTCTTGATGGCATCATTGCCGTCGCGGCGGATGTTGCGGACCGCCACCTTGGCATCCTCCCCCTTCTTGCGGATCTCCTTGGCCAGCTGCTTTCTGCGGTCCTCTGTCAGCTCCGGAAAGACCAGCCGGATGATGCTTCCGTCGTCGGAGGGTGTGATCCCGATATCACTTGCCAGGATCGCCTTGTTGATCTCCTTGACCAATGTCTTGTCCCAGGGAGCGATCTGGATCATCCGCGCCTCCGGGACGGTGACGTTACCGACCTGTGCGATCGGCGTCGGCGTTCCGTAATAGTCGACACGGATCCTGTCGAGTACATGCGGATTTGCCCGTCCCGCCCGCACCGCGGCGAGATCATCCGTCAGATACTTGTATGCCTTCTGCATCTTCTCATCATAGACCTTGACTCTCTCGTTCATCTCCTGCCTCCGCTCTTTCCTTTGCTCATGACTCTCCGCATGTGACGGTAGTTCCGTTAAACTCTCCCCCGGCTGCCCGGATGATGCTTTCCTCCTCCTGCAGCGCAAAGATGCGAAGCGGCATATGATTCTCCCTGACCATGATGGAGGCTGTCAGATCGACCACCTGGAGCCCGCGGGCGATCACCTCGTCGATGGAGATCGTATCAAAGCGCTTCGCGTTCGGGTTTTTCGCCGGATCGCTGTCGTAGACACCGTCGATGGACTTCGCGAGGAGGATCATATCTGCCTCGATCTCCACCGCGCGGAGGACCGCTCCGGTGTCCGTGGAAAAAAACGGATGTCCGGTACCGCCGGCAAAAAACACGACCATATTTTTGGAGAAATACTTGTTGGCGCGGTCCTTGGAGTAGAGCTTGGTAAAGGAACCGCACTCAAAGGGCGTCAGCACGTTGGTCATCATACCGGCGCCGCGAAAGATCTCCGACACATAGATCGCGTTCATGACTGTGGCGAGCATTCCGATCTGATCCGCCTTGACGCGGTCCACCGTCTCATTCTGCCGGCCTCTCCAGAAATTGCCGCCGCCGATCACGACACCCACCTGTGTGCCATCATCCACCAGGCGCTTGACCTGACCGGCGACACGCTCGATCGTCGCATCGTCAAATCCGGTCTTCTTGTCTCCCGCCAGTGCTTCGCCGCTTAACTTAAGCAAAATCCGCATGCGCGACCTCCTTCGTCAGATCGATCAATCATCCAGTCCGTCAAAGAATGCCTGCGGATTGACCTCCGCATAGGACTGCGAGCACATACCTTCCACAACGGCACCGTTGTTGATCTGTACCGACTGGGACTTGATATTGCCCATGACGATCGCCGTGGTGTCCAGCACCACCGGTCCGTGTACATCGATGTCGCCCTTGACCGCCCCTGCGATCACCGCACTGGTGGCATAGATGTTTCCGATGATCACCGTGCTCTGGCCGATCTTGGCCGCCCCCTGGGAGCGGACCTCTCCGGTGATACGGGCGTTCTCCGCGTAGATCTCCGCCGCATTGAGGTTGCCTTCCAGCGATCCCGTCACACTCAGTTTCCCGTTTGCCGTGACATTGCCGTTGATCTTGCCGATGACGTCCAGCGAACCGGATGTCGTGACATCGCCGTCGATCCGCATGCCGGCCGTGATGACCGCATTCTCGTCCGTGGGTGCCGAAAGCTGCTGTACCACCTGCTGTTCCATTTTCTTTACCTCCTGATGATGGTTGACAAAAACCTGCGGTTCGGGATCGACGGGTTCCGCCGGCGCACCGCTGAGTGCATTGGAAACAAAAGCATCACTGGCGCTGCCGCCGCCGTCTAAGAGTTCGATGTCATCCGGCAGTTCCCTCACGTCGCTCTCCGGCATCGTCATGGCCGCTGCGATCGCCTCACTGAACACATCTTCCGCGATCTCCGGTGCGGGTGCCGGAACAGGAGCGGTCTCGACAGGCTCCTCGTTCACCGCCGGCATCTCCTCCGGTACCGAAGCTTCCCCGGCCGCCTCCGTCCACAGAGGTTCCGCCGCCGCGGGGGCCTCATCGGCTGTCTCTGTCAGCACGCCGTCTCCCATGACATCCAGCTTGGAGAGCATACTGTCGAGGTCCACCCCCAGATCAGCTTCCTCCGCGGTACCGGTCTCCGCCTCAAGCTCTCTGGCTTCATTGAAGACATCCTCGATCGTCCTCGTCCCGCTGTTTTCCGCGTCGATCACGACACCGATCTCAGCATCCGGAGACGGTACCGCAGCATCCGCATCCGCGAGCATCGGTTCCACGACCGGCTCCGGTTCCGCGGCATCCGCGGCCCCCTGCTCCGTCTGTCCGGCGAGGAGTGACTCGATCTCCATCTCCATCTGCCCGTCCTCCTCAGTCGGCAGGATCGTGTTGACCGCCTGAGACAGATCATCCTTCAGTTCCGAAAAAAATCCCATACTCCCTGTCCTCCGTTCTTGAGACTTTATCGTGTCACCACATGGTGAATCGGTTCCGTATCCTCTGTGATGGGCAACAGTTCCGTATCGTCCATCGCCTGCAGCGCCTCGATGATCGTCGGCAATGCCTCGACGGTGGTCTGCTTGTTGGCTGCGTCATGCAGGAGCACGACCGAATTGTGATAGTCCTGTATGCCGTTTAAGACCCTTTCGGTGATCTGATAGGCACTCATGCTCCCGGAGGCATCTCCCCCGTCGACATTCCAGTCAAACCAGGTGATGTTCTCGCGGTCCAGATACGCCATCAGCTCGCCCATATCCGTTCCGGATGCGTTGTTGGAGCTGCCGCCCGGGAAGCGGTAGAGCTTGCACCAGATCCCCGTCGTATCATAGAGGAAATTCTGCAGCTTATGCAGATCCGTCTGGAAGCTTTCCATCGATTCATACAGCACACTGTATTTGTGGGAATAGGAATGCATGGCAAGCGTATGTCCGTCGGTCACGATGCGATTGTAGATCTCCTCATAGCGCTTGTCCGGTTTGCCGATCACGAAAAAGGTCGCCCGCACTCCGTAGTCTCTCAAGATCGACAGGATATCGTCCGTCGAACTCGAAGGGCCGTCATCAAAGGTTAAATATACTCGCCGGATGCCGTCCCATTCCGGCACCGCCTCCTCCTCCCCGGTCTCCTGAGGCTCCGCCTCCGGGGCGTCTCCGCCGGCGGTATTCCCCATGCCCCCGGTCTCCTGGGCCCGGGACTGCTCCACCGCCTGGGTCGCAGCCGCCGTCAGAGCGGCCTCCCAGGTTTCCCGCGCATCGTAGTGGTTCTTGTACCAGGTAAGCTCCTCCCGGCTCCGGTCCAGCGCATCCATCGCCCTGTCATAGCGCGTAGCGATGATGATGCAGAGCATCACCGGGATCATGATCGCTGCGGCGACCGCGAGGAGGATCACGCGCCTCAGGATCTGTATTCTCTTCTTATGATCCTTGGGTTCCATACAGAGTCTAGTTTATCACATTTTTTTCCATAAGAAAACCCGCAGTCATCAGACTGCGGGTAAAATAACACTAGATATTTATATTCTCAGCCGATCGCTTTCTGTACCGCCGAGATCACGCGGTCCGCCTGGAAGGGCTTGACGATGAAATCCTTGGCACCGGCCTGAATGGACTCGATGACCATCGCCTGCTGACCCATCGCGGAGCACATGATGCACACCGCATTGGGATCCACTGCCTTGATCCCCTTGAGGGCGCCGATGCCGTCCAGCTCCGGCATGGTGATATCAAGCGTCACAAGATCCGGCTGCAACTCCTTGAACTTATCGATCGCCATCTGGCCGTTCTCGGCCTCGCCGACGACCTCATAGCCACCCTTGGTCAGGATGTCCTTGAGCATCATGCGCATGAATGCCGCATCATCTGTGATCAAAATCTTCTTAGCCATAAACTCCGTCCCTCCTGGTCAGCCCATGTCAGCTTCCTACGAGCCGGGCTCTTTGATCGTTACATACGAATCGTATTTTACAGGATAACCGTCCGGTTGTCAACCTCTTTTCGTGAAGGCACGAGCCGTGCGGGCATGCCTGCACGGCTGTCCCGCGGATCACGCCCTCTCCACCAGGAACCGGAATTCCTGTGTTTCGTTTTCCGTGGTGATCTTTAACATCCCCTCTCCCGCTCTTCCCGCGGTGCGGACGTAGGTCCCCGTCATGCCGCCCTTGAAGGACGTGAGGGAGGGACCGATGAGCTCGATCGCTCCGGAGGCGGACAGCGCCACGGGTTCCTGGTAATAGGGACAGAGATTCCCGTTCTGATCCACCATCCGCAGACGGACCGAAGCCGCATCCCAGGCATCCTGTTCCTTTAATAAATAACAGCCGTTATTGTCAGTTTCCGCACCGATCCGGATCTCCATGGATCTGGTGAGGACAGGGGATTTGATGATCGTGCCCACGACCCTGCCGTCCCGGACCGCTTCGAACCGGTAGGTGATGACATCGCCGCCCCAGTTGCCGATGTACTTGCCATACAGACGGGTGGCCTCCTCCATGGTGATGTGATCCACGAGCATCATCTTGGCCGCCTCCGCTTTGGCTGCCAGAGGAAGCGATGCCAGACCGTATTGTGCGGCCGCCAGCAGGATCCGTTTGATCTGCGCCGCCTGCGCTTTCGTGTAGTCCTCATGCTTTTCGATGAGGTCGCCCACAAAATCGTCGATCCTCACCGGCGGGTGCGGAAGGGCCGGGAACTCCTCCACGTCCGGGTAGAATTCCGCCACGAATTCGTCATTCTTGTACATCCTCACACTGTCCGCGTTGGTGAGGGCATAGAGCTTCGTGAGCTGTCCGGCCGGATGCTCTCCGATATCCATCGTCGATGTCAGCGCGAAGACATCCGCATCCTCCGTCTGGGATGCCCAGAGATCCGCCGCCGGTTTCGGGTTGCGGAACATGTCCATCACCCCGTGATAGCAGATGCGGTCCCCGCTGCCGAAATCCCGGTGCGTATTGTAGTCAAACATGCACCAGGCAAATTCCCCCGCGATATCGTCCTCCATAAAGGTGTCGTTCAGCACCCGGGCATGCCGCAGGAGATGCTCCTGACGGTGCCGCTCGTCATCAAAGGCCTTGGTCGGGAACATATGCCCGTTATTCTCCGTGATGAGATAGCCCTTCGACAGATCCGGGGTCACCTCCCGCTTCCTGCTGACTCCGTTGTTGGTGCCGTTGTGCAGGAAGTCATTGTAGGTATAGACATCCTCTAACAGCTGGCTCTTCTGCAGGAAGCGCACACCGCCCGTCGGCCGCGTATCATCCAGGGAATGTGCGATCCGGTTGGTCTCGGTGTAGAAGGCTTCATCGTCCTGCGATTCGTTGATCCGGACGCCCCAGATAAAGATCGAGGGATGATTGCGGTACTGCAGGATCATCTCCCGCACATTCTCGCAGGCCACCTGTTTCCAGTCCTCGTCCCCGATGTGCTGCCAGCCCGGGAACTCCATGAATACCAGCAGTCCCAGTTCATCGCAGCGGTCGATGAAGCTCTGTGCCTGCGGATAATGGGAGGTGCGCACCGCATTGACATGCAGCTCATTCTTCAGGATGTCCGCGTCCTCCCGCTGCAGTCTCTCCGGCATGGCATAACCGTAATAGGCATAGCTCTGATGGCGGTTCAATCCGCGGATCCGGATCTTCTCGCCGTTCAGATACAGACCGTCCGCACGGAAGTCCAGACTCCGGAAGCCAAACCTCGCTTCCCTCTCATCCGTCGATCTGCCGTCCACGAGCAGCTCCGCGCGCACCGTATAGAGAGCCGGGGAATCCGGCGTCCACGGCACGATCCCGTGAACCTCCCAGGCGGAGGTGAGTCCGGTCTGCCCCTCCGGTACCGCCTGGCGATGGGATGCGACCTCCCGGCCTTTCCCGTCATAGACATGACAGATCAGGGAGGCCTTCCCGGACGCCGCGTCAGACAGTGTGGTCTCGATGGAGAGTGTGGCAAAAGAACGCCGCACACCGGTGGTCCGGATGAACAGGTCCGAGATATGGACTGCGGGTCCGACCGTCAGAAAGGCACCCCGGTACAGTCCGCCGTAGGTCATATAGTCGATCACATGGCCGAAGGGCGGCTGGTTTAAGTTCTCGTTGCTGTCGAGTCTCACGGCAAGGACATTCTCCTCTCCCGTTCCCTTCAGTCTCTCCGTCAGATCCATGGTGAAAGCCGTATAACCGCTCCTGTGACAGGCGATCCTGATCCCGTTCAGGTAGACGGTCGCCTCATGGGCTGCCCCCTCCAGGGTCAGGAGGACCTGCTGCCCCTCCCACGCGGCCTCCGTGCGAAAGACCTTGCGATAGCCGCTGACCATCTGATAGATATGCTCATCGAAGTAATGAAAAGGCGTTGTGACGACGCTGTGCGGCAGCACCACCGCCTCGCCGCCTGCGCTCTCCCCCTCCTCCGTGAGCCTTTCATTCCAGTCCCGATAGAAGGTCCAATTCCGATTCCATGCGATCTTTTGCATCTTTTCCCTCCGTTTCCTGTTGTTTGTATCATAACATTAGTTATTGTATTTTCACGCCCGATTATATTTAAATATCATTCGTTATTAATCAGTGCATTTAATAACATTTGTTATTTATGCCTGTTTGATATCATCTGTTATTTTTGTATCCCAGGACCTGAGTGCTTCCAGCAGATACTCCCAGGTTCGTCTCGCCGAGGAGATCGAGAGTCGCTCCTTTGTGGAGTGGATATTCTCCATATCGGGCCCCAGGGATACGCAGTCAAGATCCGGCCGTTTCTCCTTGAACAGTCCGCACTCCACGCCCGCATGGATCGCTTCCACTCTGGGTTCCCTGCCGTAAAGTCTCTGAAAGGCCGACGAGAAATGTGCCGTGATCCGCGAATGGGGATCATAGGTCCAGCCGGGATAACGGCTGTGCGTCTCCGACGCCGCACCGAAGCGCTCCGCCAGCAGTTCCATCCTCCTGATCAGCAGATCCCCGGCACTCTCCCTGCTGCTGCGCACCGAAAAATCCAGCTGCAGCGAAGGGACGCCGGAACCTCCCCCGGCATCCGTTCCCTGATCATAACGCATCACGCCGAGATTCAGGGATGTCTCAACAAGTCCCGGCATATCCGCACTCATAGCCTGCACGCCGTTCGGCACGACCGACAGGAGCGCTGCCGCGGTCCGCGCAGATGCCTCCGTGAGGCATGCCGTTCCGATCGTTTCCTCTCTCCCGACGATCTGCAGGGAGAAATCCGGATCCTTCGCGCCGAGTTCCGTCCGGATCCTTTGCTCTGTCTCTGTCAGGACGGAGCGGATCCGTCTCTCGT
>JAFPTK010000080.1 GCA_017400305.1 Lachnospiraceae bacterium | reverse complement strand
CTGATTTTTCTACACGCATTATGATCACCTCGCTTTCTTTTATTCTCATAACATTCATCATTTATATCACGGATAGCCCGAAAAGGCAATACCCTTTCTCCGCACGGATATACTTTGGTATTTTCTACTATTCACATTATGCCTGATACCTGTTGCAGCTGTCGGCGGATGGTTTACGGCGCAGATGTCCACAGCGAGTACAGACAAAGCAGCTCTTGAAGCTGCCATTCAGTTAGTCCGCTCATGGCGCCCCGTACATACCGATTCTGCATCCCTTTCTTAAAAAGCGTCACAAGGAGCAGCAGGATCACAAACGCCGGCAGCACCACGGCGGCTGTGGCGAGGGCGGCACCGATCGCACCGCCCTTGTCGTCACATTCTCCGTTTTATGACCTTAATTTCCCTGTCTCGGGCCCTGCTGCGGTCCGATCTGCCCATCCATCTGCTGATGGGCACCGGGTCCCGATACGGAATTTCTGCGCTGACGATGCTCCGGCTGCGGCAGCTTCTCGCCCAAAATCTTCTTTTCCAGCTCCTCAATGGACTTGTCCCTGATCGGTCCGTCGTCCTTGGCCTTCTGCTGCGGCGGCTGACCGTTCGGCACCTGCGGCTGGACCGGCACCTGTGGCGGAACCGGCACCGGCGGCTGACCATTCGGTACCGGCGGCTGACCGTTCGGCACCTGCGGCGGAACCGGCACCGGCGGCGCCACTTCCTGCTGCTGTTCCTGCGGCTGGTTGTTCTCAACCTGAACAAGTCCCAGCATCTCCACGGAGTCGAGCATGCTGTCCGCTGCCTGTGTAAGCGGTCTGGCTGTCCTGATCCCCTGCTTGAGCAGCAGACCTTGCGTAAGGAATCTCTCTCGGTACTCCTGCCGTACCCTCTCCCGTTCGGCGATCCTCTCCGGTGCGCCGAAGACAGGAGGCGCCTGCACCGGCTCGTGGTTGTTGGCACTCATTTCCATCAGCTGGCGCAATCTCGCCGCCGCATAGGTTTCCGGCAGATTTCCCTCCTTGTAACCATCCAGAATGGCCTGGGCGCGTCCCTTTATTAACGAATCGCGCTGATGGTAGGCATTGGTATAGGCCTCCTCCGCTGCTTCGATCTGTTCCGCGGAGGCTCCCTGCTGCATCAGCTTATCCAGCCTCTCCTGTCTGCTCTTCACGATCTTGTTCAGATCCTTAAGCATCCGGTTAAAGGTCTTCTCCCTGTCGGCCTCGGCCTTCACGATCCGCTTCTCCGCCGCCTCCAGGGTCTTACTCTGATTGACCGTCAGATCGTCATAGGCCTTGGCGCCGTTCCGCAATGCCAGCTTCTGCTCTGCGGTGAGCTCCGGAAGCATCAAGTCCGGCCTGGTCTTCCGGAGAGCCTCATATTTCTCCGGCATGGACCGAAGCTCCTCCTCCAGCGCCCGAAAGCCCGGCTGATCCTTATCCTTCGCCCTCATGACAAGGAGCTGGGTGAGAGCCTCCTGCCTGGCCTTAAGCATCTGATAGGGATCGAATCCCTTGCGGGAAAACTGTGCCAGAACCATGGGCATTTGATTCTTACCGTCAGCCTCGTCCCTTAATGCTGCCAGACGTGCGGTCTCTGCGGCCGCATCGGCGAGTATCTCCTCCATGCGTCCGGCCTGTGCCGCATAATCAAAGTTTTTCTTGCTCACAATATAGTCCGCGAGCGTCAGGGGTTCCGCACGGAGCCCCTCGGGCGTAATCGGCGGATCCGCAAACATCCTGTCTGCATCTACCTCCTTCATATCCACCATCATCAGCGTCCTTAAGGCATCCCGGCCTCGCTCGGAGCGCTGCATAAAGCCGTTCTTTAACAGCTTGGAGGATTCCACCCGATAGCTGTTGACCGCCGAATTGAAATCATGGGTCTTCTGATAGATCAGATCATTGCGTCGCCGCGTTTCGGGATTGATACCGGGATCCGCTGCAACGAGGCCGCCCACTCCCCGCATATATGCGGCATTCACCGTGATGCCGGACGCCTCGATCGAATACGGCAGGACCCCCGTCGCCGCCTGAGCGGCCAGAACACCTGCGCTCTTGCCCTCACAGAGTCCCTTCATGGAATTGCCCTTCTCGGCGCCGAGCTTCTCCAGCTTCTGAACGGCTGCACCGGGATCACGCTCAAATTCATCGACGGAGATGCCGTTTTTCTTTAAGGCACTGCCGACCAGATAGATGCTGTTGAGCTGAGAGCTCGGAACCACATCCCTTGCATAATCCCAGGGGATCTCCTCATTGCGCAGCACATCCAGATTGGGCACGTAATCCGACGGGTGGAAATTGTCCCTGGCCATCTGCATCAGCTCATCCATGCCCCGTCTGACTTCCTTCAAACGGGCGGTGGCCTGTCCGATCCGCTCCCTGTCCTTGGATCTGACGGCCTCCATCAGCGCATTCTGTGCCTTTACCAGCTGGTTGAACCCGTAGACCTTGGTTCCCTCTTCTCCGGCGGCATTGACATCCAGGATCTGCATCTGCTCCATCTTACGGAGCATACCTGCCACTGTCTTCGTGTATTCCGGCGAGAAGAGGAGCTTTTCTCCCTTGAGCTTCCGGATGTCTGCGTTCTTATCTGCCCGCGGTCTGAAGACGCTGAATCTCACAGAAGTATCCCGCTCCGTCAGCTCTCCCATATACCGGTTTTCCTCCCGGCTCAGATCCTCCGAGATCGCCTGATTCCTCAATTTACTGCTGCAATCATCTCTGGTTTTGGTCGTCATCTGGAGCGAGTGTCTCACCCCCTCCGCGGAGGGCCGCATCATACGCTCCGCGTAGTTTAAATCCGCCATCAGCGCCTGGCGCTCTTTTCTTGTCTTTGCGAATCTGGCGCTGTCATTTTGGATCTCGGCCTTCAGATCACGGATTTCCCGCAGCTTCGGGCTCTCGTTTGCCATATGCTTTTCGTAGCTTCTGTTGATCTCGCTTTGTCTCTCCGGATCCTGTCCCGGCATAAAGGGGCTTCCCGTGAGATCCTGCTTTGAGATCGGGACAAAGACATCATCCTCCGCAAGAATCCGTTCCCTCTCCCTCTCATCGATCGAGCCCGCGACGGCGCCGACGACGATCGAGCGCTCCTCGACGGACAGGGAATTCAGATCCGACATGAACCCGATCCCTCCGGGGATCTTATCCAGGATCTCCTGCGCGCGGCGGTCATCCACCACGCTCTTAAGAAGCTCCCTCATCTGATCCGCGGAGATCCGCGTGACACCCGGATCGCCCTGATAAGCCCTGATCATTTGACCAAGCATCTGATCGCAGCGCTCCTCGGTATCGCGCTCTGCGATGATGGCATCCCTTAACTCAACGGGGTCAACGGGATTCTTACGCTGCACGTTGCGCTTTGTCTGCGCAGCCTCCACGGCGAGACCGTAGACCGACCGGAACTGCCCTGTCAGTGTGAGGGAGTCATTGGCCATCCGTCTCCGCTCAAGCGCCGGTGCCTCCTTCTGCCTGCGAAGCTCCGCTCTAAGCTCCTCCCTGGCCTTATCCTCCTGCTGTCTGATCCGCTCTGCGGCGAGCCGCTGCTGCTCCTGCTGCTTTCTTAACGCCTCCGCCTGGCGCCGTCTGGTCTCCTCCTGATTTCTCCTGACGGCATCCAACTGACTGCGGTGCAGCTCATGACTTAACAGATCCGCCCTGGCTCTGCGGCCGACATCCCCGGCACGCCGCCTCCTGCGGGAGATCACATTTCTCTGCTCTCTGGTCATATCGCTGTGG
>JAFPTK010000079.1 GCA_017400305.1 Lachnospiraceae bacterium | reverse complement strand
GAGCTTCCTCCTGCCGATCCTTGCGATCGTGCTCGAGGCGGCGCTGGTCATCCTGTTAAATGTACTGCTGTTTCGGTCCGGGGCCGACAGCGGACTTCTCCGGCTGACCGTCCCGATCAGTGTGGTCATGACGCTGTTCATGATCTTCACTGCTTACGTGGTCATGAGCCGCTCCATCAGGAGAAGCGCCGAGGTGGATCTGGTCAATACGCAGCTCTCCTCCGCGGCAAATTTCTACATTTCCCTCTGTGAGATCAATATCCGGGATAACACGGTGGTGCCGATCCGCAACGCCAATCCGGCGATCGAAAAGGCGGTCAACTCCTGCGATCACAACATGCAGGAGATCTTCTTCGGCATTATGAACGGCCTGCCGGAGAGTCCCACCAAAAAGGACGCGGTGGCCTTCTGTGACTTGAGCGACCCGGACACCAAATTCGCGGAAAGCGATATCCTGACACTGGAATACCTAAGCTACGGGAATATCTGGGTGCGCGCCCGGTATGTGGTCTCCCGGCGTGATCGGGAGGGGAAGATCACCCACGTATTGTGGATGCTTGAGAATATCGATACGGAGAAGAGGGCCAGGGACCGCTATGTGACGCGGGCGGAGATACTGAACCACCAGATGGCGTCGATCGCTGACATCTACATGTCTGTCTACGATTTTGATCTGGTACATGACAGCTTCAGCGATGTCAAGGCGAGCAACGCGCAGGTGGTGGATCTGATCGGAGCCAACCGGGTGGATGCGCAGCAGACGCTGATCAATGTCATGCGGCATATGACCTCCGGGGAATCCATGGATGCCGTTCTCGCGTTTATCGATTTCCGGACGCTTCAGGAGAGACTGTCGAAAACCAATACCATCACGCTGGAGTATCTGAGCGCCGATCAGAGATGGCGCAGGGCGAGATTCATCGCCTCGGAGCGGTCGGAATTCGGAGAGATCCTGCGGGTTCTGTGGCTGGTGGAGGATATCGACACGGAGAAGCGGACGCGGGAGGCACTGATCGACAAGTCCGAGCGGGCGATCGCCGCAAATGAGGCTAAATCGACGTTCCTGTCCAACATGAGCCACGAGATCCGCACCCCCATCAGCGCGATCATGGGCCTGAACGAGATGGTGCTCAGGGAGAGCACGGATCCCGCCATCTTAAACTACTCAGAAAACATTCATACAGCGGGAATGACGCTGTTGGGCCTGATCAACGACGTACTGGATTTCTCCAAGATCGAAGCCGGGAAGCTCGAGATCATCGAGACGGATTACGATATTGCAGCTCTTTTAAATGATCTGGTCTGCATGATCAAACCCCGGGTGGATGACAAAAATCTCATCCTGATCACGGATTTTGAGGAGTCACTCCCGCAGATCCTGCACGGGGATGAGATCCGGATCCGTCAGGTCATCACCAATATCCTGACCAATGCCGTGAAATATACGGAGCGGGGGAATATCACCTTCCGCGTATTCTCCGAGAAGCTGCCGGAGGAGCCGGGCGGGATCCTGCTCTGCGTTGAGATCCGCGACACCGGCATCGGGATCAGACCGGAGGATATGGAGAAGCTGTTCACCAAATTCGAGCGCATCGAAGAGGAGCGCAACCGCACCGTGGAGGGGACGGGGCTGGGGATGGCCATCACGCAGAACCTGCTCGCCATGATGGGGAGCCGCCTGGAGGTGGACAGTATCTACGGCAAGGGCTCCATCTTCGGCTTCAAGCTGCGCCAGGGAGTGCGCAACACGGCGGCGATCGGCGCACAGAACGGGACGCAGGGCAATGAACAGCCCAGGCGGGAGAAATACCGGGTCAGATTTACGGCCCCCGATGCGCGCATCCTCATGGTGGATGATACGGAGATCAACCGGTTTGTATTCAGCGGTCTCCTCAAGATGACACTGATGCAGGTCGATACCGCGGCAAACGGCGAGGAAGGGATCCGGCTGGCGAATGCGAATGCCTATGACATCATCTTCCTCGATCATATGATGCCGGAGAAGGACGGGATCGAGACGCTGCACGAGATCAGGAGCGCGGAGAACAGCATCAACCGGAACACGCCCGCGATCTGCCTCACAGCGAACGCGATCTCCGGTGCCAGGGACAAATATATGGACGCCGGGTTTGACAATTATCTGGCAAAACCGGTGGAACCGGCCAGACTGGAGGAAATGATCCGCACCTATCTCCCCGCGGAGAAGGTGTCGGACACAGAGTAGATCCCTGCCGACGGGAACGGGGACGGGATTGAAAAGGGCCTGTTCCGTCGGGTATAATGAATACCGATCCGGGATCGGCCCCAAACCGATTGGATCAGATAACAACTGCCGTTGTTACAGGAGGATGATCACATGAAGGAATACACATATACCACAAGCGGAACCTGCTCCCGGAGCATCTCTTTTGCTCTGGAGGACGGAAAGCTGCATGACGTTCGTTTCGAGGGCGGCTGCAACGGCAATCTCAAGGCGATCGGCAAGCTGGTCGAGGGAGCGGACGCCGGACAGATCATGGAGCTGCTCAAGGGCAATCTGTGCGGAAATCGCGGCACCTCCTGCGCGGATCAGCTGTCGAAAGCGATCG
>JAFPTK010000078.1 GCA_017400305.1 Lachnospiraceae bacterium | reverse complement strand
CGGATGATAAGGGCTTTTTGACGGAAGCACGTGATACTCTTCACGAGATCCCCGGCAATTCCCGGCGGTATTGCGCGGCCCATAACTGTAATGATCCTTCCCGTACGAAACCATATTCATTTGGGAAAACAGCATCATTGACACGCCTGACCCCTCTGTTATAGAATTGGTGTCACAAGGAGGCGGATATGCTGATCGAGATCAACTTTAACAGCGAGGAAGCGATCTATGCGCAGCTGGTGGACCAGATCATCGTCGGGATCGCCACGGAGGAATTCCGGGACGGTGATGCCCTTCCGAGCGTCCGGCAGCTGGCTGACATGATCGGGATCAACATGCACACCGTCAACAAGGCATACGCTGTCCTGCAGCAGGAGGGCTTTATCAAGATCGACCGCAGGCGGGGAGCCGTGATCGCGGTGGACATCGACAAGCTGCGCGCGCTCCGGGAGGCGGAGGATATCTTGAAGATCGTCTTCGCCCGCACCCATTGCCGGGGCGTCACAAGAGAGGAAGTACACGAACTGGTAGACAGTATCTACGACCGATACGAGGAAAGGAACGGATCAAGATGAAACACTACTACACGGATAAGGCGCGCCACGCCTTACGGGAGGCGCAGCGCGTCGCCAGGGATCTGCAGCTCAATTACGTGGGCTCGGAGCATCTGCTCCTGGGTCTCCTCCGCGAGGACGGATGCGCCGCCAAGCGCGTACTGGAGGGCAACGGCGTCTCGGAGGAGCGGATCGCCCAGATGCTCTCGGAACTCATCATCCCGGAATCGACCCTTCAGACCATGGATCGGGACGGATTCTCTCCGCGGGCGGAGAGCGTCTTAAGCGAAGCCGGCAAGACGGCGGAGCGCTTTCACTCCAAGCTCGTCGGTACCGAACACATCCTGCTGGCGATCATCCGTGAGGGGGAAAATGTGGCGGTCCGCCTCCTGTCCACCATGGGAGTCAATCTGCAGAAGATCTACGCCGAGACCCTTGCCGCGATGGGAGAGGATCCCAACCTGGTCAGAGAGGATCTGGGGCATAAGAACCACGGCAAGAAGAAGGCCTCTGCGCTGGAGCAGTTCACCAGAGATCTGACTGCGCTGGCGGCCGAGGGAAAACTCGATCCGGTCATCGGCCGCGATAAGGAGATCCGGCGCGTCATCCAGACATTGAGCAGACGGACCAAGAATAATCCGTGTCTGATCGGGGAATCGGGCGTCGGTAAGACGGCTGTCGTCGAAGGGCTGGCACAGCGGATCGTGGCCGGCGATGTCCCCTTCACGGTACAGAATAAACGGCTGCTGACCCTCGATCTCTCCGGTATGATCGCCGGTTCCAAGTACCGCGGGGAATTTGAGGAGCGCATCAAAAAGATGATCCACGAGGTCACGGAGGACGGCAACGTCATCCTGTTCATCGACGAAATGCACACCCTGATCGGCGCCGGAGGCGCGGAGGGGGCGATCGATGCCTCCAACATCTTAAAGCCCTCCCTGGCCCGCGGCGAACTGCAGATGATCGGTGCGACCACCATCAGTGAATATCACAAATACGTAGAGCGGGATGCGGCGCTGGAACGCCGATTCCAGCCGGTGTCCGTGGAGGAACCCACCAGGGAGGAGGCCATCGGGATCTTAAAGGGCATCGCCCACAAATATGAGGAGCATCACCGGGTGCGGATCGAGCCGGAGGCCATCGAAGCGGCGGTCGCGCTCTCCGAACGCTATATCAATGACCGGAACCTGCCGGACAAGGCGATCGATCTGATCGATGAGGCCTCCAGTGCGGTGCGCCTCAAGGCGGGATCCACCACCAACCGGGAGAAGCTGTTGGAGGATGAGATCTTAAAACTCGATGAGCAGATCGAGGAGGCACTGCGCAGAGAGGATTTCACGGCGGCGAGTACCCTGAACAGGAAACAGACCGCGTTATTAAAGAAAGCCTCCAAACTGAAGGCCAGTGCGGAGAAACAGGGAACACAGGATTATCCCGCCGTCACGGAGGCGGATATCGAACAGGTTGTTTCCGACTGGACCGGCGTGCCGCTCACCAAGCTTGCGGAAAAGGAGACGGAGCGCCTGTTAAAGCTGGAATCGGAGCTTCATAAGAGGGTGATCGGGCAGGAGGATGCGGTGACGGCTCTTGCCAGAGCGATCCGCCGCGGACGTGTCGGGCTGCAGGATCCGAACCGTCCCATCGGGTCCTTCCTGTTCCTGGGCCCCACCGGTGTCGGCAAGACCGAACTCTCCAAGGCACTGGCGGAGACGATGTTCGGAACGGAGGAAGCCCTCATCCGCGTCGATATGTCGGAGTACATGGAATCCTACTCGGTCTCCAAGATGATCGGATCGCCTCCGGGATATGTCGGACATGAGGACGGCGGTCAGCTCTCGGAGAAGGTGCGCAGACATCCCTACTCCGTCATCCTCTTCGATGAGGTGGAAAAGGCCCATCCCGATATCTTCAATGTCCTGCTGCAGGTCCTGGATGACGGGCACATCACCGATTCCAAGGGCCGCAAGGTGAGCTTCAAGAACACGATCCTGATCATGACCAGCAATGTCGGTGCGCAGCGGATCGTGGAACCCAAGAAGCTGGGCTTCTCCGCGGGAGACGATGCGGAGAAGGACTACGAACGCATGAAGTCCGGCGTCATGGAGGAGGTAAAGCGCCTCTTCAAACCGGAGTTCATCAACCGCATCGATGAGATCATGGTCTTCCATCCGCTCACAAAGGAGGAGATGGATCAGATCGTAGCACTGCTCGTATCGGAGCTGGCCAGGAGAGCAAAGACCCAGATGGGCTTAAAACTCGAGGTGCCGAAGTCCGTGCGTGACTTTATCGTCAGGAAGCACGAGAACGTCAAGATGGGCGCGCGCCCGTTGAAGCGTGCGGTACAGTCCGAGATCGAGGACCTGCTGGCACAGGAGCTGCTGACGGGAACTGTGAAACGGGACAGCACCGCTGTCTTTGCGGTCTCCGGTGACAAGCTGGTCATCCGGGAGAAGAAGCAGACGGCACAGAAGTCCGCCGGACGCACCAGGGACGGGAAAAAGGTGGCGGTGCGGGTGGCGCCGAAAAAGGTGGACAGCAGACAGGTAAAAAAGACCCAGGTAAAAGTGAAAAAGAAAAATGCATGAGACCGATGTTCATGATACAATGATAGCAGGGTTTCATCAACGATCGTCAAACATACGGAAGGAGAACTACCATGGCGGCAATCAGCGAATTACTGCGGGCAGAAAGTGACGGTACGGTGAGTTTCGGTGACTACACACAGGACGCTAAGAAGAAACTCGAGAACTTTGCCCACGCGGGCAACGTGTACAAGGTGAAGACCTTTCGGGAGATCACCAAGCTGGAGATGAACGACGGTTTCGTCTACGAATCGGTTCCCGGCACCGCGGTCTCTCACTTTAACGCCGGAGCGGACGGCGTGAGCTTTACGGCGGAAGGAGATTCCGATGCGCAGGTGACGCTGGGGCTCAAGGAGAACACCACCTACCATATCTTTGTGGATGACAAAGACGCCGGAGCCATGGCAACGGGGATCAGCGGGAAGGTGTCCTTCTCCCTGCCGCTCACGGAAGGCCCGAAGCGGGTAAAGATCGCCGAGTAAATGGCCGGCAAAGCGAATAAGAGTATATTTTTCTGCCAGGAGTGCGGCTATGAGTCCGCGAAATGGATGGGGCAGTGCCCCGGCTGCCACGCCTGGAATACCATGGTCGAGGAACCGGTGCGGCAGACGGCATCGGGCAAGGCCTCGACAAAGATCTCTCCCGCACGCCGGGGAACCTCCCGTGCGGTGACTTTTCGGGAGATCAGCGCGGAGGAAGCGCCGCGCTATGCCACCGGGATCGGCGAGTTTGACCGTGTCCTCGGCGGCGGTCTCGTACGGGGAGCGCTCACGCTCATCGGCGGTGATCCCGGGATCGGCAAATCCACCCTGCTGTTACAGGCTGCGCGGCTGATGAGCGCGGCGGGCAGCAGGGTGTTGTATGTTTCGGGGGAGGAATCCCTCTCTCAGATCCGGCTTCGCGCGGAGCGGATCGGCCCCTGTGAGGATCAGCTGAAGTTTTACTGCGAAACGGATATGGAGGAGATCCAGGCGGTGATCGAGACGGAGAAGCCCGCCGTCCTGATCATCGACTCGATCCAGACCATGGCCTGTTCGGAGGTGAGCGCCGCGCCGGGGAGTGTCTCCCAGGTGCGGGAGGTCACGGGGCTTCTGTTAAAGATCGCCAAGAGCGCGGAGATCTCCACCTTTATCGTGGGACATGTCACGAAGGAGGGAACGGTCGCCGGACCGCGTGTGCTGGAGCATATGGTCGACACGGTGCTGTATTTCGAAGGGGACCGCCATGCGTCCTACCGCGTGCTGCGTGCCGTCAAGAACCGGTTTGGCTCGACCAATGAGATCGGCGTATTTGAGATGCGGGACACAGGTCTGGGGGAGGTGGAGAATCCCTCCGGATTCATGCTGGAAGGGCGGCCGGAGCACGCCAGCGGATCGGTCGTCACCTGCGCCGTGGAGGGGACCCGGCCGATCCTGATGGAGGTGCAGGCACTGGTGGCCCGCACGAGCTTTGGCTTTCCCAGGAGACAGGCGACGGGGGCGGATATCAACCGGGTGAACCTCCTGCTGGCCGTCCTGGAGAAGCGGGTGGGACTGAATCTCTCGGACTGCGATGCCTATGTCAATCTGGCGGGCGGTATCCGCATGCAGGAACCGGCCCTGGACCTCGGGATCTGTCTGGCACTGGCCTCCAGCTTTCGCAATGCACCGGTCACCGGAAATCTCGTCGTATTCGGCGAGGTGGGCCTTTCCGGAGAGGTCCGCACCGTCAGTCTCGCGGAACAGAGGGTCGCAGAGGCCGCCCGCTTAGGCTTTGAACAGTGCATCCTGCCGGCGGCACTGGCAAAACGGATCAAGGCGCCGGCGGGTCTTCGCCTGACCGGGGTCGGAAATCTGGAGGATGCCATTCGGGCTGCCTTCTGAAAACGCCAAATAGTATACACAATTATATAAAATGCGAAACTTTTCTGACGCCCCCGTTTTTTTTGTATACGGGGGCGAATCGTTTAGTATAATGAAGTGGTCGTGATAATCTGTATCATTTCATTAAGACAACCGGGGATAGCCTGATGGAGGATTGGAACCGGGAGGCGAAAGCAGCCCGTGAGGATGAGCGTGCATTGGAGACGCTCATAGAGAAAAGCAGACAATTCATACTGTTTCAGGCGTTCAAGGCAGTCCATCACTTTGTAAGTACCAGCGATGATGAGTGGTCCATTGCACTGATCGCGTTTTCCGAGGCGGTCAGGACCTGGGATGAGGAAAAGGGCCCGTTTAAGCCGTTTGCGGCGCTTGTGATCAGAAGGCGCCTGGTGGACCATCTGCAGTCGGAAAGCCGTCACGCCGCCGAGGTATCGGTGGAACCGTATGCGCTTAACGGCGATTATGAAGAGGATGACGGCACGGTCAATGCGAAAGTGCGGCAGACGACCTACGAGTTCGCGGGATACGCGGACGAAGCATCGACACCCGGCACCTCTGCCACGGCGGATGAGATCGAGGCGGTGCAGCAGATCCTGAAACCGTACGGATTCAGTTTTTTTGATCTGGCGGCCTGCTCTCCCAAGGCGGAGAAGACGAAAAGCAGCTGCGCCAGGGCGGTAGCGGGGATCATCCGATCGGAGGAGCTGACGGACATCATGAGGAAGGATCGGGCGCTTCCGATGAAGAAGCTCGCCGAGTCCACCGGGATCGAGAGGAAGCTGCTGGAACGGCACCGACGGTACATCATCGCCGCGGTCGAGATCATTACGGGAGATTTTCCGGTGCTGGCATCTTATATGAAGAACATCACCGATCTGATGCAGGAAACGGACAAAGAGGATCAGGATTCGGGAGAAGGGATACAGGAAACGGTAACAGCATGAAGGCGGTAGTATTAGAAGCAAAAAACGGGCATAGTGCGGTACTGTTGGAGAACGGAACCATCGAGCGCGTGAGCGGAGAATACGAAGTGGGCAGGACCGTGGAGCTTCGGGAGGTCGCTCCTAAGAAGCGCAGGGGAAAGCTCCACAGCTTCCCGGTCGCCGGACGGATCGCGGCGGCAGCCGCAGCGGCGGTCATTGTCGTATCCGGTACCGGTACCATGTATTATGAGACCGCGTATGCCTGTACCTTTGTATCGGTGGATGTGAACCCCTCGATCGAGTTTTCCTTAAACCGCAGAGATCAGGTGATCGGAGTGGAGCCCAAGAACGAGGATGCCGAACCGATCGTCGCCATGCTCCTGGAAAATGACGTCAAGGGCGATACGCTGGTGGAAGCGATCTCCAAGACCAAGGAAGCGGTGAAGGAACTGGATTTCGGCGATTATTCGATCGGGGAGACCTATCTGGTGGATATCACTTCCGATTCGGATGCCCGGATGGCAAAGCTCTCCCGTGAGGTGGAGGAAGCCTTCCGCGAGGAGATCAGGCTGGATGGGGAAGAGACTCCGCAGATGGTCGTGGTCACCTCGACGGTAGAGGACCGGAAGACCGCGCAGAGCCTTGGGATCAGCACCGGCAGATACTCCGCCTTAAAGCAGGCCATGTCGGACAAGGAACAGGCCGAGATCACGACGGAAGATGTAGATGAATACCGCAACAAGACGATTAAGGATATCGTCAAAAAGACCGATAATAATATCGTAGCGGAAAAGGACGGCATCGCACTGAGCGCCGCGACGACAGCCGTATCGAAGCCGGCTCCCGCGGTCGCCCCACAGCCGGAACCGGAACCGGAGGTACAGGTATCGGAACCGGAACCTGAGCATGCGGAGACTCCGGCCCCCGCTGCCAAGACCGGCAAGAACAACAAGAAAAAGAAGAAATCGGCGGAGGCGGCCACCGCATCCACCGAGGGCAAGACCGGTGATGAAGCCGGTGAAGCAGCCAGCGGTGCGGCCGGGACCGGCAAGAGCGGTGAGGCCGAATCGGCAGAGGCCGCTTCGACCGGTGCCACGGAAGGAAATACCGGCGAAACTGCGGTAGCGGCCGCGACTACGACCGGCGAAGGGACGGGAGCGACAACGGCTTCCGCCAATCCCGGAGCAGCCGATCCGGCGGCAGCAG
This sequence comes from Lachnospiraceae bacterium, assembly GCA_017400305.1. GTDB lineage: Bacteria > Bacillota > Clostridia > Lachnospirales > Lachnospiraceae > Butyrivibrio. The sequence goes on along the minus strand of JAFPTK010000078.1, from coordinate 4,408 downwards.
CAGCCACCGTGGCGGCACCGGCAGATCCGGCGACAGCCGCCACAGCGGAGAATCCCGCTGCCGCAGCGACCGCAGCACCGGCAGAGCAGCCCGCCGAGCAACCGGCAGAGCCGACGCCGGCTCCTGCTGAGACACCCGCACCCACATCCAATGATGCGGGGACCGGTTCCGGGGCAGCGACCCAGGAGAAACCGGAATCCGCAGAGAATGCGGCGGCACAGACCGGCGCGACCGGACCGTAGACAAGGACAACTTTGACCATAATCGTTAGGAAATCCGCAGGAGGCAGCCGGTTCGGCAGCTTGACAGGTGTGAACAAGAGAACGTCGAGCAGTCTCCGTACCCTGACGGACCACTGAGACCCGTGACCGGTCCTCCCCGGAATCGGACGCAGTCGTACCGCGGGGATTGGACGGATAGGAACAGCCGAACGCTGGGAGTGAACAGGATCACCCAGACAGCATGCCGAGAGAGAGCTGCCTACCTGCGGTTTACTATAATCACAAACTGATATGAAGAAATTAAACGGTACCGTGATCGTAACCTATCGTTGTAATGCGCGTTGCACCATGTGCAATCGCTTTCGTGCGCCCTCTTTACCGGAGGAAGAGATCTCCGTCGAGACCATCAGAAAGCTTCCTCCGATGTATTTCACCAATATTACCGGCGGGGAGCCCTTCATTCGGGAGGATCTCCGTGATATCGTCCGCGAGCTGAACCGCTTAAGCGACCGGATCGTCATATCGACGAACGGGTATTTTACCGACCGCATCATCCGCCTCTGTGAGGAATTTCCGAATATCGGGATCCGCGTCTCCATCGAGGGACTCGAGCAGACCAACAACGAGATCCGGGGACTCCCGGACGGATATCGCCGCGGGGTGGAGACGTTAAAGAAGCTGCGGGCCATGGGCATGAAGGACGTCGGCTTCGGCATGACGGTGCAGGATAAGAATGCGCCGGATCTGGTGCCGCTCTATGAGCTCTCCGACGAGCTGGGGATGGAATTTGCCACCGCCTCCCTTCACAACAGCTTCTACTTTGTGGAAACCCAAAATATCATTCATGACAGACCGATGGTCGCGGAGAACTTTGAGCGGCTGATCAATCGGCTGCTCGCTTCCGGCAGCCCCAAGAAATGGTTCCGCGCCTACTTCAATCACGGGCTGATCAACTATATCTACGGACAGAAGCGGCTCCTTCCCTGTGACATGAGCTTTGACACCTTTTTCATCGATCCCTACGGAGATGTGATGCCCTGTAACGGGACCAGGGATAAGGAGGTCATGGGCAATCTCAACCGCCAGACCTGGGAGGAACTGTGGAATTCTCCGGAGGCGGAGAGTGTCCGGGCAAAAGTCCGCGCCTGTGACAGACAGTGCTGGATGATCGGGTCCGTGTCCCCCGCGATGCGCAAATACATCTGGAAGCCCGCCTGGTGGGTGTTTCAGCACAAATTTCTCCGGCTTTTCCGCAAGGAGAAATACAGCATGTATGAACTGCCCGCCTGTCGCGCCCTGCGGGACGGGACGGTCACCGCGGCCGAGCTCGATGCGTGCAGCACCTGTGATCTGCATGCCGTAGCCCGCGACGGACGCAGCTGACGGAGGTGCTTTTGGCGGACCCTGTGCGGTCATCTTCCCGGATCGCCATTCGGGATACCGCCTGTGTGGGAAAGATGGGACTTGACAAACGGCGGTCAGTCCGATAAACTATAGGACGTTCAGCAAGCAGAGCAGTGCTCTCACCCTGCGGCGATCAGGCTTCAGGCGTTCATCGGACCGGGACACGCGGATGGCGTGAGCCGGACATCGTGATCGAGTGAGTGGTGCTGCCGCCCACTCTTTTTTGCGTAAGGAGGAAAAGGCCATTAACAACAACAATAATGAGCTGTTTATCAACGAACAGATCCGCGACCGGGAGGTTCGTGTGGTCGGAGAGGACGGCGAACAGCTGGGCGTCATGCCGATCGAAGAGGCATTGAGGAGAGCGGAGGACGCGGGGCTGGATCTGGTCAAGATCGCACCCACTGCGAAGCCGCCGGTCTGCAAGATCGTCGATTACGGGAAATACAAATACGATCAGCTCCGCAAGGCCAAGGAGGCCAAGAAGAAGCAGAAGATCGTGGATATCAAGGAGATCCGGATGTCACCGAACATCGACACCAACGATCTCAATACCAAGATCAATGCGGCGAGGAAGTTCCTCACCAAGGGGAATCGCGTGAAGTTCACCATCCGTTTCCGGGGGCGTGAGATGGCGCATATGGGAGCCAGCGTACATATCCTGACGGATATCGCGGAGGAGCTCAAGGACGTCGCGGTGGTGGAGAAGGAACCGCGCACCGAGGGACGTTTTATGAATATGATCATGGCGGAGAAACGGTAGATCCGCGATCCGCATCTAGAGTAAAGCGAAGGAGGAAGGTATCATGCAAAAGAAAATGAAGACCAGCAGAGCCGCTGCGAAGCGATTCAAGGTGACGGGGAGCGGCAAGCTCATGCGCAACAAGGCTTACAAGCGTCACATTCTGACCAAGAAGTCCACCAAGCGCAAGAGGAATCTGCGCCAGGATGCAGTTGTTGATGACACCAATGTTAAGAACATGAGAAAGATCCTGCCCTATCTGTAAGGGAACCGCAGGCTTTTAAAGATCAGAGAGGAAGGTGTGAAATGGCTAGAATCAAGGGCGCAGTCAATGCGAAGAAAAAGAAGAATAAGGTATTAAAGCTCGCGAAGGGTTATCGCGGCGCAAGGAGCAAGCAGTATCGCATCGCCAAGCAGAGCGTGATGCGTGCGCTCTCCACCGCTTTTGCGGGTCGTAAGAACAAGAAGCGCGACATGCGCAGACTCTGGATCGCGCGTATCAATGCGGCTGCCCGCCTCAACGGGCTCTCCTACAGCAAGCTGATGCATGGTCTGAAGCTTGCGGAGATCGACATCAACCGCAAGATGCTCTCGGAGATGGCAGTGAACGATGCGGAGGGATTTGCATCCCTCGCGGAGATCGCAAAGGAAAAGATCAGCGCATAAACCGCATCGCTGGCATATAGACAAGAATCCCAAGCCCCGCTACAATAGTAGCGGGGCTGTTGCATTCAAGCGGCCGCTGACAGAGGAGGAGGCGACATCATGGGTGTATTGGATCATCTGGAACCGGGACCGGTCTTTCATCATTTCGAAGAGATCACACGGATCCCGCACGGATCTGGCAATGTGAGAGCGCTGAGCGATCATCTGACCGCGTTTTCCCGTGCGCGGGGATATGAGACCGTGCAGGATGCGGCATACAATGTGATCGTATCGCTCCCTGCCACGCCGGGGCGGGAGGATCTGGAGCCGCTGATCCTGCAGGGTCATCTCGATATGGTGGCAGTGCGGGAGGAAGATGCGGAGGTGGATCTTAACAGAGATGCGCTGAAGCTCTTCATCGAGGATGACCGGATCGGAGCCAGAGGGACGAGCCTCGGCGGGGATGACGGCATCGCCATCGCCTATTTCTGTGCGCTGATGGATGATCCGACCATCGAGCATCCGGCCCTTACCCTGATCGCCACCACCGAGGAGGAGACCGGCATGGACGGCGCGCGGGCGATCGATCCGAAGCTTTTGTCCGCCCGGTATTTTGTGAATCTTGACTCCGAGGAGGAAGGCGTTCTCCTGGCCGGCTGTGCCGGCGGCGCCCGTGTGCATCTCACCCTGCCGATGCAGACACAGAAGCGGAGCGGATCTGCGATGTCGGTGGAGGTGACGGGACTTCAGGGAGGCCATTCGGGGCAGGAGATCATCAGGGAGCACGGCAATGCCAATCTGATCATCGGGCGGCTCCTGCAGGCGCTCATCGATGCGGACTGCCGGTTCGGGGTATACGATCTGCACGGCGGCGTCGCGGACAATGCGATCCCGGCCGCAGCACAGCTTCGTCTCCTGCTGCCGGCGGATGATGCGGATAACGAGAGACGGATCCGCTCCGTCCTGACAGAGACAGAGCAAAGGATCCGGACGGAACTCGGCGCGAAGGATCCGGATTTCTCCCTGCAGATCGTCGGGGGAGAGGAAACGATCGGAACGGCGTGCCTCACGGAGACATCTGCGCGGACCGCGGCAGCGCTCCTGTCGGTCGTGCCGAACGGTGTGCAGGCCATGAGCGCGGATATGCCGGGACTGGTCGAGACCTCTTTGAATCTCGGCGTGATGCGTTACGATCAGGGGGCGGATACGGAGGGAAGTTCCGGAGAACCTTCGCTGCAGCTGGATTTTTCGGTGCGCAGCAGCAGGGAGAGTGCCGGGGATCTGCTGATCAGGAGGCTGGAACTGCTGGCGGAGCGCTTCGGTGCGGCGTCGGAGACGCACAGCCGTTATCCCGGCTGGACCTATGATCCCCATTCGCGGATCACGGCACATTTCT
>JAFPTK010000077.1 GCA_017400305.1 Lachnospiraceae bacterium | reverse complement strand
TGATTTTCGCTGTGCACAGAAACTGAAACCGATGCAGACCCTGCAGGCCAAGCTCCAGAAAACCGGCATATCCTTGCCGGATCCGGTATTTCTGCAAATGAAATACTATGAGAAGTAGCGGAACAACTATTCGCAAAATACAGGTTTAACGAATAGTTACATTGGAGTCAATGGGGACGGTTCTCTTTGACTCATTTTTGAGCCAACGGGGTCGGTTCTGTTTGACTTATTAGTATACTTGAGTTATCAGAGGTTTCTTTTGAGCAATTATTATTCTGATCATCCCGTAAGACGCAGAAAAAGAAAAAGACGCCGTAAGAGTCATGCGGGAGGTTTCATCGTATTCCTGCTCTTAATGATCCTGATGCTTACGGCGGTCGGTGTCATCCTGTATCTTCGTGTCCCGAAGCCGCGAAAGCTGTTATTGGGCTCCTGGCGCACCCAGATCGATCAGACGCAGGAAACCATCGCCAACGCACAGGAATGGTTAAATGAAGCTGCGCTCGGTTACCGGATCCATCTGGCCGACGAGATCCGCTCGATCCCGATCTGTATCGATCTGACGCTTCATCCGAACGGTTCCTATGAAAGCACCGTAAACCATGAGATCTATCAGACGAACGAGGAAGCCGCCAATGAGGCGCTTTCCGTCGCGATCCTGAAGCTCTTATCCCTGCGCGCCGAAGCGGTCGGCAAGGAGCCTCTGACCGAACAGGATGCCCGGGCGCTCTTTGAACGCGCCATGGAACTCACCCCGGAGGAATATCTGCAGATCTATGGTCCCGGGCTTCTTCCGGACATCGAGGAACTAAGCGCCCAATATGCACGCAAGGGAAAGTTTACGCTCGAGGATCCCGATATCGTGTGGGATTCGGAACGCAGGCAGCATTATCTCGTAAATGAGGAGCTGCTGGCACTGGATGACGTACTGTACCGCAGGATACCGGCCGAGGAGGATCCCGATCGGGATAAGACGGGGCGCCTGCCCTTCAACCTCCCCTCTCCCGTCCTTACGGCGAAAGCGGCCAATCACCGCATCATCGAGAATCTCCCGGCATCCACCACTGCGGACCCGGAATCACAGCGGATCGTCAAGTCTATCCATTTCCAGTATCAGAATAACCGGTATCTATCCCTCCGGGATCTCGCGAATCTCTTAAACGACACGGACCGCCGGTTTTCCCTGTCCATCGATAATAACGGGATCGAGATTCAGACCCGGGCCTCCTATGAGACAGTCGGCGGGGAAAACGAGCCCTTTGATCTCTCCGAGGATGCGGATCTGTATTCCACCGGCGATCTCAAAGCCAATTCCATGACCGTTGACGGTCGTACTGTCAAATATTACACCTTCCTTGGTAAAAACACCGACGGGAAACAGGACTGCTACTTAAACCTCACGGACTTCTGTCTCCTCTTTGACCTCAATGTGATCTTCGAGGATGACGGGATCGTGATCCGGACGGATGATACCCCCTTCGTGATAGATATGGACCTGATGAAGGACGAGGGCTTCTATGATGAGATGATCAGTGCGGTCGTCGGCGACGCAAGGACCGGGGAGATCTTTGCCGGCGACCGGGAGGAACTGGCGGTCCCTATTGCCAGCACCACCAAGCTCATGAGCTATGCCGTCATCATGGATGCGATCACCAACGGCGAGATCGGTCCGAATGACACCGTGGTCATCTCCGAGAATGCCGCGGCGCTCTCCCAGGGACAGGACCGGGTGATCCCGATGACCGCCGGTCAGGAGTCCAATGTGCCCGATCTGATGAAGGCAATGCTCATCGCCTCCAGCAATGAATCTGTTCTGGCGCTCGCCGAATACGTCGCCGGTTCGGAGGAGGCCTTTGTGCGGCGTATGCAGGAAAAAGCCGCCGCCATCGGATTGTCCGATGCGACGGTCTTTTACAACTGTAACGGTCTGCCGGTATTTGCCGATTCCGTGTCCACCGCCAAGCGGCAGAATCACATGAGTGCCGTCGATATGTTCAAACTGGCCGCCCACATCCTGACGGTCTACCCGCAGATCACCGAAATCACCACGATCCGCGAGGATTCCCTGATGTCGCTCCACATGGACATCAAGACGACCAACGCCCTTCTGTACAACGAACCGGATGTCATCGGCTTAAAGACCGGTACCACCAACATGGCCGGTTCCTGCCTGGTCTGCGCCATGCGGACACAGGATGCTTCCGGTGAGGAACATGATGTGGTGGCTGTCATCCTGGGGGCCGAGGACAATACCGTGCGGTTTTCCTCGGGCGATGTGCTGCTCCGATACGGCAGACAGTGTGTGCGCGGCGGTATCGACGGGATCGCACTGGAGACACAGGAAGATACGATCCCCACTGATGCCGAGGGTCTCATCCGGCGGGTGCTCTCCCGCTACTGAAACCGCAGACTTACGGCAGGTCCCTTAAGTGGCAGGCACGGCGTCGGTCGCGGTTGAACCGTCGCTGTTTTCCTCGCTCTTGGTCAACTGCGATTCGGTCACATCCAGCTTGATCTTAGTGAAATTCTGGATACAGTAGACACTTTCATCACCACTCACCGAAGCATAGAAGCGATGGATCGCATTGTTCTCATCCCCGATGGAGACCACGGTCTCTGTCCCGTCCCGGAGGGTGAACGTCACCGTCATGGAGGGCTCCTGTAAGCCGTACTCCTCCAATCCTTCATGGGTTTCCATCCGGTAGTCCGCCTCCATATGGCAGGCACTGTTTAAGAT
>JAFPTK010000076.1 GCA_017400305.1 Lachnospiraceae bacterium | reverse complement strand
TTTGTGCTTTTGTGCTTTAGTGGAGGAAAGTATGGAGATCTATAAAAAGATCATGCGCTTCGTGGCGATCATCGAGAAGATCGTGCTTGCGCTGTCCTTTATCCTGGTCCTTGCATTGACCTTCGGAAACGTCGTGGCGCGTAAAGTGTTCCAGCATTCCTGGGGCTTTACGGAGGAGATCGTCGTGGCGATGTTCGTGCTCCTGTCTCTCCTGGCGGCTGGCGTGGCGGCGGAAAAGGCGGAGTTGGTAAACCTTTCTCTCGTATCCGAATTCATCGGTTTGAAAGGGAAGAAGGTCTTAAAGGTCATCGAATCCGTGGTCTGCGTGATCTATTCCCTCATCCTCACCCTGCAGGGCTGGGACCGGGTCGTGGTGGACAGCAAGGTCTCCCCGATCCTCCATATTCCCACCAAGCTCTTTTGGTCCTTCATTGTGATCGGCGGGATCTCCATGATGCTTCATTTTATTGAAAACGGTATTATCTATTGTGTGGAAGAGAAGGAGGAACAGAAATGATCACAGCGATCCTCTTTATCTCCTTCTTTGTCATGCTCCTGCTGGGAGTGCCGATCGCCATCTGCCTCGGCATGAGCGCGGTGCTTTCCCTGTTCTACGCGATCAACTTCGTCCCGCAGTATGCGGCGCTTTCGCTCTCCATCATCGCCACGAACACCTACACCGGCATCGCCAAGTTCCTGCTCCTCGCGATCCCGTTTTTCGTGCTATCCGGCAATATCATGGCCAAAGCGGGGATCTCCACCAGACTGGTGAAGTTCATCGATGACTGCGTGGGACACCGCCGCGGAGGGATGGCGATCGTCTGCGTCATCGTGGCCTGCTTCTTCGGCGCGATCTCGGGCTCCGGTCCCGCGACCGTCGCGGCGCTCGGCGCGGTTCTCATCCCGGCGATGATCGCCTCCGGCTTTTCTCCTGCTTTTTCGGAAGCCCTCATGGCGACATCCAGTTCCATTGCCATCGTCATACCGCCGTCCATCGCCTTTGTTGTCTATTCCTCTATCGTGGGGACCAACGTCGGCGAGATGTTTATGGCCGGGATCGTGCCCGGTGTTCTCATGGGTGTAGCACTGGCCGTCGTGGTCATGTTTGAAGCAAAGAAGAACGGTATCAAGGCAGCGCATGAGAGAAGGAGCATGAAGGAACGCTGGAAGAGCTTCCGTGAAGCTTTCTGGGGGCTGTTAATGCCCGTCATCATTCTGGGCGGTATCTACGGCGGGATCTTTACCCCGACCGAAGCGGCTGCGGTATCCGTTGTCTACGGTCTGATCGTCGGCGTCTTTATCTACCGTGAAGTTAAGATCAAAGACCTCTTTGATATCCTGATCGATTCCGCCAAGACCAGCGGCGGCATCATGCTGATCGTCGCCTCGGCGTCGCTGTTTTCCTATTGCTGCATGCTCTTTGGTATCTCTCAGGCAGCGACCCAGCTGTTACAGAATGTCTCCGGCAACCAGATCGTATTCCTGCTCATCGTCAACGTGATCTTCCTGATCGCCGGATGCTTCATCGATGCCAATTCGGCAATGTACATCTTCATCCCGATCATGTTCCCGGTGGCACAGGCTCTGGGATACAATCTCGTGGCCTTCGGCATCGTCGCGACCGTCAATCTCGCCATCGGTCAGGTGACACCGCCGGTCGGCGTCAATCTCTTTGTCGCCATGGGGCTGAAGGTGAAAAATGAAAACGGTACGCCCGGGACGGCGGATGAGCACCATAAAGTGACACTGCCCATGATCTCAAAAGCTGTGATCCCGATGATCATCGCGTGTCTCATTGTTCTCATTCTCATCACTTATGTACCTAAGATCTCCCTGTTCTTAATCGGGCAGTAGGAGACTGCAGGCATATCAACCATCAACAGGAGGAGGAAAATTATGAAGAACAGGTTCAAAAAAGGCATCTGTACGGCGTTGGTCGCCGCGATGACACTGTCGCTGACCGCCTGCGGCGGTAACGGCACGGCGGCTCCGGCAGCGGACGGAGCAGGAGCGGATGCCGGCGCGGCCACCGCGTTAAACTACAAGGATTATGCATCCTCGGATAAGTATGTCGCAGCGAAGGAAGCGGCCAAGTACGAGGGATCTGACGAGTGGAAGGACACGACCTGGAATTTTGACTGCTCCACGGGGGAGACATCCACCTGGGCACAGGCGGGATATTACTTCAATGCTCTGATGCAGGAATCCACCGGCGGTAAGGTCAAGGTGGAGGTCTATCCCGGCGAACAGCTGACCAACGGCGATCAGGTTGCCGGTATCCAGGCTCTGATGGATGGTTCTCCGATCCAGGTATCGCTTCATTCCAATCTGATCTATGCCAACTTTGATGCCCGGTTTAATGCCGTATCACTTCCGTACATCTATGCGAATTACGATGATGTCGACCGGATCCTCGGCGGCGAAGCGGGAGATAAGCTGAAGGAAGTGCTTGCCGAAAAGGGACTGAAGTGTGAGGGGATCGCGGAGAACGGTTTCCGTCAGATCACGAACTCCAAGCAGCCCATCACCAAAGTAGACGATCTCAAGAACATCAAGATGCGGATCTGCTCCAACGACCTCTGTGCGGAGGTTTATAAGGAGTGGGGCTGTGACGCTTCCGTCATGAACTGGGCGGAGACCTATACCGCTCTGCAGCAGGGAACCGTCGACGGTGAGGAGAATCCCGAGACCGCGATCGCCTCCGCTTCCGTGCAGGATGTGCAGGATTACATCTCTCTCTGGAATGCCTATTATGACTGCCTGTTCTTCTGCATCAACCAGGCCGCCTATGATCAGTTTACAGACAGCCAGAAGGCCGTGATCGATGCGAATGCCGCCAAAGTGGTTGCCTATCAGAAGGCATTGAACCGCGAGCAGGTCGACAGCCTGGTGGCTGAGTGGAAGAGCAATGGTGCCATGCAGGTGACCGAGCTCTCTGAGATCGACAGCGACTCCTTCAAGAGCACCGCGGCCGGAGCAGCGGACTGGTACAAGGATCAGCTCGTCTCCACCGGCATGAGCGAAGCGGATGCCGCCTCGTTCATCAGCGCCTTCACAGGTCAGTAAAATGCTGTTTTGACTAATACCATATAATAAAACGAATCCGGCGGGATAGTCCCGCCGGATTTCGCTTTTAAATCTATCTGCGACAAATATCGCCTCAGTAACAACTGATCAAAACCGCGTGGTTTCGCGCGAGATCAACTCTCCCTGGAAGATCTTTCTCTCCGGGAAGGGCTGGTTATCCAACACATTTGAGATCGCCTTGACGACCTGGTCGCAGTTTTCCTCCAGATGATTGTTGACGGAGGTGATCTCCGGATCACTGCATTTGGAGAGCAGAGAATTGTTGTACCCGATGATCTGCAGATTCTTGGGAATCGCGATACCGACACGGCGGGCGAATTTCACGGCGCCAAGCGCCAGGTAATCCTCGGAACACATGATGCCGTCGAAATGCATCCCGGATTCCCACAAACGCTCCAGCCGGGCGGCGACACCGTCGATGTCCTCCCGGTCACCGACGTAGAGCAGATGGAAGGTATCGGTGATTCCGTTCTCACTGCAGGCATCCGAGAAACCGTTCTGTTTCTTCTTACCGCTGTAGGACTGCGTATCGTAGAAATACAGCAGACTCTTAAGCCCATCGTTGATCAAGGCCAGTGTCGCATCCTTGGACGCCTGATAATCATCGCAGCCGGTGCTGAAGACGTTGGGACAGTTCAGTTCCCCGTTTAACAGAATGATCGGCACCTGTTCCGCGGCTTCCCTGATATAGGCATTTTCCGACGGCTCCTGGCTGATAAAGTGGGAACCGACCATTGCGATGGCATCCACCTTTTTGGAGAGGAGGAGCCGCAGGGATTCGTGCTTACGCTGGAAGGTATATCCGGTGGTGCACAGTATGGAGTGATAACCGCCCTCACTCAGCTTTTTTTCGATGTAGTAGACGGCCTTGGCCAGGTAAAGATCGGAAGAATCCGCGCACAAGAGACCTACTGTTTTCGTACTGTGAGACATACCGTTTCCTCCCTTCCCATTGTATCAAGATCGTAGTGTGTCAATTTTCATCCGGATGATCGGTGGTTCCTCACTTGGTATCCAGTTTGAAACCGAAATAGCGAACCGCATTGTTGTAGGAGATATCCTTGACGATCTCCCCCAGCGTATCCATATCGGAAGCGGGGTATTCGCCGTTTTCCACCAGGGTTCCCAGGTAGTTACACAGGATCCGGCGGAAATACTCATGTCTCGTATAGGAGGTAAAGCTGCGGGAATCCGTGAGCATCCCGACAAACCCGGAGAGATTGCCGGATTCCGCGACGGAATTGAGCTGCTGCTGCATACCCGTCTTGGTGTCGTTGAACCACCAGGCGCTTCCCTGCTGCAGCTTCGCGACAGCCGGTGCCTCATTGAAGCAGTTTAAGATCGTGTTGATGATCTGCAGATCGTTGGGATTGAGGCTGTAAAGAATGGTCTTGGGCAGATTTCCTGCGCTGTGAAGAGCATTTAAGAAATCGGCGAGCTCGCCCATGGGATAATAGGCGTCGATGGCATCGTAACCCGTGTCGGGACCGAGCTTATCAAACATCGGGGTATTGTTGTCCCGCTTACATCCGAAATGCAGCTGCATGACCCAGCCCCGGCGGGCGATCTCGCCGCCCTCAAAGAGCATGAAGGCGGTCTGATACTTCAGATCCTCTTCCTTTGTGAGGGTGCTGCCTGAAAGGCGCTTTTTGAAGATGGCTTCGACTTCGTCGTCGGAAGCGGGGTAGTAGCACACATATTCCAGCGCATGATCCGTCACGGTGCAGCCCTTGGAGGCAAAGAAATCAAGACGCTTTATGAGTGCCTCCTTCAGTGCGGCAAAAGAATCGATCTTCACACCGCTGACTTCGGAAAGCCTGGCGATATAATCCGCAAAATCCGGCTTGGTGATATTCTTGGCTTTGTCCGGCCGCCAGGCGGGGACGACCTGCACATCGAAGGTCTGATCCGCGGCGATCTTGTCATGCCATTCCAGGGTATCGACCGGATCATCGGTGGTGCAGATGAGTGTCACGTTGCTCTGTTTGATGAGACCTCGCACACTGGAACCGGCTTCCTTAAGCTTTTTATTGCAGATCTCGTAGACCTTGTCGGCCGTCTTCTCGTTCAGGACGCCGTCATAGCCGAAATATTTCTTAAGCTCCAGATGCGCCCAGTGATAAAGAGGATTGCCGACTGCCTTGCCGAGGCATTTGGCGAACATGCGGAATTTGTCCTGATCGGAGGCATCGCCGGTCATGTATTTTTCTTCTACACCAAAAGCACGCATGAGACGCCATTTGTAATGGTCGCCGCCGAGCCAGACCTGTGTGATGGTATCAAATCTGCGATCTTCTGCGATCTCGCGCGGGGAGATATGACAATGATAATCCAGGATCGGCATGGTTTCGGCGTAATCGTGATACAGCCTCTTCGCCGGTTCATTCATCAGTAAAAAATCATTGTCCATGAAATCTCTCATTGGTTAACTCCTTTCGGGGGAAAATGGTTAATTACCACTATTATAGATACAAAAGATTTCTGTTGCAAGACTTACATGATTATGTTAGATTATTTATAATTGGTTAATAGCTGGTTAACCCTTTAACCACTTTCATATCGACCATATCAGAGAGGGGATGTCTATGAGCAAACCAAATGTGTCAAAAAGCGGATATACGATACGCAAAAAACCACTCGGACTGCGAATCTGGAATTCCAGGGGCTATTATCTGATGTTTCTCCCGGTCCTGATCTTTGTCCTGATATTTTATTACTGGCCGATGTTAGGCGTCAGGTTTGCATTCTTTGATTACAAACCGGTTGGACAGCCGAAATACATTGGCTTTGGTAACTTTCAGAAGATGTTCAGCGGTATCGGTGCTCAGGCTTTCTGGACCTCATTCACCAATACGCTCCTGTTAAGTACCGTCAAGCTCATCATCACGACACTGGCTTCCGTCATTGTGTCGGTGTTTATCTTTGAGATGGGAAATATGATCGTCAAGAAGACGTTGCAGACGGTGATCTATCTGCCGCACTTCATGTCCTGGGCGGTCGTGGCATCCATCTTTTCTCTGTTCCTGTCTCCTTCCTCCACCGGTATGGTGAATAACATGCTTTTCAACGGGGACTCAAGTAAATTTATCTATTTCCTTGCTGATAAGAACTGGTGGCGGCCGATCTTTTACATCATCAACCTGTGGAAGGAGACCGGCTGGGGAACCATCATCTTCCTGGCAACCCTCTCCGGTATCAATCCGGAGCTGTATGAAGCGGCGGATATCGACGGGGCGACCCGGATGCAGAAGATCCGTTTTGTAACCATCCCTGCCCTCATGAACACGATCATCACGGTTCTCATTCTGAATCTGGCCAAGGTCATGAATATGTTCGAATCTGTCTTTGTCCTTTACAATCCAGCAGTTTATGAGAAGTCGGATGTTATCTCGACCTATATCTACCGTCAGACTTTTGCCAATGCGCTTCCCAACTACGGCTATTCGACCGCCGTGGGTCTCTTTAAATCCCTGGTGGGCTGTGTCCTTGTCCTGGTTTGTAACTGGCTGAGCAAAAAGACCCGCGGACGCGGTATCATCTGAGGAGGTAAATCATGGCGAAGGATATGAGCGCGGTTGCTGGCCGCAAGAGAAAACTGCAGCTGTTTGATATTGTTAATTACATTGTTTTCACCTTCCTCGGTCTTGCGATCCTGGTTCCGATCTGGAAGGTTCTGGTGGACTCCCTCAATGCGGTGGGTGTCTATCAGTTTCGTCTGTGGCCCTCTCAGTTCACATTGGACGGCTATCGCACGATCATCGAGACCTCGGCGCTGTATCGTCCTTTCCTCAATTCGGTGATCACCACGATCCTTGGGACGCTTCTCGGTCTCGTGCTTTCCACTCTTGGCGGCTACGTGCTGGTCAAGAATGAGATTCCCGGACGAGGCGGACTGGCGTATTTCCTGCTCTTTACCATGATCTTCTCCGGCGGTATGATCCCGGAATACCTGGTCATGAAGCGGATCGGGCTCGTCGATAATATGTGGATCCTGGTATTTAAGCATGGCATGAATGTCTACAATCTCGTGCTCATGAAGAACTTCTTTGAGGGAATCCCGGAATCCCTGTATGAAGCAGCGGAGATCGACGGCTGTACGCCGATGGGGATCTTTTTCAAGATCGTCCTGCCTCTGTCCAAGGCGGCGCTGGCATCTATCGGACTGATGTTTGCGGTCACGATCTGGAACGATTATTCCACCGTCAAGATCTACATCATGAAGCCCGATCAGGTGAATTTCCAATACAAGCTTCGAAATATGGTCATGGACGGAGATACTCCGACAACAGCCTATAAGGTCTCACAGACGACGCTGTTCAATGCGGGGATCATCTCGGCTATCCTGCCGTTCATGATCCTGTATCCGTTCCTGCAGAAGTATTTCGTACAGGGCGTTAATATCGGAGCAGTCAAGGAATAAGAAGACCGATGAAGCCAGACCCCAAAGCCTGCCTCGTCGTGATCGCCGGCTTTGTGATCGCGGGATTGTTGATACGGGTATTCGTGAGGTAGACGATGACCATACAGGTATCCATCTTCGCGTCCGAGCCGGGGGACGGGACGGAGAGCAGGCCGTACCGGACCATACAGGAAGCGATTGCCGTCGCCGCATCCGGGGATACGATCCTCGTAGGCGACGGCATTTATGATGCCTGCATCCGTTTGGACAAGGGCGGAAGCAGGGAGGCTCCCCTGATCCTCTCCGCCGTACATCCCGGGGGTGTAACGATAAATGGCTCGGAAACCGGTATCTGCCTTGAGACGATAAACGGAGAGGTCGGATTTCTCATTTTCCGCGGATTAAGGTTTCAGGGAGGCTCCGTGATCATCCGGAACGTGGATGGCTGGACCCTGGAAAATTGTGAGATCTCGCATTCACCGTCCGAAGGCCTCCTCATAGGAGATCCTGCGGATCCCGATCACGGGTCCGTTGTCGGCGGCGGATTTCATCGAATATCCCGATGTGATATACACGATTGCAACGGGGAGGGGATCACCGCTGACCGCGCGCCTTATCTTACGATCGAGCACTGCCGGATCTTCCGCTGTGATACCGGGATCGGCCTGGACCGCGAGCTGACCGGGGCGCAGCTAAGATACAATCATCTTCACGATAACCATACCGCGGATCTTTTTCTTATGATCCCGTATGAACGGATCGGGATCTACGGAAACCGCTTTCTGTCTAAATGCGGCGTCCGTTTTCTCACCCCGCTTATCACCTTTACCGATAACGAATGTGCGGATGGCGGACCTTGGCCGGAAGCGGAGGTCACGGACGAAGAATCGTATGATCCGGAGCCGAAGGAAGCAGGAGAAACGGAACCGGATCCCCGACCCGAACCGCCGGAACCGGAACCTTCTCCGGTTCATGCGAATCTGGTGCTGGCCCATTGTGAGGCATGCGTCTTCCCGTCCGCAGGTGAGACCTTCACGGTGCACGAGGTCTACGTGAGGGGAAATGAGGTGTGGATGACGAGCGTTGAGCAGCCGGAGGAAGCGGTGTATCTGGACTGCGAATACGGATATTCCAAGAAGGAGCCGATCGCTGATCTAAAGGCCCCGTTTACCGTTGATGTCACAGAGGACGGGAATCTCCTGGGTATCGTAAACACTCTGGCGACCTTTTACCGCATTCTTTCCAAAAATATGGTCCAGGATCCCCGGGTGGTCTGCGCTAAGATCCGGGATAAGGCAAATGAGGCCCTTTCCGCTGCGGATATCACGATGCGCTTTACGCCGCAGTCGCTTAAGTTTATAATGAATAAATCGTTTATCACCCTGGAGGAGGTCATCGATATGATCTCGGCGGGTGAGGAAGAGATCGTGGCAGAGATCGTAGAATGAGCGGTTTATGAACGTACAGAAGAGGAAATGGTACAAACTGGATAACGCGGCCAAGATGATACCGTCGACCACGCATTTTGCCAATACGCGTGTCTTTCGTATCTGCTGTGAACTCAAGGAGGATGTGGATCCGGTGATCCTGCAGGAGGCACTGGATGCCACTGTGAAATCCTTCCCGTACTTTAACAGTGTCCTCCGCAAAGGCCTTTTTTGGTACTATCTGGAGGAGAGCGACAAGCGCGTGCAGGTATGTGAGGACAATCTGCCGGCCTGCGATTCGCTCTACCGCCCCGGGAAACGTTCTCTTCTGTATCGCGTGAATTATTTCGGCAGGCGTCTCAATATGGAGATGTACCATGTGCTCGCCGACGGCACCGGCGCGTTTGTCTTCTTCCGACGGATCGTGACCAATTATCTGATCCGGAAGCATCCGGATATCTGTGATGCCGAAGATCGGGAGAACCTTGAGATGACCGAGGAGGAGAATGTCCGCGATGCGTTCAATCATTATTATACCAAGGGCCGCGGATTAAAACAGTTAAAAAGCATGAGCATGCGCTGGTCCTTCCGCTTAAAGGGACCGCGTGACCCCAATATGGAGAACCACCTGGTAGAAGGGGTGATCTCCGCGTCCTCCTTCAAGGAACTTGCCAAAAAGTACGACACTACGGTCGGGATCCTGTCGGTCGCACTCTATATCGAAGCCATCATCGACGGTATGAACATGCGCGAGAGGAACCGCAAGCGGATCGTGATCTCCGTGCCGGTCAATTTAAGGCAGTATTTCCCTTCGGACACCAATCGCAATTTCTTTGGTGTCATCGTGATCGATTATCTGCCCGGTGATTATGACGGGGATCTGAAGAGGATCATCGAAAGTGTCAAAAACTCTTTTTCATCCAAGCTTTCGGAGGATAAGATCAAAAAGACCATGAGCTCCTATGCGGCGCTGGAGCATAATGCCGCCATCCGCGTCCTTCCCCTCGTCTTAAAGGACCTCGGCGTACAGGGCTTTTCCAAGCTCTCGCAGATGGGGGTCACCTGCTCCGTGTCCAATATGGGGAAGATCCGGATGCCCGAGGTTCTCTGTCCGTACATCAGCTATTTCAGCGCGTTTACGACGGCGCCCTCCGCGCAGATCACCATCGCGACCTTTCAGGATAAGATGACCTTCGGCTGGGCCTCCGGGATCGCGACACACCAGGTGATGCGCGCGTTTTACCGGAAATTGTACGAGCGCGGGATCGAAGCGGTCGTGACGACCAACGACCACGATATCCCGTATTCCGAACAGCCGGAAGGATCAGCGGAAGCTGCGGATGGGAATACCGGTTCTTAAGAGGTGTGAGATGCTTCATTGCGTTAATTGTCATGTAAAGATCAGAGGATATAAGGAGAGCTGCCCGCTCTGCGGCGGGGAACTCGGAGGGGAACCGGAGGATCCGGCTTTTCCGATCCTGAAGCAGCGCCGTTACACGTCGCGTGAGATCATGAAGATCGCCCTGTTCTGTTTCTGCGTGCTTTTTGTCGTCATGGGGACCATACGATATCTGATGGGGCCGCGCGCGGCCTGGACTTCTGCCGTGATGCTGTGGGCACCGCTCGGAATGTTAGGGCTCATCATCACCATGGCCTACCGATATCATATTCTGAAGCTGATCTCCGCTGAGGCATACATTGCGATGATCTTAAATCTCCTGATCGATCACGCGACCGGAGATCACGGATGGGCGATCGGTTTTGTCGTCCCGTCTCTCTTTGTCGGTCTTGCCCTGACATCGCTCATCATTGCGCTGTTCATGCATTACCAGGTCAATGAATATCTGGTCTATCTGCTCATGCCCGAGGTGCTGTCCTTTCTGCAGATCATCTTTATCCGGAACGGAACCAATCCCTTTCCGTGGTTTGCGGTGATCTCGATGGCTTTTCTCCTGATCCTGATCCTCGGGGAATTCATCTTTCTGTACCGTGATTTCCGCAACGTGACATCAAAAACCCTTCATCTGTGAGTGGCTATGGAAAAGAATAAGGACAATCTGTTAAATTTGAGTCGTGGTCTGGCTTTTGCTTATCGTGTCGGCGATTTTGTGGAGGAACGCATCGGGCAAAGGATCGTTCAGGACGGTCATGAGGCACCGGTACTGGAAGAGGGCGCGATGGCCTATCCGCATGTCTGGTATCGGGTTCCGCTTTCCGAGGGACTCTCCGGTGACGGATCCGATTATCACATCTATCTGAAGGCGGCCAGAGGTGACCGACTGGTAGTGTTTTTCTCCGGGGGCGGAGTCGCCTGGAACGATTTCACTGCGGCGAGACCCGTCACCGGCGGCAAGGTGATGGCGGGACTGCCGAATTTTTACTGGAACAATCTTCGTCCCTTCACCCAGATCATGAACATCAACATCGGGATCACGGAGACCGGGAACGATCAGAATCCTTTCGAAGACTGGAGCTTTGTGATCGTCACCTATACCACCGGCGATTTTCATGTGGGCAACAATGATTACACCTACACGGATAAGGACAGCGGGGAAACGGGAGTCGTTCATTTTCACGGTTACCGCAATTTCCTGGCCGCCATGAAGAAGGCAAAGGAATACTTTCCGGAACCGAAAAAGCTTCTGATCGCGGGAGACAGCGCGGGTGCCTTTGCCGTTCCCGCACTGGCGGCTCAGGTGATGGATGACTGGTATCCCGCGTGCGAAGATGTGACGTGTTTCTCTGACAGCGGTCAGCTCTGCTATGAGAAGTGGCGAGATACCGCGCAGAATATCTGGAAAGCGGGGCAGGAGCTCTGTGATGCGATCGTATCGCCGAATATCACGCTGGACTGGTATCGAAGACTCTACGGGAAGAAGGGAGACCATATCCGGTATCTGTATGCCTGCTCCTCCTACGATTATCTTCTGAGCGCGTATTACAACGATATCATCCACAAGGAATCTACTTCCGACGCGGAGATCCAGAAGGCGTTTCACGATCAGCTGATCACGATGCTTGACGGTTTAAAGGAGATCACGCCGTCCTTTACCTTCTTCCTGAATGAGTTCCCGAATCTCATGGTGATGAAGCGCGGAATGAAGGGCGGCACCGCTCATACAGCGGTGAGAGAACGCATCTTTTATCTGCCGGGACCGGAGGGGATCTCCATGGCGAAGTGGCTCGCCGACTGTGTCGAGGGCAACTGCCGCGATATCGGGATGAGTCTGGCGGGGAGATAAAAGATCCCCATAAAAGGGAGGAAGCCGGTACGGCTTGCGCCGGACCGGCTATTATGAAGAAAAAGCTTTATCTCTCTCTTGTCTGAAATAATCATAACAATGGAATTTGACATAAAAATGGAATAAATGTTAATGATTTGTAAACATTAAAAAGTGATGAAACGAAATCTGAAACTCACGATCCGCTATGACGGAACCCGATATTACGGCTGGGAACATCAGCCGACAGAACCGATGACCATCCAGGGAAAGCTCGAGGAGGTCATCCGCAGGATGCTGGAGCTTCCCGAGGGAGAGATCCCCCAGGTGATCGCTGCCGGTCGGACGGACGCGGGCGTACACGCGCGCGCCATGATCGCCAACTGCCATGCGGACACTGAACGCACGGAAGAGGAGATCCTCAGTTATCTCAACCGCTACCTGCCCGACGATATCGCCGTGGACCGTGTACAGTTCGCGTCACCTCGTTTCCACGCGCGATACAATGCAACCGGTAAGACTTACTGTTATCGCATCTGGGTCGGTCCGAAGAAACCGGTATTTGAACGGAAATACCTGACCTTTTCGGAGGAACGCCCCGATGTGGCGTCCATGCAGCGCGCCGTCCCGTATCTGACCGGGACCAATGATTACCGCAGTTTCTGCTCCAATCCCAAAATGAAGAAGAGTACCGTTCGGACCGTAGACCGGATCGAGATTGCGGAACAGGGATCGATCATAAGCTTCACCTTTCATGGAAACGGATTTCTGCAGAATATGGTGCGGATCCTGGTCGGGACCCTTTTGGAAGTGGGGTTTCACCGGATGACGCCGGAACGCGTGGGAGAGATCCTTGCGCTAAAGGACAGAAAAGCGGCGGGACCGACAGCCCCGCCGCAGGGATTATGCCTGATGGAGATCGATTACTGATCAAAGATCGAAGTCGCCGTGTGTCTCGTTGTTGATGACGAAGTAGACCTTGTTTTCCTCGGGTTTGATGTAGAGGTCGACGGACTGGATATCGATGATCTTTTTCTTGTACTCCTTGGTCCAGACATCCTTCACGGACTTTACCAGATCATCATAGGGAACGGATTTCTCCCCGTACTGCAATACAACGGTCGATTTAAAAGAACCGGCATTCTGGATCTTCCGGGTGCTCTTTTTGGCCGCAGGCTTCTTCGCAGTGGTCTTTGTGGTCGTCTTTGCGGGTGTTGCTTTCTTTGTTGCCATTTTAGATTTTCCTCCGAATCTGTTGGAAAGATGTTACGTAACACCTTAAGACTATTACAATTACCGCGGGTTGTCAATCTGTTCGGGAGGGATGTTTGATTTTCCGGCCCTGTTACGTGTTTCATAACAGAAGGCTCCGAAACAGCATAAGGGGATGGAAAATCCAGAGTCAGGTCGGAAAAAGTGGCCGGAGGAATGAAAAAATAAAAGAAAGCCATCCGGGGCGGGAGTTATAAAAAATTGCTTGCAAGCGGTCAGTGATTGTGCTATCATCCTTTCGTTGACCAAAGAAGTATGGGGTCGTAGCTCAGTTGGGAGAGCGCAGCGTTCGCAACGCTGAGGTCAAGGGTTCGATCCCCTCCGGCTCCAGGAAAACCACAGGATATCATCCTGTGGTTTTTTTGCGCGCATATGCGTGATCATTCCATGATCACCGGCGGTTTTGCCGCTTCCGCGACGCGTTCTCCGGAGAGGATCGCGAGCTGATCGTAGAGGGCATTTGCCTTAAAATCCAACCGGACCAGTGGCCGCAGATCATTATCTTCCAGCACCTTCCGGTAATCCGTCCCCCTGAGGATCATCGGTACCGATGCATGAACTCCGATCTGTTTCAGGAGCTCCCGGGCGGCTCCGCGGAAGCCGAGCACCCGGATCACGGTCGCCCTGTGGTCGAGCATCTCTTCCCGCAGATCGCGCTTCAAACCGAGGATCAATTGAATGAGGCATCGCCTGACACGGGCCAGCGTGATGGATTTCGTCTTAACCAGAGCAGCAAACTGGTCAAAACCGTGACACTGCGATCGACAGTTCTCGATCCGATTGGCCAGATCCTCGTTGATATCGCCGAAATCAACATATCCATCGGGATCCGACATGGTCAGACAATAGGAGAGGATCCCGGAGAGGTCATCGGAAAAGACGGGACGCTCAACGATCCCGTCCGGATCATCCGGGACACCGGTGATCGCCTGAAGCTCTCTGAAAGATCCTTCCGGCATCACCGATGATAACTGTGAAAGGAGACCCTTTCGCTCCTCCGGGAGCCCGGCATCATGAATGACTTTACGGATCTCCGATGCGGAGAGGATCCTGTCACTCTGCGGGCTTCGCCGGATCGTCAGAGGTTCGATCCGGCTGTCGGTCTGCCTGAGACTTTTGAGATACTCAATCCCGAGCAGATTATTGGGGTCCTCCATGAGACGGACAATATCCTCGCGGGCTTTCCCCGGAGACAGAGATCTCACAGAGGCCGAAAAAGCCTTCGGATAGGTCATTCCGCTGCGAAGGAAGGAGGTCATTGTATCGTGGAAGACGGGATCCTGCGTCTGTGATCCCGATAATTCATCGGCGGCATATTGCAATGCTGCCAGGTCCCCGGATTCGGAGCCGAATGCGATCCGATCGACGATCCCGAGAGCGTTCAGGGTGTGAATGGCACCACGTGCATAAAGCTCCGCCGGAGCGATGCTGTAGAGAACGGGAAGCTCCAGCACGAGATCCGCGCCGGCTGAGAGTGCGGCACGAGCACGGCGATGCTTGTCCATCACCGCCGGTTCCCCCCGCTGTACAAAATTGCCGCTCATCAATACGATGATACGCGCGTCGGGATCTTTCGCACGCAGCTCGTTCAGGAGATCCGCATGACCGTTATGAAAGGGATTGAACTCCGCTATGATTGCCGTGACCCTGCTCATGGGAAGATTGTATCACAGAATGATAACAAGAATTGCAATATACTCAACACTTTTTTAATGGAAATCATGAAGCAGATGCGATATACTGTTAAATGGTGTATTTTTTTCCATGCTAATCATTCATCGAAGGGGGATATCATGTCTTACATTGACGGGATCAAGTTAAAGGCAAAGGCTGACAAAAAAACGATCGTGCTGCCGGAGGCGGACGATGAGCGGACCATCCTGGCTGCCGCGGAGATTCTCCGCGAAGATCTTGCCAACCTGATCATCATCGGTAACGAGCAGAAGATCAATGCGGATGCGGATCGTATGCATGTTCATTTCGCGGATACCATGATCATCGATCCGGATAACGATCCCAATTTTGAGAGTTATGTAAAGCTCCTGTTCAAGCTGCGTGAAGCGAAGGGGATGACGGAAGAGAAGGCAAGGGAGCTTCTATCCACCAATTCGATCTATTACGGCGTCATGCTGTTAAAGGCGGGGGTCGCAGACGGTCTGGTGGCGGGAGCCTGCCATCCGACGGCAGACACGCTGCGTCCGGCACTGCAGATCTTAAAGACCGCCCCGGGAGTCAAAATGGTCTCCGGTTTCTTTGTCGTAGATTGTCCTCATTCCGATTATGGCGAGAACGGTACCTTTATCTTTGCCGATTCCGGATTGAACCAGGATCCCACCAGCGAAGAGCTCGCCTATATCGCGGAATCCAGCGCCAGGAGCTTTAAGCAGCTCATCGGCGGAGAGCCCTGTGTCGCCATGCTGTCTCACTCCACGAAGGGCAGTGCCAAACACGCTCTGGTGGACAAGGTGGTCGAGGCGACCCGGATCGCTCATGAACTCTTCCCGGATCTCAAGGTGGACGGAGAACTCCAGCTGGATGCCGCCATCGTTCCGGAAGTGGCGGCCTCCAAGGCGCCCGGCAGCGAGGTCGCGGGTCACGCCAATGTCCTTATCTTCCCGAACCTGGATGCCGGTAATATCGGATATAAGCTGGTGCAGCGTCTCGGCGGTGCGGATGCTTACGGGCCGATGCTGCAGGGCATTGCCCGACCGGTCAACGACCTTTCCCGCGGCTGTTCCTGGGAGGATATCGTCGGCGTCGTGGCACTGACAGCGGTACAGGCACAGGACTCCGAATGACACCTTCGCTGCAGCGAAAACAGCCCGTTATATTCAGGTAATAAATTAATAATAGGAGGCCATCATGAAAATCTTAGTCATCAACTGCGGCAGCTCTTCCCTGAAGTTCCAGCTCATCGATTCCGATACCGAATCGGTCCTCGGAAAAGGACTTTGCGAGCGCATCGGTATTGACGGGAGCGTCATCAATTTCACGCCGGCAGGCAGGGATAAGATCGTAAAGGAGATCCCCATGCCGGATCACAACAAGGCGATCGAACTGGTCATTGAAGCGCTGACCGATCCGGACACCGGTGTGGTGGGATCTCTCGCGGAGATCGGCGCGGTAGGCCACCGGATCGTCCATGGCGGAGAGGCCTTTACCAAATCCGTGATCATCAATGATGACGTCATCAAAGCCATCGAAGAAGTATCGGATCTCGCACCGCTTCACAATCCTGCCAACCTCATCGGCGTACGTGCCTGTCAGAAGGCCATGCCGGGTGTGCCGATGGTGGCGGTTTTCGATACCGCATTCCATCAGACCATGCCGGAGGAGGCATATCTGTATGGCCTTCCGTATCGCTTTTATGAGAAATACAAGGTCCGCCGTTACGGCTTCCACGGTACGAGCCACGCCTATGTCTCCAAACGTGCCGCCGAGATCGCAGGCAAGCCGTATGAGAGCTTAAAGACCATTGTCTGCCATCTGGGCAACGGCGCGAGCATCTCCGCCGTTAAGAACGGAAAATGCATCGACACCTCCATGGGACTGACACCGTTGGAAGGACTGATCATGGGGACCCGCAGCGGCGACATCGATCCCGCGGTGCTGGAATTCCTGGCCGGCAAAGAAAAACAGGATTTCAAGGGGATCATGAATGTGTTGAACAAGCAGTCCGGCGTGTTCGGTCTGTCCGGCGATCTTTCCTCGGATTTCCGCGATCTCGAGGCGGGACTGCATGACGGCAACCCCGGCGCGGTCCGTGCAGTCGAAGCGTTCTGCTACCGTGTCCTTAAATACATCGGAGCCTATGCGGCCGCCATGGACGGCGTCGATATCATCTGTTTCACTGCCGGCGTCGGTGAAAACAGCCCGATGGTGCGGGAAAAGATCGTGAGCCGGCTGGGATACCTCGGTATCACGCTGGATCCCGCCGCCAATGATGTTCACGGCAAGGAGCAGATCATTTCCACGCCGGATTCCAAGGTGTGTGTCATGGTGGTACCCACCAATGAAGAACTGGCGATCGCGAGGGATACGGCAGCACTTGTAAAATAAATATTGACATCGCGCAATAGCGCGCGTTATAATAATTTTCGCGCGTTTCGGACGCGACGGTACAGAAAGAAATAATGCAGGCTGTTATCAGGCCCGCTGGGAACAAGGAGGTGTTACGATGTCGATCTGCCCGAAAAACAAATCATCCAAGGGCCACAGGGATCAGAGAAGAGCCAACTGGAAGATGAAGGCCGCCACTCTGGTGAAGTGCAGCCACTGCGGTGCTCTTATGGAGCCCCATAAGGTATGCAAGACCTGCGGTTATTATCAGAACAAGAGCGTCATTTCTGTGGAAGAGTGATCCGGATCATTGTTCAGACCAGAAAACCTCTCCGGTAGTTCCGGAGAGGTTTTTATTTGCTTTTGACTTTTAAGAATTACTTGTGTATGATGATAAAGCGTGTAGTTTACAGATAAAGGAGATCATCAGTGGCTGATAAGCAAAAGGTTCGCATCGCGGTGGATGCCATGGGCGGTGATCATGCTCCGGGCGAGATCGTCAGAGGAGCAGTGGAAGCTTTCACCGCAGGAGCAGAAGGGGATCCGAGGGATCAGATCGAGAAGATCTTTCTGGTCGGACAGCGTGCACGGATCGAAGAAAGCTGCAGGGATCTGACAGAAACGTCCGGACTGCTGTCGGACGGACTCCTGGAGATCGTGGATGCGTCCGAGATCATCGAGATGGCCGAACCGCCGGTCGCTGCGATCATGCAGAAGCGCGATTCCTCCATCGTAAAGGCCATGCAGATGGTACGAAACGGGGAAGCGGATGCCTATGTGAGCGCCGGTTCGACCGGTGCCAATCTGGTGGGCGGACAGACGATCATCGGACGGGTCAAAGGAGTGGAGCGCGCACCGCTTGCCCCTTTCATTCCGACGGAAAAGGGAGCCTCAATCCTCATTGACTGCGGTGCCAATGTGGATGCGCGGTCTTCCGCACTGGTCCAGTTTGCCAAGATGGGCAGCATCTATTACCGCAACACGATGGGGAAAGAAAAGCCCACCGTGGCCATCATCAATATCGGCGCCGAGGAGGAAAAGGGCAACGCCCTGGTCAAGGAGACCTTCCCGCTCCTGAAGGAGTGTCCGGATATCAACTTTATCGGAAGTGCGGAGGCGAGGGATATTCCGGCCGGTGTGGCGGATGTGCTTGTCTGTGAGGCATTTACCGGAAATGTTGTCCTTAAAATGTACGAGGGAGTCGGCAGGACCGCGCTTCATATGCTGAAGCAGGGCTTTACCAGGAATCTGAGGAGCAAGATCGGAGCGGCTCTGGCGCTTCCTTCCGTCAAGGAATCTCTCAAGATGTTTGACTTAAAGCAGTACGGCGGTGCTCCGATGCTGGGATTAAAGGGACTCGTCGTAAAGACCCACGGAAGCGCCGAGGCGGTGGAGGTTCGGAATTCCATCCGCCAGTGTGTGGATTTCTATCGGCAGGACATCGGCAAGCAGATCGAAGCCTGTCTGTAACGATCATAAGGAGGATCATTAATATGGAAATGGAAAAACTGAAAAAGATCATCGCGGACATCTTAAATGTCGATCCCAATGAGATCACTGAGGATACGACGTTTGTGGAAGATCTTGCCGCTGATTCCCTCGACATTCTCGAGATCATCATGCAGATCCAGGATGAGTTCGATATACAGGTGCCGCAGGAGGTTGCGACCAAGATCACAACCGTCGGCGAGGCAGCCCAGCTGATCCGCGGCGCCGGGAAGTGAGCCTGATGCCGTACGAAGCGGCAAGGCAGCCGGATTGCGGAATCGGATCCGACGATAAGCCGCATATCAAATGCCGTTGATAGAGGAGAATCTGATCTATGACGGAAAGCGACAGATTGACAGAATTTCAGAATAAGATCGGCTATACCTGGAAGGATGATACTCTTCTGGCAGAGGCGTTCACGCATTCTTCTTATGCGAACGAGCAGAAGGACAGGCGGGATTACGAACGTCTGGAATTCCTCGGCGACGCCGTACTCGAAGTGACGGCCAGCGAATTTCTATATCGCCGGTTTCCGGATCTGAAGGAGGGGGAGCTCACCAAACGGCGTGCTTCCATGGTTTGTGAGACGGCTCTGGCATGGTGCGCCAGGGATCTGGAGATCAGTTCCTATCTGCTCCTGGGAAAAGGAGAGGAAGCAGCGGGCGGCCGCGAGCGGGAGACGATCATCGCGGACGTGATGGAGGCGATCACAGGCGCCATCTATCTGGATGGCGGATTTGAGGAAGCGAAGCGTTTCGTCACACACTACATCCTGGAAAACCAGGAGAATATCCGGTTGTTCTACGATTCCAAGACGATCCTGCAGGAGGTTGTCCAGGGGAGAAAGCTTGGAAATCTGGATTATGAGATCACCGACATGAAAGGACCGGAGCATCGCAGGATCTTTACCTCCGTTGTGAAGATCGGAGGGCGGCTCATGGGCACCGGTGAGGGGACCAGCAAAAAGATCGCCGAACAGAAAGCGGCGTATCAGGCTTTGATCGCGCTGGGTTACGACGAAACCAAGAAACAGTAGACGAATGTATTTAAAAAGTATCGAGATTCAGGGCTTTAAGTCCTTCGCAAATAAGATCCGGCTGGAATTTCAAAACGGCATCACGGCAATCGTAGGTCCGAACGGAAGCGGCAAATCCAATGTCGCCGATGCGGTCCGGTGGGTGTTGGGCGAGCAGCGCATCAAGCAGCTGCGCGGCTCCTCCATGCAGGATGTCATCTTCTCCGGCACAGAGCTCAGGAAACCCCTGGGCTATGCTTTTGTGGCCATCACGCTGGACAACAGCGACAAATCCCTATCCATTGATTATGACGAGGTGACGGTATCCCGCAGACTTTATCGTTCCGGTGAGAGCGAATACCGCATCAACGGGAATATCTGCCGCCTGAAGGATGTCAATGAGCTCTTCTACGACACCGGGATCGGCAAAGAGGGCTATTCCATCATCGGACAGGGGCAGATCGATCAGATCCTCTCCAGTAAACCGGAGGACCGGCGGGCACTCTTTGATGAAGCCGCCGGTATCGTCAAATTCAAGGTCCGCAAGGAAGCGGCTCTTAAAAAGCTTGAAAACGTCAAGATCGGCATGACCCGCCTGAATGATATCCTCTCTGTTCTGGAATCGCGGATCGAGCCGTTGAAGAAGCAGTCCGAAAAGGCACACGAATACTTAAAGACCCGAGAAGAGTTAAAGACCATCGATGTCAATCTCTTCCTGGTCGAGAACGCACAGGTCCGTGCGCAGATCGATGATTTTTCCAAAAAACACGAGATCGCGACTTCCGATTATGACCAGACGAATGAGCAGTATGAGGAAGCGAAGGAAGAGCATGAGTCTCTCTTAAAGCGCGTCGAGGAACTGAACGAGGAGATCGATGCGGCCGGAAACGACCGCAATGATGCCTCTCTCACCCGAGAAAAGCTGCAGGGACAGATCCGGGTGCTGGAGACCAAGATCGAGCACGCCGATGCCGACAAGGCCCATTTCCATGAGCGGATCGAAGAGGTGAAACGACAGATCGCCGAAAAACAGGCGGTGCTGGAAGAGACGATCCGGAAGAAAGAAGGGATCGACGAAGAGGAGATCCGACTGAAGAAGAGCCGTGAGGAAGCGGCGATCGTCCTGGCGGATGCGACCAAGAAACGTCAGGCGATGAACGACGCCATTGATGCGACGAATGAACGGAAATTTGCGGCATTAAATGAGCGTGCGCTGGTACAGTCCAGACTGTCCTCGCTCCAGACCAGGCAGGAGGAGATCAACAAGCGCAGGTCGGAGCTGACCTCTCGCCTGCTCAAAGCGGAATCCGAGGAAAGCCGTTATCAGGAGACGATCAAAGAGCTGCAGGCGGATTTTGAACGGATCGGAAATGAGATCAAAGATCTGGAAGAGGAGATCCGGAAGCTGGAAGAGGGCCAGGCTGCCTTTAAGGGACGCCTGTCCGACGCGGATGCCTCCCTCCGGCTCGCACAGGAGCAGTATCACACGGAACACTCCAAGCTGGAAGCTCTTCGCAATCTGACAGAGCGCTACGAAGGATACGGCGGCTCCGTCAAACGTGTCATGGAGCAGAAGAAGGCGGACCGGAAGAGCGGGATCGTCGGTGTCGTCGCGGACATCATCCGCACGGAGAAGAAATACGAAACGGCCATCGAGATCGCCCTCGGCGGGAATATCCAGAATATCGTCACAGAGGATGAGTCAAGCGCCAAACGGATGATCGACATCCTGAAGAAGGAACGGGCCGGGCGTGCCACCTTCCTGCCTCTGGATTCGATCAGAGAGCCGCAGGAATTTAAGACGCCGGAAGTTCTTAAGGAAAAGGGCGTTGTGGGCATGGCGGACGAGCTGGTCGACACGGATGCCAAATACCGGGATGTGGCGAGGACCCTGCTCGGTCGTATCGTTGTCATCGATCATGTGGATCATGCGCTTGCCATCGCGCGCAAGTTCCACTACGGGATCCGGATGGTCACCCTTGACGGGGAACTGCTGGTGCCCGGCGGTGCGATCAGCGGCGGCGCCTTCCGGAATAACAGCAATCTGCTGGGACGCAGACGGGAGCTTGACCAGCTGGAAAAAATGGTCAATAAGGCGCTTGCCGATATCGATGCGGCGCAGCTTTTGATCGACAACACCAAAAAGGAACGAAACGAGGTCCGCGCGAAGCTGGATCAGACAAGATTCCTGCTCAACAATAAATTCATGGAGCAGAATGCCGCGCGCGTCCGCATCCAGACGGAAGAGGAAAAGAAAAAGGATGAGGCCGAGACCTATGCCGGTCTCAAAGATGAGAATCGCGATATCAGCGACCGTCTCGAAGAGCTCAACCGGGAGCGGGAAGAGGCGGAGGATGCTCTGAAAAAGTCACAGGAGATCGAAGAAAACTGTGTCAACGAAGGCAGAAAGCAGCAGGAGGAGCTCTCCGGTCTCCTGACCGCCGAGGATGAAGCGGGCAACAAGGTCAGAGACTGGGATATCGAGATCGAGAAGATCTCCCAGCGCGTCCTCTACGAACAGGAAAACCTTGAGCGTGTCCGCTCGGAGGTAAAGGAATCCGAGGATGCTCTTAAGGAACTGGAGGAGAGTGTCGCCGACAATGCGCGATCTCTCGAACAGAATAAGAAGGATATCGAGGAGATCAAAAAGACGATCGAGGCCTCCTATGTCGCGGAAAAGGAAGCCGGCGAGAAATATGCCGCCATGATCGAGGAGAGGGAGAAGCTGCAGAAGAGCCAGAAGGATCTCTTCGCGGCGAGAGAGGAACTCGCCGAAAAACGAAACGCCCTGGACGCCGAGATCGCGCGTCTGGCCATGCGCCGAGATCAGCTGCAGAACTCCATGGAATCGCAGATCAATTATATGTGGAGCGAGTATGAGATCACGCTCTCTGACGCTGCGGAATTACGGGATGAGACGCTGACCGATATCAACGCGATGAAAAAGCGCGTCGGCCAGTTAAAGAATACGATCAAGAGTCTCGGTGACGTCAATGTGGGTGCCATCGAAGAATACCGGGTAGTCGGGGAGGAGTATTCTCTCAAAAAGGGACAATACGACGATCTGGTCGAGACAGGCAAACAGGTCTCCGATATCATACAGGATCTGGATCAGAATATGCGGGATACCTTTGCCAGAGAATTTGCCCGCATCAATCAGGAATTCGGTGTCGTGTTCAAGGAGATGTTCGGCGGCGGAAAGGGCTCCCTGGAGCTCATCGAGGAGGAGGACATCCTGGTGGCCGGCATCCGGATCATCGCACAGCCGCCGGGCAAACGTCTGCAGAATATGATGCAGCTCTCCGGCGGAGAAAAGGCACTGACCGCCATTGCGCTGTTATTTGCGATCCAGAACCTCAAACCCTCACCGTTCTGTCTGCTGGATGAGATCGAAGCGGCCCTGGATGAGAATAACGTCGTGCGTTTTGCGAGATATCTGCATAAACTCACGGGATCCATCCAGTTTATCGTCATCACCCACAGACGCGGCACCATGGATCAGGCGGATCGTCTGTACGGTATCACGATGCAGGAGAAGGGGGTATCGGCTCTGGTGAGCGTAGACCTGATCGATAAGGAGATCACGAACTGATGGCAGACGGACTGTTCAAAAGACTTAAGGCTTCTCTGACCAAGAGCAGAAATTCGATCTCGGAAAACTTAAACAACGTGTTTCTGGGCTATTCCGAGATCGATGAGGATTTCTACGAGGAGCTGGAGGAACGCCTGATCATGGCGGATCTTGGCGTCAACGCCACGAGCCGCATCATGGATCGTCTGAGGGAGCGGGTGAAGGCGGAAAACCTGACGCATACCTCCTCGTGCCGGGAGATCCTGATCGAAGAGATCACCGGACAGATGGCCATGCCTCCCACAGCCTATGTATTCTTAAACGGCCGGACCGTACTGTTCGTCATCGGAGTCAACGGCGCCGGTAAGACAACCTCTGTAGGCAAGCTGGCGGCGCTCTTTAAGGGCGAGGGCAAAAACGTCCTGATCGCTGCGGCGGATACCTATCGTGCCGCTGCCACGGAGCAGCTCGTCGAATGGGCGAATCGCGCCGATGTGCCCATCATCACCGGGAAGGAAGGGGCGGATCCCGCAAGTGTGATCTATGACGCCGTTCATGCCGCGCAGGCCAGAAATATCGATATGCTCATCGTCGACACGGCCGGACGGCTCCACAATAAGAAGAATCTCATGGAAGAACTCCGTAAGATGAGCCGTATCATCAACAAGGAGCTTCCCTTTTGGAATCAGGAGAATCTCATTGTCCTGGACGGCACCACCGGACAGAATGCCCTTTCTCAGGCACATGAATTCGGGGATGTGACCCGGCTTACCGGTATCATATTGACGAAACTGGACGGAACAGCCAAGGGCGGGATCGCCATCGCGATCGTCAATGAGTTGTCCATACCGGTCAAGTACATCGGGATCGGTGAGGGGATCAATGATATGACACCGTTTGATCCGAACGCGTATGTTCGTGCCCTGTTTGACGAAAAGGATCAGGAAGAGGAGCAGCATGATTAAAAAGACATCGACCAGAAAGACCGTGAACGGAAAAGCGGAGAAAAAGAATGACGAGATGACCCTTGAGCAGTTTGAGGCAGCCTGCGAGCGGGTGAATGAGGTCACGCTGGAGACCAAGCTGGTATTCAGCGATTATCTGAGCTCACAGACAAAGGCCAAGGTCTGGCTGAAGCCCGAGAATATGCAGCGGACCGGTGCCTACAAGGTGCGCGGTGCCTATTACAAGATCTCCACGCTCTCGGAGGAGGAGCGGAAGCGCGGGCTGATCACCGCTTCGGCCGGAAATCATGCGCAGGGAGTTGCCTATGCCGCCAAAGCGTACCACGTGCCGGCGACGATCGTCATGCCGACGACCACACCGCTCATCAAGGTCAACCGGACCAAGGCCCTCGGCGCAAAGGTCGTATTAAAGGGCGATGTTTACGATGAAGCCTGTGAATATGCCTTACAGCTTGCGGACGAAAAGGGACTCACCTTTGTCCATCCCTTTGATGATACCACGGTGGCAACCGGGCAGGGGACCATCGCCATGGAGATCATCAAGGAGCTCCCGACGGTGGATGTGATCCTGGTCCCCATCGGCGGCGGCGGTCTGGCTGCCGGAGTCAGCACGCTGGCCAAGCTGTTAAATCCCAAGATCCGCGTGATCGGGGTAGAACCGGAGGGTGCTGCCTGTATGCAGGCCTCTGTCAAGGCGGGACATGTCGTAACCCTTCCCCAGGTGAGCACCATTGCGGACGGCACCGCCGTCAAGACCCCCGGCACCCGGATCTTCCCGTATGTCAAAAAGAATATCGACGAGTTCATCTCCGTTCCGGATGAAGATCTGGTCGTCTCTTTCCTCGATATGGTCGAGAACCACAAGATGGTGGTGGAGAATTCCGGTCTTCTCACGGTGGCGGCGCTCAAATACCTGAAGGCTCCCAAGAAAAAGATCGTCTGCATCCTCTCCGGCGGGAACATGGATGTGATCACGATGTCCTCCGTCGTCCAGCAGGGACTCATCCGCAGAGACCGGATCTTTACCGTGTCCGTGCTTCTGCCGGACCGGCCGGGCGAGCTGCAGCATGTGGCGGAGATCATCGCCAAAGAGCGCGGGAATGTCATCAAACTCGAGCACAATCAGTTTGTATCCATCAACCGCAGCGCTGCCGTGGAGCTTCGGATCACACTGGAGGCTTTCGGCACAGAGCACAAGGACGAGATCATAAAGTCCCTGGAGACAAAAGGATATTCGCCTAAGATCGTGAGGACCAATATATGAGTCCTGAGCGCCGCAAAAAGAAAAAAGGCGCCGGGATCGGCAGTTTTGTCGCGATCCTGTTCTTAAGTACCATTGCTTTTCTGGCACTCATTTTCTGTGTCTTCCTCCTGATCCGGATCGACGGGATGCAGAGTGACGAGGAGGAGCTCAAGGAGAGTGTTCAGAAGCTGCATGAGATCGAAGAGGAAGGATATATCTCCGAGGCGGAAGCACTGAAACTGATCGAAGAGGAGCACGAACGGACGGAGAGAGAGACCACCGTCAAGTTTGTGGATTGGGTCAGGAACCAGCTCCTGGAGGGCAACAGTACCAAATGGATGCTGCGCAATCTCTATCGGACCTTCAGCAATGAACTGATCGTGGAGAGTAACGGCGGCTATTTCTTCTTCCCGGTCCGCGCGGATTTCAAACAGGCCCTGATCGATCCCTCCGAGCTGAGCCCGGATGATGACGGCCTGATGCAATACCGCGGTTCGGATCCGCAGATCGACGGGAGACTGGGCATCGATGTCTCCCGGTTTCAGGGCAAGATCGACTGGGAAAAGGTCGCTGCGGACGGTGTGAGCTTCGCGTTCATCCGCGTCGGATTTCGCGGCAGCTCCGAGGGCAAACTGAATGAAGATCCTCAGTTTGTCAGCAATATCGAAGGCGCTCTCGAGAACGGGATCGCGGTAGGCGTATACTTCTACACACAGGCGATCAACGAAGAGGAAGCGCTGGAGGAGGCTGATTTTGTCATACAGGCTCTGGAGCCTTATGAGATCAGTCTGCCGGTGGTCTTTGATTTTGAGTCCGCCGATTCGGATGAAGCGCGGACCAATTCTCTCACACAGGAACAGAATACCGATCATGTTCTGGCCTTCTGCAGCCGCATCGCGGAGGCAGGTTATCAGCCCATGGTGTACGGGAATCTCAAGAGCTTCCTCCTGCTTCTTGATATGGAGCGGCTGGAGCATCTCAAGAAATGGTTTGCCTTCTACGACACAAAGCAGTATTTCCCTTACGAGTACAGCTACTGGCAGTACTATGACAAGGGACGCGTCGACGGCATCGAGGGCGATGTCGATCTCAACATCTGTATCGAAGATCTCGGCAGATAAGACATATCTCGTAAATAACTGACGAAGAATTCCGCCTCTGTATATCAATAATCTGGTGGAGCAAATCACTGTAAAGAAATAATACTTGACATCGCGGAATGCCTGTGTTATCTTGGTCAGGCTATGGAAAATAAACTGGAGCAGGGTCGTCTGTACGATTTTTACGGGGAGCTTCTGACGCCGCATCAGCGACGGATCTATGAATCGGCGGTGTACGAGGATCTCTCCCTGGCGGAGATCGCAGAGAGCGAGGGGATCAGCAGGCAGGGCGTACATGATCTGTTAAAGCGTGTGACCGCGACTCTGAAACAGTATGAAGAAAAGCTTCATATGATCGAGCGGTTTGACCGGATCACCGGAATGACAAAGAAGCTTGCGGACGCGGCACAGACAGCCGATGATCCGGCAACATTCAGGGAAGAGGTGCTCGCCACCGCGAATGCGATCCTCAAGGACATGGAATAGCACATGGCATTTGAATCACTGACCGATAAACTGACAAATGTATTTAAGGGACTCCGGAGCAAGGGAAAGCTTACGGAGGAGGATGTGCGTGTCGCCCTCAAGGAAGTGAAGATGGCCCTTTTAGAGGCCGATGTCAGTTTCAAGATCGTCAAGCAATTCATCAATTCCGTGAGTGAACGGGCGGTCGGCGAGGAGGTGTTAACCGGCCTCAATCCGGCGCAGATGGTGATCAAGATCGTCAACGAGGAGCTGACGAAGCTCATGGGCGAAGAGGTGACGGAGCTCACCTTAAATCCCGGCGGCAAGATGACGGTGATCATGATGTGCGGTCTCCAGGGCTCCGGTAAGACGACCACGGCGGCCAAGATCGCCGGTAAGGTGAAGAGCAAGGGAAAATCTCCGCTTCTGGTCGCGGGTGACGTCTATCGACCGGCTGCCGTGGACCAGTTAAAGGTCAACGCGGAAAAGGTCGGATCGGAATTCTTTTCCATGGGCACGGAGGTTTCTCCGGTCACCATTGCCAAAGAGGCCATCCAATATGCGGAATCTCATCACAATAATGTCGTCATCCTCGATACGGCCGGTCGTCTGCAGATCGATGAGACCCTGATGCAGGAGCTGATCGATATCAAGAATGCGATCACCATCGATGAGACCCTGCTGGTCGTTGACGCGATGACCGGCCAGGAAGCCGTCAATGTCGCCGAGACCTTCAATGAGAAGATCGGGATCGACGGGATCGTCCTCTCCAAGCTGGATGGCGATTCCCGCGGCGGCGCAGCGCTCTCGGCCAGAGCGGTCACCGGGAAACCGATCATCTTCGCCGGTATGGGAGAAAAGCTCGGAGACCTGGAACCCTTCTATCCGGACCGTATGGCGAGCCGTATCCTCGGGATGGGTGATGTGCTCACGCTCATCGATAAGGCTGTCGAAGCAAAACAGGAAGCGGATGAGGAGAAAGAGCGGCAGATGGCCGCCAAACTCAAGAAGGGCAGCTTTGACTTCAACATGTATCTCGAGAGCATGAAGCAGATGCGCAGCATGGGCGGACTCGGCGGTATCCTCAACATGCTCCCCGGCGTGGGCAAGATCTCGGATGACCAGTTGCCGGACGAAAAGGAACTGGCCCGTATGGAGGCGATCGTTCTGTCCATGACGCCCAGAGAAAGAGAGAATCCGAAGATCCTCACCCCGCAGCGCAAATTCCGCATTGCCAAAGGAAGCGGCAATGATATCTCCGTGGTAAACCGCTTTATCAAACAGTTTGAACAGGCGCAGAAGATGATGAAGCAGATGGGCGGTATGAAACGCGGCCGTCACGGCATGGGCGCCCTCGGGGGCCTCATGGGCATGGGCGGCGGTATCCCCGGCATGGGCAGACGGGGGAAATTCTTTTAGCGTATAAGCGGATCGGGAGAGATGCGAAGCATCGGAACGATCCGAGCTTATAGAAACACACTACAACCAATCGCAAGAGGAGGAAAAACAAATGGTAAAGATCAGATTAAAGCGCATCGGCAAGAAGAAGACGCCTTACTACCGCGTCGTGGTCTCCGATTCCCGTTTCCCGGTACAGGGACGCACCATCGCCGATCTTGGTTCCTATGATCCCAACACGGATCCCGCCAAGGTTCAGATCGATGTGGAAGAGGCCAAGAAGTGGTTAAATAACGGCGCACAGCCGACCGTAACGGCGCAGAAGGTCCTGAAACAGGCGGGCGTCACCCGCGGTTAAGGAGGCGCAGGATGAAGGAACTCGTGGAAGTCATCGCCAAGGCGCTTGTCGACGATCCCTCTCAGGTGGTCGTCGAGGAGGTTCGCAATGGCAAGGACATCGAGATCAAGCTTCATGTTGCTCCCGATGACATGGGGAAAGTGATCGGCAAACAGGGGCGCATCGCGAAAGCGATCCGTTCGGTCGTCAAAGCGGCCTCTACGAAGGATCACACACACGTCGACGTAGAGATCGGCTGAACAGAATATGCAGTTCCACGTCATGACCCTGTTCCCGGAGATGGTCGCCGGCTCTCTACAGGCCGGTATCCTGGGGAAGGCCGCCGGCAAAGGCATCCTTGATTTCGACATCGTCAATATCAGGGATTACACCAAAGAGCGCAAACACCTCAAGGTGGATGATTATACCTACGGCGGCGGAGCAGGACTTCTGATGCAGGCACAGCCGATCTACGACTGTTATCTCGCTCTGGAGGAGAAGATCCGCAAGAGACGTGAAAAGGAGGCGGCGAACGGTCTGCGGGCTGTGAGCGGCCCCGGCCTCCGGGGGATAAGGACGCGGGTCATCTATGTGACACCGCAGGCCGGTGTCTTTACACAGGGACAGGCGGAGGAACTCGCCGAAGAGGAAGATCTGATCTTCCTGTGCGGTCACTATGAAGGAGTTGACGAACGCGTTCTGGAAGAGATCGTCACGGATTATGTGTCCATCGGAGACTATGTCCTGACGGGTGGCGAACTGGCCGCCATGGTCATGATCGATGCGATCTCCCGTTTTGTACCCGGGGTCCTGCACAATGAGGAATCGGCTCATACGGATTCCTTTCAGGACGGATTGCTTGAATATCCGCAGTATACCAGACCGGAAGTGTGGAACGGCAAAAGAGTTCCGGAAGTGCTGTTAAACGGCGACCATGCTCGAGTGGATGAGTGGCGCCTGGCGCAGTCGATCGAAAGGACCAGGGAAAGACGGCCGGATCTGTACGAGGAATATCGAAGGACGCATCTTTCCGCGGAGAAGAAACACAGATAATGGATGGATCTGCCAGAAAAGAGCATCCGCTCACGCAGGAATTCCGGGTCGGCGTGATCGCCAAGCCTCACGGGGTTCACGGAGAGGTCAACGTATTTCCGACGACGGATGATCCGGAGCGTTTCCGTGAGCTTGAGGAAGTCATCCTGGATTCTCCCAGAGAGGGACGCCGGAAGCTCAGGATCACAAGTGTGAAATATGTGAGCAAATTTGTGGTCCTGAAATTTCAGGGAGTCGATACGGTGGAAGCCGTCGAGCGCTGGCGTTCCTGTCCGCTTTACGTTGACAGGGAACATGCCATCCCGCTGGAAGAAGGGGAGTATTATGTGGCGGACGTGATCGGCCTTACCGTTAAGGACATCGATTCCGGCGAGGAGCTGGGGACCGTCCGGGATGTGATCGAGACCGGTGCCAACGACGTCTATGAGATCAGGACGACGGATCAGAGAGAAGTGATGATCCCCGCCATCAAAGACTGTGTGAAACGGATATCGATCGAAGAAGGCATCATGGAGATCCATGTGATGAAAGGATTGTTTGACTGAATGATCTACTCGGAGCAGGAAGAACAGTATCATATCGGGGTTCATGCCGGCGAGATCGGACGTTTTGTGATCATGCCCGGCGATCCGGGACGGTGCGGTAAGATCGCGGAGCGTCTCGATGACGCCAGGATGATCATTCAGAACAGAGAGTTCTGCACCTGGACCGGCACGCTTGCCGGGGAGAAGGTCAGCGTTGTTTCCACCGGGATCGGCGGACCAAGCGCAGCCATTGCTCTCGAAGAGTGTGCAAATCTGGGGGCCCATACCTTTATACGGATCGGAACCTGCGGTGCCATGCAGGAGGATATCCTGGGAGGAGACCTGATCGTCGCGACCGGTGCCGTAAGGATGGAAGGAACTACCAGAGAATATGCCCCCATCGAGTATCCGGCCGTTCCGGATCCCGATGTGACCGCGGCGCTCAGGGAAGCGGCCGCACAGAGGGATATCCGCTGTCACACCGGCATCGTACAGTCCAAGGACAGCTTCTATTCCCAGCACAGCCCGGAGACCAAACCGGTCGCGCAGGAGCTTACCGCAAAATGGGAAGCCTGGAAGAGGATGGGGTGTCTGGCTTCCGAGATGGAGAGCGCGGCGCTGTTTATTGTCGGCGCCTATCGCCGCGTCCGCGTCGGCGCCTGTTTCCTTGTAATGGCCAATCAGGAGCGGGCAAAAGCGGGACTGGAGAATCCGGTCGTTCATAACACGGACAGTGCCATCGACTTAAGCGTCGATGCCATGAAAATATTGATACAGAAAACTTGACGTAACCGGAAACATTTGTTAA
The DNA here is from genome assembly GCA_017400305.1 of Lachnospiraceae bacterium. Classification (GTDB taxonomy): domain Bacteria; phylum Bacillota; class Clostridia; order Lachnospirales; family Lachnospiraceae; genus Butyrivibrio. The sequence goes on along the minus strand of JAFPTK010000076.1, from coordinate 11,132 downwards.
TCTATAATTTGTCGTTTGCAAGGAGGTACCCAATGAACAAGATCATCGAAGAAATCGAGAGCGCGCAGAAAAAGGAGACCGTTCCCCAGTTCAATACCGGAGATACGGTGCGTGTTCACAACAGGATCAAGGAAGGAAATCGTGAGCGTGTGCAGATCTTTGAAGGCACCGTTTTGAAGATCCAGGGCGGCGGAAGTCGTCAGACTTTTACGGTCCGCAAGGAGTCCAGCGGTATCGGCGTCGAGAAGACCTGGCCGATCCATTCTCCCAACGTAGAAAAGGTGGAGGTGGTCCGCCGCGGTAAAGTCCGCAGAGCGAAGCTCACCTATCTGCGCGGACTGACCGGCAAGAAGGCCAAGGTCAAGGAGATCATGCGCTGATCCATCATTTCAGGATACGGAAGGGAGGAGGGCAGACCGGTTCGGGTTGCCCTCTTAGTCTTTTAAGAGAAAGTACGAGATTTGCGCAAGAAGAAAAACGGACTGATCTTTTATGAGAAGAAGCAGGTCGTTTCCAGATCTCTGGTCCTGGAAATCCTGTCCTGGGTCTTTTACACGGTGATCGCCATCGTCAGTGCGGCACTGGTCGTATCCGCTTTCGGCTACCGGATCCTGATGACCGGTGCTTCGATGATGCCGGAGATCCGCAACGGACAATATGTCCTGGTCAATCGTGCGGTCTATCATCTTACTTCTCCGAAACGGGGAGACATGGTGGTGTTCTATCCCAACGGCAACCGGAATGCACCGCTGTCCATCAAACGTGTCGTGGGTCTTCCTGGAGAGACAATCCGGATCGAGGACGGACGCGTCATGATCGACGATCGGCCGGAATCCGATGTCAATCACCGCTATGACCGGATCCAGGATCCCGGGATCGCCGCCGGCGGCATCACTTTGGGCAGCAAAGAATACTTTGTTCTCGGTGACAGGAGAAATACGAGCGAGGATTCGCGCAGTGCAGGGATCGGTCCGGTCCATGTCGATGCGATCATCGGAAAAGCCTGGTTTGTATATGGGGGTCATCCATGAGCGAGGAACGTTACGAATGGTATCCCGGTCATATGACCAGGGCGGTCCGGATGATGCGGGAGAATCTGAAGCTGATCGATCTGGTGATCGAGATCGCGGATGCGAGGATCCCCGAGGCGAGCAGAAATCCCGATATCGATGCCATGTGTAACGGCAAGAGCCGTCTCCTGGTACTCAACAAAGCGGATCTCTCCGATCCTGCGGGATTGAAGGAATGGATCTCGGACTACCGATCCGCCGGGCTGGAAGCGGTCGTGTTAAATGCCACGGATTCCGGGGCAAAAAAGAAGTTAAATGCCGCAATACAGAAGGCATCAGAGGCACGGGTCCGACGCAACCGGGAACGCGGACTCCTCCATCAGCCGATCCGCGCGCTGGTAGCAGGGATCCCGAATGTCGGGAAATCCACTGTCATTAATCTCCTGGCCGGCAAAACCGTCGCAAAGACCGGCAATAAACCGGGTGTCACCCGCGGCAAGCAATGGATCCAGACCGGCAGGATGCTGCAGCTCATGGATACCCCGGGGATCCTGTGGCCTAAGATCGGCGACCCGGAAGCCGGCGAACTGTTGGCGATCATCGGCAGTATGAACGATGACAATCTCAACGAACATGCACTGGCAGCCGCTCTGATCGATCGCCTTGCGACATTGGCTCCCGAAGCGATCGCAAAGCGCTATCAGCTGGATGGGATCATCGGACCGGACACGGATCCGGAAACCGTTCTGGATGCCATCGCCGGCAACAGAGGATTGCTTAAGACCGGCGGCGTCAGAGATATTGAAAGAGCATCACAGATCCTGATCGATGACTTCCGTAAAGGAAGACTCGGCGGGATCCTCCTGCAGAGAGCAAAGCGCAGCAGAGCAGAGGATCAAAGAGATGAGTAAGAGCATCAGAAGTATTCTCGGAATATTGGTTTACCTCGGGGTGGTATTCGCCGTAACCTTCCTGTTCATCATCTTTATCGCCCAGAGAACGGATGTGGACGGGAAATCCATGGAAAACACCCTTCATCACGGGGATGCCCTGATCGTCGACAAGATCTCCTATCGATTCCGCGACCCGAAACGGTTCGAGATCATCGTATTTCCCTTCCGTTATGCGGAAAATGTCCTCTATATCAAGCGGATCATCGGTCTTCCCGGAGAAAAAGTTCAGATCGACAACAACGGAAATATCTATATCAATGATGAGATCCTCGTGGAGAGCTACGGACGGGAAGTGATCAAGAACCCCGGCCGGGCCATCGAACCGATCCAACTTGGGGAGGATGAATATTTTGTCATGGGGGACAATCGGAATAATTCCTCCGACGGCAGAGATCCCGCCGTCGGGAATATCAAGCGGGGGGACATCATCGGCAGAGCATTGTTCCGGATCTTCCCCTTTGACGACTTTGGCGCGGTAGGCCCATGAAGCCCGAAAAGCTTGCGGCGGAATATGACCGTCTCGATTCCCTGAAGGCATTTGATGATCTTTCCCGCGGGCAGGGTCCTCTGTGCGGGATCGATGAGGTCGGACGGGGCCCCCTCGCCGGACCGGTTGTAGCGGGAGCCGTCATCCTGCCCGAGGATCCGGAAGTCCTGCATTCGCTTCTGTATCTTAATGATTCCAAGAAATTATCCGAAAAAAGAAGAGAGGATCTGTATCGTCAGATCACAGCCTGCGCGGTATCCTGGGCTGTCGCTTCCGCCGATGAGAAGCGGATCGATGAGATCAACATCCTGCAGGCGGATTATGAAGCCATGGCCGAGGCGGTTCACGGACTCCCTGTCCGTCCCGGTGTGCTGATCCTGGATGCCGTAAAAGTCCCGCAGTTGTCCGATTACGAGCAGGTAAGCGTGATCAAGGGGGATGCCAAGAGTGCCTCCATTGCCGCAGCCAGCATCGTCGCCAAGGTGACCAGAGACCGGTATATGATCGATGCGGCCGAGCGATATCCGGAATACGGATTCGACCGAAATAAGGGGTACGGGACAGCCGAGCATATTGCCGCACTGAAAAAATACGGTCCCTGCCCGCTGCACCGCAGAAGCTTCATCGGAAAGATCATCGGAGAAACAGCATCATGATCGGCCATATCGCTAATCTCGGAAAAACGCAGAGTACGACGAATGTCACCACCGTCTCACAGGAAGCTGCGCTCGTAAAGGGGCAGGAGCGTCTCTCTTCCATGAGCGACGGACAGACGCTTCGCGGGAAGGTCATGTCTGTCACCGAGCAGCCGGGCGGCGGACGGATGGCACAGGTGGATCTCGGTGACGGCGCGATGGTCAATGCGAGATTATCCGGTAACATGGCGCTTTCCGCCGGTCAGGACATCTCGTTCTCCGTTAAAAACACCGCGGAGGGAGCCGTGACGCTCCGTCCGCTCTATGCCAATACGGCAGCCGACAGCAGTGTCACGAAGGCACTTTCTCAGGCCGGTCTTCCGGCCAATACGGAACTGACCGCCATGGTCCGTGAGATGATGTCCGAAGGGATGCCCATCGATCGCTCTTCCCTGATGTCGATGACGAAGGGAGTCATGAGTTTTCCCGGTCACGCCACCAGCATCGTCCAGATGACCAATCTCGGTATCCCCGTCACGGGCGAAAATATCGATCAGTTTGAGAATTACAAGAATTTTGAGCATCAGGTATCGCGCGCGATCGGCTCCATCATGGACGAACTGCCGGACGCGTTCCGCGCCATCAACGAGAGCGGCAACCATAAAGGTGCTCTCGACCTCTATGGGCAATTACTGGAGCTCTTCAGCGGTGCCGGGGAAGCGGCAGGGGGAGCAGAGGGACGATCCACCGCATCCCTGACGGATCAGGCCGGACAGACCGCCGCGACAGGCGGCGCTTCGACGGAAAACGCTCTTTCGCGGGATCCCTCCGGCGCGCTTTCACCCAATGCCAATCCCGAAACGATCCTCACAGAATCCCTCGCAGCATCGGACAAGGCGATCAACGCCGCTGAAAAAGCGCTTCGCGAAGCCGGAATGAGACAGAGTGTCGGGGAAGAGAATGCGCTCTCTGCCGATCAGGCCGGTCGATCCGCACAGGCAGGCGAGCCGCTGGAAGCGGCCCTGAAAGCGATCCGGGAAGCGGCGGTCTCCGATCCGGCGGTATCGGATCTCAAAAATCCCTCCTTCACGGCACTTCTGAAGGAACTCGGGGTGGAAGAGAATCTGATCCGGAATCTTCAGAACCCCGAGACGGGCAATGCCCAGACGGAACTGCTGCGAACTCTGGCGGAAAGCTTTCAGAAAACGGCCCACAAGGATCCCGACAGGGACAAACTGTGGACGAAGCTCTTTTCCTCCCGGGAGATGGGCGGGATCTTAAAGGATGCCGTCGCACGCGACTGGCTCTTAAAACCGGACGAAGTGGAAAACCGCGAGAATGTCAAAAATCTCTATGACCGACTGCAGCAGCAGACCGGCAAGCTCTCGCGCATTCTGTCCGGCGCCAACGCATCCGGCACCCATCTGGCGGAAAATGTACACAATCTGCAGAATAATCTGAACTTCATGAATGACTTAAACCATATGTTCCAGTATGTACAGCTGCCTCTTAAGATGAACGGTCAGAATACCCACGGCGATCTGTATGTATACTCCAACAAAAAGAAAGCCATGCAGGACGACGGAACCGTCAGTGCGATCCTGCATCTGGACATGGAGCATCTGGGACCGGTGGATGTCTATGTCAAGATGCGTGACAATCATGTAAAGACCAATTTCTATCTGGCGGATGATGAGATGATCGACCTCATCATGTCCCATATCGATGTACTGAATGACCGTCTGACCAAACGCGGATATCAGATGGAAGCTAAGATGCATCTTCAGGAGGAGGGAATGGAAGAGGAGGATGCCCCGGTGAGAGAGATGTTAAAGGGAAATCTCGGCAGGATGTCCCTGCTGTCCCATTCCTCATTTGATGCGCTGGCATAAACGGATAAACGGATGAACGCAAAAGACTCCTCTAAGCCAAAAGTAAAGCAGGCCATTGCGCTGGGGTATGACCCCGGTCAGGATGACGCGCCCCGCATCATTGCCAGCGGACGCGGTGCCATTGCCGAGCGGATCATCGAGGAAGCGCAGTTAAATGACATCCCGATCCATGAGGACAATAAGCTTGCCGATACCCTGAGCCGTCTGGAGATCGGCGAGATGATCCCCCCGGAGCTGTATGAGGTGGTGGCGGAGATCCTTGTCTTCGTCGATGCCATGGACAAGATCCGCGCCAAGTCGCAGATCAAGCTTCCCGGGCAGTGAATGGGATGCCGGCAGATCGGGAAAACAGGCGGGAGATCGGTGCCTATTACGAATCGCTGGCGCTGTCTTATCTGGAAGGTCAGGGCGCGGAACCGCTGGAACGCAACTTTCGGTGCAGACAGGGAGAGATCGATCTGATCTACCGGCATGAAGGCTATCTGGTCTTTGCGGAAGTCAAGTTCCGGACGAATGAGCACATGGGAGATCCGCTGGAAGCGGTAGACCGGAGAAAACAACGGACGATCTCGCGCGTCTGTGACCGATATCGCTTTACCAGACACCTGCCGGAGGATACGCCGATCCGGTTTGATGTCATTGGGATCGAGAGCACGCAGGACGGTCCGGCACGGATTTGCTGGGTCAGAGACGCCTTTCCCTATATCTTCAGAAAATCTTAATAATATTCCCGCTCACATCTTAATACTTTTGTGTTTCAATGGAATGAGCAATACGAACTGTCGGCTCATAACAGTCTGTCGGGAGGAACCCCTATGGCGGAAGAAAAGAAGATCGGTATCCTGGTCTGTGACGATGATCGCGAGATCGTTGATGCGATCGAGATCTATCTGGAACAGGACGGTTTTACTGTCTACAAAGCCTATAACGGAGAGGAAGCCTATCGCATCATCAAAAAGGGCGGGATCGATCTGGCGATCCTCGATGTCATGATGCCCAAGCTGGACGGGATCCATCTGACCATGAAGATCCGGGAGATCTCGAGTATCCCGATCATTATCCTGTCCGCGAAATCCCAGGATTCGGACAAGATCCTGGGGCTCAATGTCGGTGCGGATGATTACATCCCGAAGCCGTTTAATCCGCTGGAGCTTGTGGCGCGCGTCAAATCCAATCTGAGAAGATATCGGGAGCTCGGCAATCTCAAGGAGGCGCCGCAGGACGGTCATATCTACCAGGCGGGCGGTCTCTCCATCAACGATGACACCAAGGAGGTGCGGGTGGAGGGTGAACCGGTCAAGCTCACCCCCATCGAGTATCAGATCCTGCTGTTGCTGGTGCAGAATAAGGGGCGTGTCTATTCCATCGAACAGATCTATGAGAATATCTGGAACGAGGATGCTGTCGGAGCGGAGAATACCGTGGCGGTACACATCCGTCATATCCGCGAAAAGATCGAGATCAATCCCCGGGAACCCCGTTATGTCAAGGTGGTATGGGGCGTAGGATATAAGGTGGACGCGGAATGAAAAAGGGAATCTCCAAAAGGACCGCTGCGTTTCTGGCTGTTCTGCAGCATCTTGCCGCTGCGGGGCTGGCGTTTCTGCTCGTGCTCCTCTTTGCCGGGCAGACCGTGATCCTGCCGTCCGCACGGGGCAATGTATCTTACGATCTGTATGAATCGGACCGCTCGCGTGCCTATGAGGATTCACTTCTGTTTAACAATATCCTGGGGAACAATATCGCGACGGTCGCGCGGTTTGTCGCGATCCGATCCCAGATCGAAACCGCCGGCAGCTACGACGGAGAAAAGCAGGTGGATGTGACCGCCTACGTCAACCGCGGCACGACCCTTCCCGGAGACTACATCACCGGCATCTACAGTGTCGCCAATCTGTTAAAATGGGCACAGAACGGGTTTGACTACGAAACACGCGTCATGTCGCCGGAGCAGAGCAGCCGTTTTCTCTCTGACAGTACCATCTATACCCGGATCATCAATAATGCCGTTTCCGGCGGGATGAACAGCTATCTGAACGCCCAGATCGAAGGAAATACGGAGACGCGGGTCGCTTCTCCCTATGAGATCAATCAGGAAGAAGGCATGACCGGTCTGGAGGAATATGCCTTTTTCAATGAACCGGAGATCGAGAGCGGCAGTGAGGAGCACAGCGTGCTCGTCAACCGTTACCGCACCGTGGACGGATACAACATCGAGGATATCGTGTCCAACTGGAATGATTATCAGGCACTGTGCAGCAACGTGGTGGAAGCCGCCCAGGATATGAACAACAATTACGAGGAGTACCAGTCTCTCCGGGAATACTATCAGGAGGACAGTTCGTGCCTTCGCTACTATATTGTGCGCTCCATCGGAGGCCGCAAGGAAGTCTATACCAACGTGACTTCGCTCGCAAATGAGCCCAATGCCGAAAAGATCCAGAACTACTTCAAGGACCTGACGCGTCATCTCTATCTGTGTCCTTATGATCTCTCCTATGAGACAGACTCCCTCATCAAGGAGGAGACGATCCGCGCGATCTTCAAGCAGTACAGTTACGCCTATCCCGATCAGATCCGCATCTTTATCGGCGTGGATCTGGACGCGCAGGTGACGGACGATTTCCTTGCCGGCAGAGATTCTTCGGCACATTATCTGCCGTCCCTCTCTCTGATGCATCTGATGATCGGCCTCTTTGCCGCCGGCTATCTCTTCCTTCTCGTCCTTCGAATCCTGTTCGCCGGGAGATCCTATGGATGGAAGATCGACCGGATGCCGACAGAGCTCATCCTCCTGCTGTGGCTGATCCTCCTGGGGGCCGCCGGTCTCGGATTCTATCGTCTGGTGATCTACAATTACGATCTGCTCGGACAGCAGAGCACCTATCTGCAGGCCGGCTGTGCGGCCGCCGGGAGCATCGTGATCGACTGTGTCCTTTGCCTGGGCTTGCTGACACTGATCCGCAAAGGCAAGGCATCCCGATTATGGGCGGACAGCTGGATCAGAAGGATCGGCCTTGCCATCCGCGCCTCCTTCCTGTTTACCGTACAGCACACCAACCTGGCGGTCGCCACCTGGCTGCCGTACCTGACGTTAGTCGTGGCCAATCTTGCGGCGGTATACCTCTTACAGCTGCCGGGGGTGATCGGTGCTTTTATCGTCGATCTCATCGTCGGATCCCTGGTCTATCACATCCGGATGCGCCGCAGAGAGATCGTGGAGGGGATCGAGCGGATCCGCGACGGGGAACGCGGGTATCAGATCGATGTCACCCATCTGCACGGAGAGAACAGAAGACTGGCCCTTTCGGTCAATCAGATCGGAGAGGGGATCGAAAAAGCGGTCAATACCAGCATGCAGGATGAGCGGTTAAAGACGGACCTCATCACAAATGTTTCGCATGATATCAAGACGCCGCTCACGTCGATCATCAACTATGTGGATCTCCTGAAACGGGAGGATATCGACAATCCCAAGGCCCAGGATTATATCCGCATCCTGGATGAGAAATCACAGCGGCTGAAGCACCTGACGGAGGATCTGGTGGAAGCCTCCAAGATCTCCTCCGGCAATATCGAGCTCTCCCTCACGAGACTTAACTACGTGGAATTCATCCACCAGACCATCGGGGAGTTTTATGAGAAATTTGAAGAAAAGGGATTGACGCCGGTCTTCAAACCGACAGAGGAGCCGGTATTCATCATGGCGGACCCGCATTATCTCTGGCGTGTCTTTGAAAATCTCTTTGGAAACGCGGCGAAGTATGCGATGGAGAATACCCGGATCTATATGGATCTGATCCCGGAGGAAGCGGATCATGAAGGGATCCGGACCGTTGCCTTCTCCATGCGGAATGTCTCGAAGAATGAGCTGAATGTGAGTCCGCAGGAGCTCACGGAGCGGTTTATCCGCGGAGATAAAGCAAGGACAGGAGAGGGGAGCGGACTCGGACTTTCCATCGCCCAGAGTCTCACACGCGCGCAGGACGGCGAGATGAGCATCACGATCGACGGGGATATCTTTAAGGTGACGCTGTGGTTTGCGATCGATGAAGGGCAATGAAAAGGAACCCTGTCGGGTTCCTCTGATGCCGTAAAGCCGGCGGGCTCCCGTTCGCTCAGCTAAGGGGCAGTCACTCCTCGCCTTCGATCATCCGGTTGGTCGTCACCATCTCCCGGTTATTGTAGTGTCCGACGATCTCGTGGATCTTGTCGGTCGGCATCATGACACCGGAGAGACTGGCGTCGTGATTGACGAAATCGATGATGGTCGCGAGGAACTTGCTCATATCCGCTTCCAGGAACCAGGGACGGGTCTTTAATTCTTCCGGCTGCCAGGTCAGGTTGGTCGAGATGACGCGGTCAAACCGTCCCTCCTCATAAGCTTTGTCAAAGATCTCCAGACCATTGGTGAACAATCCGAAGGTGGTGCACAAAAAGACCCGTTTCGCACCTTTTTCCTTGATCTTGCCGGCGGTATCGATGATACTGCCGCCGGAGGAGATCATGTCATCAATGATGATGGCGTCCTTATTCTCAATGCCGGAACCCAGGAATTCATGTGCAACGATCGGGTTGGAGCCGTTTACGATCCTGGAATAATCCCTGCGTTTGTAGAACATTCCGGTATCCGCACCCAAAACGCCCGCAAAATATACCGCACGATCTAACGCCCCCTCATCGGGGCTGATCACGACGAGATGATCCTTGTCCACGGTGAGATCATCGATATTCTTAAGCAGTGCCTTGAGGAACTGATAGGAGGCCATGAAGTTGTCAAAGCCGCCGATGGGAGCGGAGTTGGAGATCCGGGGATCATGCGCGTCAAAGGTGATGAAATTGGAGATTCCCATGTCATAGAGTTCCGCGAACATGGAGGCGGCATCCAGCGATTCCCTGCCGCTTCTCTTATGCTGTCTCCCCTCATACAGGAAGGGCATGATGACATTGATCCGCCTGGCCTTGCCGTCTACCGCTGCGATGATGCGCTTGAGATCCTGATAATGATCATCCGGAGACATGTGGTTTTCAAAGCCGTACATCCGATAGGTGACAGAGGGGTTGCAGATATCCGTCAGGATGAAGAGGTCCCTGCCGCGGACGCTTTCGCTGATCTCCCCCTTGGCTTCCCCGCTCGATCTGCGGGGACAGACCGCGTCGATCAGATAGTTCTCCTCCGCGTAACCCTTGAAGGCCGGATCATCTGTCGGCATGGCATGGAGTCGTTTCCGGAAACCGACGATGTGATCGTTGACCCGTTGTCCCATTTTCGTGGCGGAAGCCCTCGCGATGATACCGAGCGGAGCCACCGGGAGCGTCTTTTCCAATTGCTGAAAGTCTGGCATAAATATTTCTCCTGAATCCCATATTTATCGGAACATCAGTTGATTATATCATATCGGAAAGAATATATGGTATAATAATGCTTGTTTTTTGTCTGAAGGTGAAATATGAGAAAAAATATCGTAGCGGTCGTAGGACGGCCGAATGTGGGAAAATCATCTTTGTTTAATGCCCTCGCCGGAAAGCGGATCTCCATTGTGGAGGATACGCCCGGAGTGACAAGGGACCGGATCTATCAGGATGTGGACTGGCTGACGTATACGTTCACACTGGTGGATACCGGCGGTATTGAACCGGACACCTCGGATCAGATCCTGAAACAGATGCGGGAGCAGGCAGAGATCGCCATCGAGACGGCCGATGTGATCCTGTTCATGGTGGATGGGAAGACGGGACTGGTGGATGCCGACGCGCAGGTCGCCGATATGCTGCGCCGCTCCGGCAAGCCGGTCGTACTGACCGTGAATAAGATCGACGCCTATGAGCGGGATGTGGCCAACATCTATGAATTCTACGAACTGGGACTCGGGGATCCCCATGCGATCTCGGCAGCCAACCGACAGGGCCTCGGAGATCTGATGGATGAAGTGGTCAAGCTCTTTCCCGTCGAAGAGACTGGATCCGAGGAGGAGGATGACCGGATCCATGTGGCGGTGGTGGGAAAACCCAATGTGGGGAAGTCCTCCCTCATCAACCGTCTGATCGGAAAGGACCGCCTCCTGGTTTCCGATATCGCCGGCACCACCCGAGACGCGATCGACACCGAGGTGACCTATCAGGGAAAAGACTATGTCTTCATTGATACCGCCGGT
>JAFPTK010000075.1 GCA_017400305.1 Lachnospiraceae bacterium | reverse complement strand
GTGAGGATATTCCGGAGAGGATCCGGATGATGCTGATCCTCGCCAACCGGGTATTTGACGAAAAGGGATATACGGACAGGGATGTCAGCGTGTTTATCGATATCGTCGAGAAGATCCTGTGCGCAAAGCCCGGAACCATGGCCTTTCTGAAGGAGGCCATTGGGGATCGTGACCGGAGAGATCAGGGTGGAAAGGATGATACCGCGGATAAAAGCCTCCGGACGCTGGATGCCCGGCCGGCAGAAGGCACGGAAAGCCCTACGGGATCAGCAGATGCGCCAGTGCCATCGACACGGGGATCGTGACCGGGGAGATCAGGGTGGAAAGGATGATGCCGCGGGCAAACAACCGGTCGTCCAGTTCCATTTCCCGCGACACGATCATCGGCAGGTTCCCCGCCGGAACCGCGACCAGCAGCAAGACGGCATCCCTGAGGGACTCCTCCTGGATGAAAGGTGCGAGCGCGAGTCCCACCAGGATCGGCATGATGAGGCCGCGCAGCAGGACGAAGATCCAGGTCTTCCGGTCGGTCAGATAGCTGCGAAAAGGTGAGGACGCGACTGACACGCCCAGCACCAGCATGGACAGAAAGGTGGTACAGCGCCCGGCGTAAAGGAGCGGATCGGAGATGATCGAGGGGATCGCCGGGTGTCCCAGATAGATAAAGATACTGATGATCGCACCGATCGTTCCGGTATGCAGGAGGCCCTTTAACATCTCCCGCAGGGCCTCTGCGGTCTTCCTCCCATCGCCGTTACGGGGCGAAGAGTTCCCGGCCATTCCTCTCCTGCGAAGCCGCGCGGCATAGCGGATCAGGGGCGTTCCGGTTGTGTAGAACAGAAGGGAATAAACGAGGTTGTTGACCGTCACGTAAACCATCACACGGGGCCCGAGGGTGGCCAGGGCCAGCGGGATCCCGATGAAGCCGACATTGGCATACATCGACATCATGACGATCGCGATCCGGTCCCCCGTATCCGAGCGGAGAAGCAGGGAAATGAGAAATCCCGAAAGCGCCATGAGTGCGTACGCGGCAAACGCCAGCGCAAATGCCTGACCGATCTGCGCCGCGGGAATGACGGTCTCCTCCTCGATCGCAGTGGACAGCATGATGGCAGGATTCGTGATATGTACAATAACATAGGAGAGCTGCCTGGCCCCCGCATCGGTTAACAGCGCCTTCTTATGCAGGAAGGCACCGACCAGGATCAGCAGGCAGATCACCAGCATCTGTTCTATGATCACCGCAGAACTGATCATCTTAGTAAACCCTCTTTCCATAATGAGTCACCGGGGACGGTTCTCTTTGACTCACTTTTTTGGAGTCACCGGGGACGGTTCTCTTTGACTCTTTTTTTTTCCAAAATGAGTCGAACAGAACCGTCCCCTTTGACTCACTCATATTGTCTCATTGTTTACTGCAATGAGTCAAACAGAACCGTCCCCTTTGACTCATTCGGAGAGGCGGATCGTCCCGCCGTCCTCCCCGAGAAAGACGATCCAACCGCTCTCCGGCATGGTCAGGATATCCGTCATGCCTTTCACGTGTGTCGTATAGACCACCTCACCGAATTTGTTGTACACGTAAACCGCGCTGTGTTCCGGCCTTTCCGTGATCATGGTCTCTGCATTCGCCGTTTCTTTTCCGATCTTAAACCATGCCGGCGCGTCGGAGGAAAGAGCGATCTCATTTACGGAACCGTCAAAATACGGCAGCTTCTCATCCGAAATAAAACACACGCCATTGCTTGTAGAAAGCTTAAGGGCGCCTTCTTCCTCTTTCAGGGAAATGTCGATCAGATCGCGGTTTCTGCTGGAGGGGATGTTCGTAAACGCCACCGCATGAGAGGCATCCGCAATCTTTAACAGACGGGTTCCCATTCCGCTGTTGGTAATAAACACATATCCCGGAAACTCAGCCTGCGGCACCACTTCCAGAAACGCCGTGTCGTAAGCGCCTGACGAAGATCTTTCGCTGACGATGAGGAACTCCCTTCCGTTTATCTTCTGCACAAAAGCCTCTGCTTCGGGGCACACGGGATCTTCGTCCATCTTTTCGCCGATGTAGTAATGCTGCGCCTGCTCTCCTATCCCGGGAAGACGTGTATTCTGATCCGCGGCTAAGAGGATCCTTCCGTCCGCATCCGTCTGAAATGAGATATACATCGGATTTAGAGCAAACCGCATCTGATCGATCCCGCTGTCTTCCACTTCATACGCCAGTTCCGCAAATCTGCCGTCTTCTGTCAGTGCAAAATCCTGACAGGTCGTTTTATACGGCCCTATGCTTTCCACATGCATGTACTTATGTTCCGGAAAGGTGATCTTATCGATCACAGCTCCTTCCATCCCCGAAACGGCGTACGCTCCGGCCAGAGCATCATATTCTTCCGGGACATCGCATGGATTCACTGCTGCCGGCCACGCAGGGTCCGTCAGTCGTATCCCCTCTTCCTCCAGGCACGCATCCAGGATCGCCTCTGCCATGAGTCCGTTCAGGGTACTGCTGCCGCCGTTTGTAAGCACGGATACACTGATCTTTTCCTCCGGCGCAACCAGGAGAAACGCGTGATTCATCAAAGTGTCACCGCCTTTTCCCAGTACCTTGATACCGGCGTCCTCATACCTGTTCATGGATACAAAGTCCCAGCCCAGACCGCTCTCATCCATGTAGAAGCGACTGTTCGGGCCGCCTTTCGCAGGGTCGGGAGTTCCCTCCGGCATTAGTGTCATCCCGGCATCCGCGGTATCGAACCGTCCGTCCGACCAGCGCGTCGCCATTGCTTCCTTGGACTCTTCTGACAGGATGCTGTTATTTCCCGAAAAGAAGGCGGCGCCGAATTTCGCTGTATCGGAAGCAGTTGCATAGATGCCTCCGGCCCCAAGCACCTGTGTGCCGCTCTGATCATAAAGAACGTGCCCTGCGGTATATGCCGGCGCGAGATCTTTCATCGAAAGATAGGTCACCCCGGATCCCGTATTGTCGCCGCCGGAAGGTCCTGACAGATAGTTCCTGACATATTCCGTAAAGTCCATTCCGCTTACCCGCTGTGTGATGAGCGCCAGCAGATCAAATCCGTCATTACAGTATGCGGCATATTGCCCCGGGTCCGCTTTCAGCCGCTGTTCTGCCAGATGCTCAAGAAGCTGATCAAGCTGTCCTTCCGTCGCATCTTCATACAGATACCCTCCGGAATAAGTCGATCCCATCAGCCCGGAGGTGTGATCCATCAGCATCCGCACCGTGATATCTTTATACCTCGGATCAGCCATACGAAACTCCGGAATATAGTCTGTCACCGGCGCATCAAGCGCCACCTTCCCTTCCTCTGCCAGGCGCATGACCGCTGCAGTAGAATAGATCTTGCTGACCGATCCCACGCAGTAGACATACTCCGTATCCCTGTTCGCCGCTACCCAGCCGTTTTCAGCCTGTGTGGCTGTGCTCTCCTGCCCCGTTGCGCTTTCCCGGGCTGTTGCGTCGCCTTTTGCTGATACCTTCCGGCAGAATCCGACGCGCTCCCCGAAGCCTGTCCCGCTGATCCCGGAAAAGACGCCGATCCCCAGTGCTCCGACGATCCCTGCGATCCCCGCTGCCGCTGCACAGCCGCGTATTCTCTTATGATCCCTTCCCTTTTTCATGTGATTCTCCTTCTGAAATAAATCCTGCACCCTTATCTTCCGGAGATGTGCATCGGGATCCGCCTTTTCCTCGATCTCCGATGCATTCCCCCACCCGGAACTCCGCGCTCTTCGGGATCCGCGCCTCACTCCGTCATCAGCTCCGTCACGGAGATCTTCCGTATCCTCCCCGCGCTCAGATATGCCACCGCGAAGCAGAAGATCAGCAGGATGATATCCGTCACAACGACCGTCGAAATATTGACTTTGGCAAAGGACGCAAAGAGCAGCCCCCAGAAAAGATGATTGATCCAAAGCCCGCATACCGTCGCGATCGCCGTACCGGCCAGTATCACCGGCATGTATTTCAGGGCCAGCTGCAGCATCAGATCCTTTGAGGAATATCCCAGCCCCTTCATGATGCCCAGCGCATGCCGCTGTCTCCTCACATCATTCGAAGTGATGATCGTGATCAGTACCGCGACGATCCCCAAAACAAGGATCAATGCGTAAGAGCAGAAGTTTTTTGTCGTTTCCGCAATGGGCACCATCTGTGTCTTAATGATACCTTCGTAGGAGAAGAATTCTTTTATCACAAAGTTCCTGCTGTTTCCCGTGATCAGTTCATCCCCGATCTGCACGGCATAATCCACATCCGTAACACCATATTGGTTCAGCATTGCAGCTATCTTTTCCTCCGCAGCCGCGCGTATCCTCTCTTCCCTGCTTTGCCCGTTCGATC
>JAFPTK010000074.1 GCA_017400305.1 Lachnospiraceae bacterium | reverse complement strand
CGCGGCCGTTTCATGCCTGGCGCTGTGCGTCGTTGAAGTACGCAGGCACCGTGATGACCGCCTCGCTCACCTTTTCGCCGAGATACTGCTCCGCATCCGCCTTGAGCTTCTGCAGGATCATGGCGGAGATCATCTGCGGGCTGTATTTCTTGTCGTCGATATTGCGGCCGTGATCGGTTCCCATGTCACGCTTGATGGAAGCGATGGTGCGGTCCGCGTTGGTCACCGCCTGACGCTTGGCCGGCTCACCGACCAGACGCTCGCCGGTCTTGGTGAAGGCCACGATGGACGGTGTGGTGCGTGCACCTTCCGCATTGGCGATAACGGTGGGCTTTCCGCCCTCCATGACCGCCACGCAGCTGTTGGTTGTTCCCAGGTCGATTCCGATGATCTTGCTCATTGCTTTATTCCTCCTCTGTGAAAGATTGGTTGCTTTATTCCGAAACGGCTACCATACTGTGCCGGATAACGGTTTCATGATACAGATACCCTTTCTGCATCTCCTGTGCGACGACACCGGAGGGATATTCCTCGGTGGCCTCCGTCTGCATGACCGCATTGTGGAAATTGGGATCAAACTCCTTTCCGAGGGCTTCGATCGGTGTCACGCCCAGATCCTCCAGGGTCTTGGCGAGCTGTCGGTAGATCTTTTCCATTCCCTCAGCGAGCGCGCCTCCCCGGTCCGCTTCCGGGATCGCCGCCATTCCCCGCTCGAAATTGTCCACCACCGGCAGGATCTTCTCGATCACATTGGCGGCGCCTGCGTCAAACATCTGGGCTTTTTCCTTGTCCGTGCGCTTGCGGAAATTCTCGAATTCCGCCATCTGCCGCATGCACTTGTCCTTGAGCTCCCGGATCTCTTCCTTTAACGGATCGGGTTTCTCGGCTTTCTCCTTCTTCTTTCCGAAGATCGGTTTCTTAGCCGTGTTCTCTCCGGCTGCCGCAGCTCCCTGCTCCGCTTTTCCCGTCTCCTCCGGAGCCTTATCCGGCTCTTCCGCCGCTTCGTCCTTTCCGGCGGGAGATTCCTGTGCGGTCCCGGCAGTCACTTCGTCCGGAGTCTCTTCCCCGCGCTGCTCCTTTGTTTCCTTTTCCTCTCCTGTCTTAGCCATTTCCGTCACCTCTTTCTACTTCTGATACAGATCATCCAGCTGACGCATCACATTTTTCATGATGCTCACCACGTGATCATAATCCATTCGTTTCGGGCCGATCACTCCGACTGTTCCCCGCATCCCGCCGCCAAGATCATAGGTGGCGGTCACGACGCTGCAATCCTGCATATTGGCGGCCGGTGCTTCCTCTCCGATGTAGACCCGGATACCGTTTTCCTGATCCGACTGGGACAGCGCCTGAAGTGCGATGCTTTCCAGTTCCGTCTTCTCCTCAAAGGTCGTGATCAGTGCCGAGGCCCTGCCCTTGTCCGCCAGCTCCGGATAGCGGAAGATGTTGTTCGCTCCGCTGGTGTAGATCTCCAGGTTCTCATCGTCCCGGATCGTCTCCGCCGCCGCGTCGATCACCCGAGCCACGATCTCGCCGTGCGTGCCGGCTTCCTTCTTCAGTGCGGCGATCATTCCGAGATTGATCTCATCCACCGAAAGGCCGTTCAGCCGCGTGTTCAGCAGCATGTTGAGCTTCAGGATCGTCTCATCGTCCGGATTCTCCTCCACCTCGATCATCCGGTTCTTGATGACATTGCCCTCCATGACTACCGTCGCCAGCAGATGCAGGCTGTCCACGCGGGAGATCTGGATAAACTTCAGCCGGTTTCCCTTGAGTGCCGGTGCGGAGATCATGGTCGCATAATTCGTGTTGACCGCCAGGAGCTTTGCCACCTGCTTTAACATGTTTTCCAGTTTCTCTTCCCTGGAAAGCAGCAGCTCCTTCATCTCGTCGACCTCGCGCTCCTTTTTCCGGAGCATGTCGTCTACATAGATCCGGTACCCGCGGTCGGAAGGGATCCGTCCCGCCGAGGTGTGCGGCTGGATGATCAGTCCCATCTCCTCCAGATCCGCCATCTCATTGCGGATCGTTGCGGAACTTAAGTTCAGATCCGTATCCTTGGAGATCGTACGGGATCCGACCGGTTCCCCGGTGGAGAGATATCCCTGTACGATGGCATGCAGGATCTTCATTTTCCGCTCGTCCAGAAGCATGAACCTCCTTCCCCTTTCGGGGTGTTAGCACTCACCTCTTTTGAGTGCTAACACATCATGATGATAAAATAGCACGCCGCATCCCCGATGTCAACAAGGATGCGGCGCAAAATATATTAAATAAGTATGAAGAAACGAAACGGATTATAAATCGAAGGATCCGCTGGTCTCGTCGTTGACGACGTAGTAGACCTTGCCCTCCTCGGGCTTGACATAGAGCTCCATCTTCTTGATGTCAGAGATCTTGCCGCCCAGATCATAGCGCCAGACATTCTTGGCGTTTGCGACCAGTGTGCTGTAGGGCAGGCTCTTCTCCCCGTACTGCAGGACGAAATTCACCTTCTTGGTGATGCTGATGGTCGACTCCACCGAGCGCTTCTTGGCCGGCTTCTTCGCCGCGGTCTTCTTGACCGCCGCAGCCTTCTTCACGGCAGGTTTCTTCGCAGCGGGCGCTTTCACGGCTGCTGCCGGCTTCTTAGCGACAGTCTCCTTCTTGACGGGAGCTGCCTTCTTGACCGGAGCCGCTTTCTTGACCGCCGGTTTCTTCGCCGCAGCCTTCTTGACCGCCGGCTTCACGGCAGGGGCCGCTTCCTTCTTCTCCGCTTCCTTGGGAGCGGGGGTCTTGGCCGCGACCGGTTTCTTCACCGCAGCCTTTTTGGCGGCCGGCTTTTTGGCAGGTGCTTTCTTGACGGCCGGCTTCTTGGCGGCAGGCTTTACGGCTTCCGGCTTCTTCTCCTCAACCTTCTTCTCCTCCGGCTTCTTGACCTCAACCTTGGCGGCGACCGGTGCTTCCGCTTTGGCAAGTACTGCCGGAGCTGTTGCCACGGGTCTGACGACCGGTTTCACTTCTGCCGGTTTCTTGACATCTGCCGTCTGCTTGTTCGCTTTTCCTTTATCCTGCATCATGTTCCTCCCCGGTCGATCTCGGCCGTCAAACGTGTAGAATAGTTTTGTCTACTCTACGGGATCATCTGTAAACGCAACTAGCATACCGCAAACACCAGGTTCTGTCAATCATATCCTTCCACGTATGCCAAAGATCACAAGAACGGCGATGCCCAGGACGATCCGGTACCAGCCAAACGGCTTGAAATCGTGCTTTCGGATGTACCCCAACAGGAAGCGGATCGCGAAGACCGATACGGAAAACGCCACGACCAGACCGACCAGCAGGATGCTCAGCTCCGCACCGGTGAAGAACGCTCCCGTCTTGAGGAACTTGACGATCTTTAAGAGACTGGCTCCGAACATCACCGGGATGGACAGAAAGAAGGTGAATTCCGTGGCGACGCCCCGTGACACACCGATGAGCAATGCGCCCAGAATGGTGGCACCGGAACGGGAGGCCCCCGGAAAGATCGCCGCCAGCACCTGGAATCCGCCGATCATGAGCGCCGTCTTCCAATCGATCTCATCGAGGTAGATCACACGGGCATCTTTTCCCCGATTCCGGTTCTCGATCACGATAAACCCGATCCCGAACACGATGAGCGCGATGGCGACGGAAACCGCATTGTAGAAAAGGGCGTCGAACAGATCGTCAAAGAACAGACCGATCACCACAGCAGGCAGACAGGCGATGATGATCATCCCCCACAGCTTCAGGACCGATCGATCCAGGATCAGCTGTCCCCTTCTCCTGCGATGCTTCTTACGATGTTTTCTGTCACCGTGCAGAGGCAGCTGCTCCGCTCTCCGGATGGGCCAGAGCTGTTTGATAAAATGCAGTATCACAGCCAGTACCGCCCCGAGCTGGATCACGACCAGGAACACCTCCCAGAATTCCTCGGGCACATCCATCCGGACGAATTCGTTTAACAGGATCATATGTCCCGTGGAACTGATCGGAAGCCACTCGGTGATCCCTTCGACAATGCCGTACAGGACGGCTTTCCATACATTCATCATTTCCCGTATTCCTCTTTCGTAAACCGCTCGATCGCATCCAGAGAGCGACGGACCTTGTCCGTATCAATGCAGTAAGCCATGCGGAAATAGCCCGGGGCGCCAAAGCCGTCCGCCGGGACAAAGATCAGATCGTACTTCTTAGCCTTCTCGCAGAACGCCACCGCATCCTCTTCCATCGCCTTCGGGAAGATGTAGAAGGTCCCGCCGGGTTTCTCCACCCGATATCCCAGATCCTTAAGCTTCCGGTAGATCAGGTCGCGGTTGGTCTCGTAGACAGAGAGATCGCTGGTGAGATCACAGGTTGCCGCAACGGCGATCTGGATGATGGACGGCGGACAGTTGTGTCCGAGACCGCGGGAGATCTGACCGCACATCGGGACGATCTTTTCCGCCTTCTCGCAGGCAGGGTTCACGGCCACGTATCCGATCCGCTCCCCGGGCAGCGAAAGTGCCTTGGAGAAGGAATAGCAGCTCAGGGTGTGATCGTAGAACCGGGACACATAAGGCTGGCTCTGTCCGTCGAATACGATCTCGCGGTACGGTTCATCCGACAGAAGGAAGATCCGGTGCCCGAACTTCGCGGACGACTGATCCAGCACTTCCGCCAGGCGTTTGAGCGTCTCCGCGGAATAGACCGCGCCGGAGGGGTTATTCGGCGTATTGATGAGTACCGCGGCCACGTCGGCCGTAAGGTATCTCTCCAGCGCATCGAAGTCGATCTGGAAGTGCTCCGTATCCGGCGGCACCACCCGGAGCGTCAGTCCCGCCCCGGTGATATAAGGCGTATATTCCGGGAAGAAGGGGGCAAAGGTCAGAACGGTATCCCCCGGCTTCGTGACCGCACGCACCGCATGCGCGATGGCCCCTGCCGCCCCGGTCGTGGGGAAGATATGCTCCGCCGTGTAATCCATTCCGAACCGGCGGTTTAAGGACTCCGCGATCTTTTCCTTGTAGAGCGGATTTCCGAGGGTCGGCGAATAGCCGTGCAGCTTCATCGGATCATCCTCTCTTAGGAGTCTCGTCATCTCATCGGTAAATGCCTGCGGGGCAGGGACGGACGGATTGCCGAGGCTGTAATCGAATACATTTTCATATCCGATCTCCCGTCCCCGCTCCGTCGCAAATTCCGACAGCACGCGGATGATGTTTTTGGCATTTAGCATTTTCTCGTAGGTTTCATTGATCATGGTCTCTCTCCCTCCATCAGATAGCGGGCCATCGTCTCCGCCAGTTGTTCCGTTCGGTTTAACAGCTCCTCTTCCGCCTTTTTCCCGCCTTCCGCCACCTTCCAGGTATAGACGAATTCCGGGATCCCCGTGGTATACAGTTTCAGGGCGCCGTCACTGCTCTTAAGGAGCGGCTCGATCCCCGCGGTATTCAGTCGGGCGTCCTTTCGCAGCTTGATCGAGATCCTGCCGGCGCGTCCGGTCAGCTGCGTGACATACAGACGGTGTGCCAGTGCCCGCAGGATGCTCACCCGCAAAAGATTCTCCACACAGGCGGGCGGCGGACCGTAGCGATCCCGGAGCTCCTCCTGCATCTCCTCCCGCTCCTCCCGGGATTCGATGGCCGCGATCCTTTTGTAGATCTCAAGCTTCTGTTCCTCATTGAGGATGTAGTCGGAGGGAATGAACGCATCGGTCGTCAGGTCTACCGTAGTGGTAAATTCCGCCAGCGGATCGGCTTCCCCGTCCTCCTTCTTCTCCCGGACCGCCTGCGAAAGGAGCTTGCAGTACAGGTCGTATCCGATCTCCTGTATGTGGCCGCTCTGGCTCTTGCCGAGGAGATTACCCGCGCCGCGGATCTCCAGATCCCGCATCGCGATCCGGTATCCGCTTCCCAGATCCGTGAACTCACGGATGGCCAGCAGGCGTTTCTCCGCGATCTCCTTGAGCATCTTGTCCCGCTGATACAGGAGAAAGGCGTATGCTGTCCGGTTCGACCGGCCGACGCGTCCGCGGAGCTGATAGAGCTGGGACAGTCCCATCTTGTCCGCGTCCCGGATGATCATCGTATTGACGTTGGGGATATCCAGTCCCGTTTCGATGATGGTCGTGGAGACCAGGACATCGATCCCGCCGTCGATGAAATCATACATGATCTTCTCCAGGTCATGCTCGGGCATCTGCCCGTGTGCATAGGCGATCCGGGCATTCGGTACCAGCTGCTGCAGCTCTGCCGCCACCTCCGCGATCCGATTCACTCGATTATAAACATAGTACACCTGGCCTTTTCTTGCAAGTTCTCTGCTGATCGCTTCACGGACCAGTTCCTCATGATACTCCGTCACAAAGGTCTGGATGGGCAGGCGATCGTTGGGCGCCTCCTCCAGCAGACTCATGTCGCGGATCCCGACCAGGCTCATATGCAGTGTCCTGGGGATCGGCGTCGCGGACAACGTCAGCACATCCACGGTCTCCTTCAGCTTTTTGATCTTTTCCTTGTGAGTGACACCGAACCGCTGCTCCTCATCGACGACTAACAGCCCCAGATTCCGGAAAGCAACATCCCCGGAGAGAAGGCGGTGCGTCCCGATCACGATATCCACCGTTCCTTCCGCCACGCCCTTCACCGTCCGCTTCTGCTCGGCAGCCGTGCGAAACCGCGACAGGAGCTCGATATGGACCGGGTAATCCTTCATTCGCCGCACGAAGGTGTTGTAATGCTGCTGCGCCAGGATCGTGGTGGGCACCAGCACCGCTACCTGCTTGCCATCCTGGACAGCCTTGAAGGCGGCCCGGATCGCGATCTCCGTCTTGCCGAAGCCGACATCCCCGCAGATCAGCCGATCCATGATCCGTGTGGATTCCATATCCCGTTTCACCGCAGCGATCGCATCCAGCTGATCGGCAGTCTCCTGGAAGGGGAATGCATCCTCAAACTCCTGCTGCCATACCGTATCCTGTCCGAACACGAACCCGTGCGCTCCCTGCCGGGCGGCGTAGAGATTCACCAGATCCCCCGCGATCTCGTCGACGGCGCTCTTCACCCGTGCCTTGGTCTTGACCCATTCGGAACCGCCGAGCTTATTGAGCCGCACCCGGTGCGGTTTGCCGTCCTCCTCCGCACCGGCGGCGTATTTCTGCAGGACATCGACCCCCGTCGCCAGCACGTAGAGGATCCCGCCGTCTCCGTACTCCACCTTGACATAATCCCGTACGGCGTGATCGGTCTCGATCTTCTCGATTCCCCGGTAGATCCCCAGACCATGGTCCTCATGGACCACGTAATCGCCCGGTTTGAGTTCCGAGAAGCTTCCGATCTTTTCCCCGCGGAAGCTCCCGCTCTTCTTCCTGCGCTGCTTTCGCTCGGTGAAGATATCACTCTCGGCGATCAGGGAGAAACCGGCATCCGGAAGGGAAAAACCGTGGGGAAGCTGTCCGTAGTACAGCATGACTTCCCCGGGATTCAGAGTCCGCATGGGATCCTCGTTGTAGAAAGAGGTGACGTCAAACCCCCTGAGCTCCTCCACCAGTCGCTTGGCTCGGGAACGGATGCCCGAGATCAGGATGATCTTTTCCTTATGCCGCTGTCTCTTCGCCACTTCTGCGGCCAGTCCGGGAAAATCATTGTTGTAGGATTGGATCCCGGCGGTCCGCATCTCACAGGTTTGTGAGGGTTTCAGCAGATCCTGGGAGGAAGGGAGGGGAAGCGCGCTCATCGCGAGCATCCTGCGTCGATCCGCACACAGAAAGGCCTGTTCCGGCGGGATCAGAAGCTCCGCCTCCCCGGGAAGGCACAGACCTGAGAGGGCACGATGGGTCTGGCTCTCGGAGAACTCCCGATAGATCTCCTCCGCCTGTGCCACGATACGGAGCGGTTCGTCGATAAAGACCGCGGTTTCCTGTTCCGGGTAATAATCGAGGAGGGTCGCGGCCTCCCCGTAGAAATAACGGAGATACGGCTCCGCATTGACGCTGCCGGGGGCTTCCTCCATCGCCTCGATGAATGCCTCAGCATCATCTCTCACCCGTGCCGCCTCTCTGGTCTGAAACGCTGCACGGAGCTTTCCGGCCGTATCCTCCGCCTCGGCACGGATCCTGTCAAGACCGGCGCGCTTCCTGTCCGGATCCATCACCAGCTCCGTCGTCGGATACAGGCTCAGTGTCTCCAGCTTCTCGGACGATCTCTGGGAGAGGATATCAAAGCTTCGGATCGAGGTGATCTCATCTCCCCAGAATTCCAGCCGGCAGGGCGCCTCCTGCGTGAGATCATAGACATCCAGGATATCTCCGCGCACGGCAAACTGCCCCGGTGCTTCCACCAGGGGGACTCTGAGATATCCCATTTCCACGAGACGCGGGATCATCTCCTCTTCCGACATGGGTTTTCTCCGGTCAAGGAAGAGACGCGCGTTCTCAAGTACCGACAGCGGCACCTGCGGCGCGAGAAACGCGGCGGATGTGGCAACAACCGTCATCGGCCGGCCATCGATCCGCCTGCGCAGACACTTCAGTCTCTCTGCTTCGATCTCATTACTGTGGATATCCGCCTGAAAGAAGATCACGTCCTTGGACGGCCAGGCAAAGGTATTGCGGTCATAGAAGCGGAATGCCTCTACGATCTCCCGCATCCGCTGTTCGCTGTGTGTGAGGATCAGGCGATACCTGCTGCTCCCGCCGAGGGCATGGATCACCGCGCCCTTGGCCGCATCCGCAAGACCATCCACGCCAATGATCGACTGCGCCTGATCCCAGAGTCGTCTTAATTCCCGAAATCCGTCGTCTTCCGACAGTGCCGCTTCAATCGCCCGCACCGGAGTGTCCCTTTTCTTTCCCTGTCCCGTTATAGCGGTTCATCGCACGATCGATCCCGTCCGTCACAAAACAGGCGGCTGCTTCGGCCGCCTGATCCAGAGCGCCATCCATGAGTGTCCATTCCTCTTTACTGAAATTGCCCAGCACATGAGGGATCAGATTCCCCCCGGGCACTCCCTCCCCGACGCCGATCCGCAGTCTGGGAAAGGTCTCCGTCCCGAGCATCTGCGCGATGTTCTTCAGTCCGTTGTGTCCGCCGGCACTTCCCCCTTTGCGGATCCGGATCGCGCCGGTCGGCAGATGGATGTCATCGACCAGAACCAACAGCTCGGCAGCGGGATCCACACGATAATAAGCGCAGAGAGCCTGTATGCTCTCTCCGCTCAGATTCATGTAGGTCTGTGGTTTACAGAGCAAAACCCTGTTCCCGCCGATGCGCCCGGAGCCTGTGAGTGCTTTGCCTTCCGATCTGGTCAGCTCGATTTGATAATGGGACGCCAAACGGTCAATCGCAAGAAAACCGGTATTATGCCTGGTCGCCTGGTATCGATTCTCCGGATTGCCGAGGCCAGCGATCAGAAACATAGCCTTCCTCGTCTGTTCCATCCTCGGGCATCTGGTCGAGCGCCTCTTCATAGGCAGTCAGGATGCTGTCCTGCAGGATGGTTCTTGTCTCCTTGTTGATGGGGTGCGCAACGTCACGATAGGTGCCGTCTGTCCCCTTTTTGCTGGGCATCGCGATGAATAACCCGTTTTCTCCTTCGATCACCTTGATGTCATGAACCACAAATTCATTATCAAAAGTGACCGATACGATCGCCCGCATCTTACCCTCACGGGCAACCTTGCGAACGCGAACATCTGTGATGTTCATCTCCCCTCCTTCCCCCTAGGACGAGTCCCCGGACTACAAGACAAACCTTTCGTTATTCTCCACGACGATCCGTACCTCTCCCTCTCCCTTGAAATAGGAATTGGTCTGGATCGTCGAGTGGCTCTCTACAATACAGTTCTCAATATACGTGTTGTCACCGACATAGATGTCATTTAACAGGATCGAATTCTTGATGTAACAGTTATTCCCGACAAAGGTTCCCTTGAAGATCACGGAATCCTCCACCGCTCCGTTCAGGATACAGCCGCTTGAGACCAGGCTGTTGGCCACCCGGACACCGAGGTTGTATTTCGCGGGCGGCTGATCCTCCACCTTGGTGTAGACATCCGGATAGGTACGGAAGAAGTAGCGGCGGATCTCGGGATCCAGGAAATCCATATTGGTCGAGAAGTAATCCTCCACGGAGGCGATGTTGCGCCAGTAGCCGTCAAATTTGTATCCGTAGATCTTCTTGGTCCCGCGGTAGCGGATCAGGATGTCACGCACGAAATCGTAACGTCCCTCCGCGTCACACGCCTCGATGAGTTCGATCAGCTGTCTCCTGCGGATCACATAGATCCCGCATGAGATGGTCTGCAGGCGGGCGACCAGCGGTTTCTCCTCAAATTCCTCAATGCGGCCCTCTTCATTCATCCGAACGGTGCCGAATCGCTCGGCATCATGAATGTCCGGCACTTCCTTGCATACTACCGTGATGTCGGCCCCTTTGTCAATATGATAATCGAGGACCTTGTTGTAATCCATCTTGTAGACGCCGTCACCGGAAGCGATGATGACGTACGGTTCATGGCATTCCTTGAGGAATCGGAGATTCTGCGCGATCGCATCCGCGGTCCCGCGATACCAGAATCCATTTTCCGCCGTGATCGTCGGCGTGAAGGTGTAGAGTCCTCCCTGCTTGCGGCCAAAATCCCACCACTTGGAGCTGGAGAGATGCTCGTTGAGACTCCCCGCGTGATACTGGGTAAAGACCGCCACTGTCTGAATGTGCGAGTTGGACATATTGCTCAGGGCAAAGTCGATCGAACGGTAAAATCCCGCGATCGGCATGGCACATACCGCGCGCTTCTGGGACAACTCCCGCATCCGGTTGCTCCCGCCGCCGGCCAGAATGATTCCTATCGCTCTCATGGTTTCGTCAACGTCCTTCCACCTGCCAAAGATCCTCCGGGATAGTCCGACAGATCTGTCTTACCGAAGATCATCACATTCTTACCGATCCGGACGCCGTCCGGAATGACACTGCCCTCTCCCAGCGTGACCAGACCGTCGCGGTAGATATGAGGGTCGCTTTCATTCTCTCTGTCCTCACCGACCCCCATGACGACTCCGTTTCCGATCCGGACTCCCTCCGCGGAGATCACCTTGTCCAGCACGCAGTTTTCCCCGATGACCGTGTCGTTCATCAGAATCGAATTCCTGACACTGGTACCGGCACCGATCATCACGCCGCAGCCGATGACGGAATTCTCCACCGAACCGTAGATCTCTGCCCCTTCACCGATGATCGACCGCTCCACGTGGGAATCTCTCCCGAAATATTGCGGCGGCTCGGTCTGATTCTTGGTGTAGATCTTCCAGTATTCCTCATAGAGATTGAACTCCGGCACGATGTCAATGAGCTCCATATTGGCTTCCCAATACGAGGTCAGGGTCCCAACGTCCTTCCAGTAGCCCTCGAACCGCCAGGCATAAAGCGGATTGCCGTTGTCTCTGCACCAGGGGATGATGTGCTTGCCGAAATCCAGTCCCGGCTGATCCGCATTCACGGTGAGGGCTTTCTTGAGCACCTCCCAGGAAAAGATGTAGATCCCCATGGAGGCGAGATTGCTCCTGGGATTCTCCGGTTTCTCTTCAAAGTCCACGATACGCTCGGTTTCATCCGTGATCATGATGCCGAAACGTCTGGCTTCCTCATGCGGCACCGGCATGACGGCGATGGTCACATCCGCCCCCTCCTGCTTGTGGAAGGAGAGCATCTGCTCATAGTCCATCTTGTAGATATGGTCTCCCGAAAGGATCAGCACGTAATCCGGGTGGAAGCTCTCCATATACTCCATGTTCTGATAGATCGCATTGGCGGTCCCGGTATACCACTCCGTATGGGTCATCCGCTCATAGGGAGGCAGGACGGAGACACCGCCGACATTGCGGTCCAGATCCCACGGGATCCCGATCCCAATGTGGGAATTCAGCCGCAACGGCTGATACTGGGTGAGCACACCCACGGTATCAATGCCGGAATTGATGCAATTGGAGAGCGGGAAATCGATGATCCGGTATTTCCCGCCAAACGAGACCGCCGGTTTGGCCATTCGTGCCGTCAACACTCCGAGGCGGCTTCCCTGCCCGCCCGCTAAGAGCATTGCGATCATTTCCTTCTTAACCACGCTGATTCCTCATTATCTCTGTCCGTACCGCGGATCCGTACGGAGCACATCGTCAAAAGCAAACAGACTTAATTATCTTACCATGAAGCACCGGTCTTGTGAATAGCGTTGCCAGTTTTTCGATGGCATTTTATAATAAGTAGGACAAATGGCACGATCCACCGTCGTCCAACAGGCAGGAGGCAGGACATGAATAAGATCGATTTCTCAAAGCCGATGCGGGTTCATTTCATCGGTATCGGCGGGATTTCCATGAGCGGACTGGCAGAGACATTAAAAAGCCGCGGCGTCACCGTCACCGGATCCGACCGGGACGACTCCCCTCTGGTGGAGAAGCTCCGGGCAGGAGGGATCGAGGTGGCCTGTCCGCAGAGCGCGGATAATATCGAACGATTCGCCCCGATCGACCTGATCGTCTACACGGCCGCCGTTCATCCGGACAATCCGGAGTACGCCGCCGCCGTTCGCGCCGGGATTCCCATGATCACCCGTGCGGAGCTCCTCGGACAGATCATGGCGCAGTACCCCTTCTCTTACGCTGTCGCCGGCACGCACGGCAAGACCACGACGACGGCCATGCTGACCCACATCCTCTCCACACCGGAGATTGATCCCACAGTCAACATCGGGGCCGTCTATCCCGCTCTCGGCGGCAATTACCGCATCGGAACGGGCGACACCTTCATCGCCGAGGCCTGTGAGTACACGAACAGTTTCCTGAGCCTGCACCCGACGGTGGGGGTCATCCTGAATATCGAAGCGGATCATCTGGATTTCTTCAAGGATCTCGACGACATCCGCGCCTCCTTCCGCCGCTTTGCCGGACAGATCCCCGAAGACGGGGCTCTCGTCATCGGCTCGGCGATCGAAGATCTGCCCGGTCTCACCAAGGATCTGCCCTGCCGGAACATCATCACCTTCGGTCTGTCGGAAGACGCCGATGTCCGCGCAGAGAATATCCGGTCCCTTTCCTCCGGCAGTGACCACACGACGAGCTTTACCGCTGTTTTCAGGGACGGCGGGGCGCCCCTCTCCGTCACGCTGGGGGTACCGGGAATCCACAATGTCTTAAATGCGCTCGCCGCCATTGCCGCCGCCCGCTTAAAGCTGGACGACACCGAGCAGATCATCCGGGGACTCCGGGATTTCAGCGGCGCCAGCCGGCGCTTTGAGCACCTGGGAGACTGGAACGGCGTCACGGTCATCGACGACTACGCGCATCACCCGACCGAGATCCGCGCGACTCTGGCGGCCGCACGTTCCATGGATCATAACCGCATCTGGTGCGTCTTTCAGCCGCACACCTACTCGCGCACCAGGGCGCTCTTTGACGATTTCGCGGACGCGCTCTCGGGCGCGGACCGCGTCGTTCTGGCCGATATCTACGCTGCGCGCGAGACCGACACCCTGGGTGTCTCCTCCGCCCTTCTGTGTGAAAAAATACGAAATTCCGGACATAAATGTGATTATTTTCCGTCTTTTTCCGAGATCGAAAAATTTCTTTCGGAAAAATGTGAAAAGGGAGATCTGTTGATATTTATGGGGGCCGGAGAAGTCGATAAGATCGGGTTTTCCCTTCTGTCCCGACGTTGATTTTCCACATTATCAACATAAGGATAACCCGCTTAACCAACCCCGGGAATGTGGGAAAAAAGAACTGGTTTCAATGGGTTTTCATTCCCTTTTCCACGCTTTCCACAGTTCCCACATCTCTTGAAAAAGCCCGCCACGTCTGGCTTTGCGGGCATTTTGGCTCTACCATTTTCAAATCCTGTGTGCTATAATCTGCCACGCAGGGACAACAGAGGAATGCGGCAAGCTTTCAGTCTGTTAAGGAGAGTAACTTGTTATGATGGGACGGGTAACGATCAATCGGGAAGCAGGTCCGGACGCGGATTCCACGTCCGTTTCCAATATATTTATCGACGAATTCATGACAGAGGCCAACGACGCGCAGCTCAAGATCTATCTCTTTCTGCTGCGCACCATGCGCGCCGGTCTCTCAACCAGTCTTTCGGATCTCGCGGAGCGCTTTAACCTGACGGAGAAGGACGTGACACGGGCTCTCAGATTCTGGGAGAAGCGCGGTCTGGTCTCGATGGAATACGACCGGAACAAGGCCCTTTCCGGGATCCATCTGGAGGATCTGACCCGTCCGTCCGCCCCCGTAGCGGAGCAGTCCGATACGCCGGTGCAGGAGGAGACGCCCGCCGAGAGCACGGCACATTCCGTTCCCAGGAACGCCGAGGATGCTTCCGCGCTCCTGTTCATCGCAGAGCGCTATCTCGGCCGGCCCCTGAGTGTCGCCGATACGAACACCTTGCTCTATATCCGCGATACTCTTGGCTTTTCGGATGATCTGGTCGACTATCTGCTCCAGTACTGCATCGAACGGGGTAAGACCGATTTCCGTTATATGGAACGGGTGGCGGTCCGGTGGAAGGAAGCCGGCTACGAAACCCCCGAGCAGGCCAAGCGCGGGAGCTTCAAGTACGACAAGCGCGTCTACGAGGTGATGGATCTGCTCGGCTTAAGCAATCTTCCCACTGCCACGGAAGCGGCCTTTGTCGAGCGATGGCTCTCGGAATACCACCTGTCCATCGATGTGATCCGCGAGGCCTGTGCGCGCACGGTTCTCGCCACGCAGAAGAGACGGCTGGAATACGCGGACAAGATCCTGACCAGCTGGCACAAGGCGGGCGTCATCAAGAAGGGAGATATCCGACAGCTCGACGAGGCTCATGAAGCCTCACGCAGGACACCGGCTCCCCGCTCCGGCGGCAGTGAGACACCGGCGCCGCGGCAGAGCTCCCGGATCCGCAATTTCCCGCAGCGCAACGACTACGATATGGCCGCACTCGAGACTCTCGTGGTCAAAAACTGAGGAGTCCTCCGTTGTATCTTACCAATGAACAATTCGATACCGTGATGCGGGAATATGAAAAGAAGCGCATGCGGGCAGACAATGAAAGATTCCGACGTCATGAGGAGGTTCTTACCCGCATTCCCGCCATGAGGGATCTGGATGCCGAGGTCGCCAGTATCGCCTCCTCCTCTGCCAGCCTGATCCGGGACGGCGGAAGCGCCCCCGGCGAGTATCGGGATCGGCTGGCGGACATCCGCTTAAGGCGCCGGGCACTTCTCATCGAGGCCGGCTACCCGGAGGACTATCTCGAAAATGTCTACGATTGCCCGGATTGCCGGGATACCGGATTTATCGGAGACGAAAAATGCCACTGTTTCAAACAGCGCGAGATCAATCTCCTGTATGAGCAATCCCATCTGAGCAATCTGGCCAGAAATATCGATTTCACCATGCTGCGTGAGGAGTATTACGAGGATGACCCGGATGCCCTGGCGCAGTTTCAGTGTG
Organism: Lachnospiraceae bacterium; assembly: GCA_017400305.1. GTDB lineage: Bacteria > Bacillota > Clostridia > Lachnospirales > Lachnospiraceae > Butyrivibrio. The sequence continues at coordinate 32,157 of JAFPTK010000074.1, read as the reverse complement.
CGCGGGATGCCTCCCGTTCCTTTGCGGACCGCTTCCCGGATACGGATAAGAACCTGCTGTTTTTCGGCAATGTCGGGACCGGCAAGACCACACTGACCGTCTGCATCGCCGAAGAGCTGATCCGCAAGGGCTTTACGGTCCTGTATTTCAGTGCGATCACGCTCTTTGAGCTCCTGGCCGACGCACAGTTTTCACGCAAAAACAACACCGCACCGGAACATCTCACAGAAGACCTCTTCCGCTGCGATCTGCTCGTGATCGACGATCTCGGGTCGGAGTTAAATAACACCTTCATCGAAGAGCAGCTCTTCCTGCTGCTCAACGAACGTGCGATCCGCAACAAACGAATGCTGATCTCCACGAATGCCGGCATGGAGGATCTCCGCCGGCTCTACGGCGATCGCGTTTTTTCCCGCATCTTAAGCGGGTTTTCGATCTACCGGCTAAGCGGAAAGGATATCCGCTTCCTGCAGGCCACAGAGTAACCCCTACCGGAGGAAAGAGGAGGAACGGCGACATGCCCAAGAACAGAGAAGAAAAAAGAAACCTGGAGACCATTCCCGTCGGAAGTCTCGGCCTCATCGCCCTAAACGGCTGTCAGACCCTGGGACAGCGCGTTGATCAGTACCTGGTGCGCTGGCGGGAAGAGCGGGAAAACGAGCACAAGGGCAGCCTTGCCTTTACCGGATATGAGCGCCCCTCCTATCTGCTCTCCGCGGAGACCCCCCGCTTCGGCACCGGCGAAGCCAAAGGGGTCATCCACCAGTCCGTCCGCGGCGATGATCTGTATCTGTTAGTGGATGTGACCAACTACTCCCTGACCTACAAGCTGTTCGGCATGGAAAACCACATGTCGCCGGACGATCACTATCAGGACCTCAAGAGGGTCATCGCGGCCGTCGGCGGCAAGGCGCGGCGCATCACCGTCATCATGCCCTTCCTCTATGAGAGCCGCCAGCACAAGCGCACCTCCCGGGAATCTCTGGACTGCGCCCTCGCTCTGCAGGAGCTGGTCCACATGGGGGTCGACAACATCATCACCTTCGAAGCACACGATCCGCGAGTGCAGAACGCCATCCCGCTCCATGGATTCGAGACCGTGCGCACCACCTATCAGTTCATCAAGGGACTCCTGTTAAATGTCCAGGGCCTTAAGATCGACGCGGACCACATGATGGTGATCAGCCCGGACGAGGGCGGCATGAACCGCGCCGTGTACCTGGGGAGTGTTCTGGGGCTGGATGTCGGCATGTTCTACAAGCGCAGGGATTACACGCAGGTCGTCAACGGCCGCAATCCGATCCTGGCGCACGAATTCCTCGGTTCCGATGTCGAAGGCAAGGATGTGATCATCATCGATGATATGATCTCCTCCGGCGACAGCATCCTGGAGGTGGCACGCGCCCTGAAAGCCCGCAAGGCCGCCAAGATCTTTGTCTTCTCCACCTTCGGCCTCTTTACCGCGGGACTCGAGCCCTTCGACAAAGCGCATCAGGAAGGCACCATCGACAGGATCCTGACCACCAACCTCATCTATCAGTCACCGGAGCTCCTCTCCCGCGACTGGTACATCAGCTGTGACATGAGCAAATACATCGCCTACCTCATCGACACCTTAAACCACGACGCCTCCATCAGCGACCTCTTAAACCCCGTCGAACGCATCAACAGCTTCGTCGCGAGGTATAATGAGGGGGAATTTGCGCGTTAAACTGAGCCATGCACCCACGAAGAAAAGCCGGCCCGGATGCTCGCATCCAGGGCCGGTTTTTTCTTTGTGGGTATACGGCGAAGCCGCGACAGCGAGCAACAAGCGAAGCGGTTGCGAGCTGGCGGCATGGCTCAGATCAGCACTGTGAGAGTCTACGCGAAGCCGCGACAGCGAGCAACAAGCGAAGCGGTTGCGAGCTGGCGGCATGGCTCGGTTAACGAAAATAATACGCCGTAAACCGATTCCCGCTCTCGTCAAACAGCCGGGTCCCCGCAGATCGCGTGAGCTTGTATACCCGGTCCCGGGAATCCGGGTCGACCACCACGACCTCCGTATCATTGAATCCGATCAGAAGCATCGCGCCGCCGTCGCGCATCGAAGCCAGAACCGGGATATCCAGATTGACATAGTACAGAACACTGCTCATATCGCAGCCGGTGAGATTCAGCGCCCGGCACCCCGGCAGGTGCTCCTCCAAGATCTCTGTAAAGGATTCCCCCTTCTCCAGAAGTTCCTCCACATTGCGCGCGATACCGCGGTGCTCCAGCATCAACTGCAGACAGTAGGCGGCGGTATCCTCATTCGGCTCCGTGCTCTCCGCGGAATGCGTGATCGCCATGATCTGATTGCGCGTCTGCAGACTGCCTCTGGCCCATACCAGGCGGTCATCGGGATCCAGCACGGCACCGCCGATCTCATTGGCCGCGATCACCGCGTCCGCCTCCTTGGCGCACAGTTCGACGATCCTGCCGCCGGTCCCGTAGACATAGTATCCGTTTGTTCCCGCCTTTCGGAACAGCGAGGTCTCCGGCGTATCCTTTTCCTTATTCTCACCGAAGCGCGGTGCGACCACTTTGAGCGGGGCATCCGCGATCTTGCCCCCGCACTCGATCTGAACTACCCGCTCCCAGATCCCCTCCGTCACGGAGATCACGCGGTTGATCCTCTGCCTGGCCTCCAGGGTATTGATGATCTGATCCTCCGGTGCCTCCTCGTAATAGCCGGTCTCCTCGTTGAACTGGACGCGCTGCAGCCGGATCTGGTTTCCCTCCACCTCCGCCGAGATCACATAGTACCCGGGGCTGCGATAATTCTCCAGGATATCTCCCGCCATATCCCGGATGAGCACGGTCGACATGGCATAAACCTCATTTCCCGCCTGATCCCGACGGATATCCGTCTCCCTGACCACCCCGTAGACCAGATCCTCCTGCATGAAGCCCAGGGGAATCAGCCGTGTGCCGGGATCGGCTGTCACCTCACTGACATTTCCCGATCGAAACTGCACAATGGTGATCCGTTTCCCGCCCTCGTTTCTGTCCGCCAGAGCAAAGACGGCCCCGGAGTCCGAACGGAACCAGGCCGACTGTGCAGCACCCTCGATGATCGTCCGGATGTTCGCGGCGGAATCCACCGCGATCACATCATCCCCCGGCATCAGATACAGCTCATCCTTGCCGCCGGCATGTGCCATGCGCGCTACACAGGCACAGAGGACCTCCGGTGCCGCATTGACGGGCATAAACACCTGCTCATTGATCTGCCGGATCCCCGCTTCGTAAGTGTAAAACGCAACACCGACGCGTCCCTCGTGCCTTCCGCGGTTCATATACCCGACGACCAGGAAACGGACATTTCCGGCCTCGTCGACGGAAAGGAGCTGATAATCATGGGCATCGTAGGTGCACCGGTCATCCGCGTTTTCCTCATCCGCAAAGGCAAAGAGGACACTCAGCTCATGGTCGCTCTTCCGGTAGGAATACAACTTCCGGCCCGCGGAGAAAGCGATCATCGAGCCGTCGTCATTCTCCATGAATGGAAAATCCTCCGATCCGATCCCAAGCTCGATCCTGTCAGCCCCGAATTCCTCCGGATCTCCGGAAAAGCGGTACTGCATCGTCCGCTCATAATCCAGCAGATGGATCCGCGACTTTCCCTGCCGGATGCGGAAATCCTCGGTCACATCATAAGTGAGATACCGCGACTCCGACTCCGTCTGCAGGGTGACAGACCCTGTCAGGGTCACGGTCACGGAATCTCCGCGCAAATCGTTGATCCGCGCGGAGGGCGTGTCATGCCAGATGACCGGCAGCTCTCCCCAGGTCACCTGCGCCAGACTGGAATGGATATTCACATGGGCGAAGCTGGTATTATCCCCGCTCCGGTTGGATTCCAGATAGGGAGTCAGCTCGTCCCTGCGGGTGCTGTCAAAGGTATTCTCATGGAACTCCTTGGCGAAGCGAAGCGCGGTGGAGGCAAAATCCGCGTTCTCCTGAGACCGCTTCATGATGCGCGTATAATAGGAGGCTGTCCCGGCACCGGTGTCCGCCTTGATGATGAGCATGTACTCCTCATCCGTCCCGATGAGATCCTTGACCGCAAAAGACGCCTCGAAGTCCCCGTTCTCCGTCTCCGACCGCTCCGTGATCTCCGTCTGCTCCACCAGACGCTCTCCGGTGATATCGCGCACCTCATAGCGCATCCCGTCAACCGCCTCGTTATAGGAAAAGAGCCTCAGCGTCACACGGCGGTCGTCGGAAAGCGGCAGGATCCCTCCCCGCATGGTACGGACATCCATCTCGTCCAGATACCCGTGGAGGGTAGCCACCTCCTGGCCGTCCTCCAGATACAGGCGGATCAGCGGCAGATGCGCGCTATCCATCACCGTCGTTCCCTCCGGGACCTCCGTCTTGTTGCGGCTGATGAAAAAGACGATCGAGAGCAGAAATACCGCTGCAATATACAGGATTTTTAAAATCAGTCTTCGCATAATGCCATAAGGTGATATAATATTGTTACATAAAAGTACCACGGAGGTTCGCCGATGACCCAACCGATACTTTTCCGGAAACGCATCATCCCCGATGAATGCGTCAGACTGGGGGACGATCAGATCCTCTACGTCGATGACGACATCATCGTGACCGGCTGGAAAGCACTTCACCCCAAGCCGGATCTTGCGGCAGGCTACTCCTGCTACTATCTCCACCGCGGCTATAAGATCAACAAATTCCTTAACGCAGCAGGGGAACTCCTCTACTGGTACTGCGACATCGTCGACTACGGTCCCGGCATCAGCGACAACCGGCTCATCTCGACCGATCTTCTGGTGGATGTGGTCATCCGGCCCGACGGCAGCATCCGGATCATAGACCTGGACGAGCTATCCGAGGCTTTTGACCGGCATCTCATCGATGACGGACAGATCAAAGCCGCATTGAACCGCCTCTCCGATCTGTTAAACACGCTCTATTCCGACGGGATCGAGGTTCTGGCCGGGCCGATCGAGCGCTTCGCTTAAGAGCCACGCTTCCGCGGCGCATCTAGTAGAACACATGTCCGCCGATGTTGATCCCGGACAGGCCGGGGATCGGCGTGCGGAAATAGACGCAGTTCCCGACGTTGGTGTATCCCTTCATCGCCTCATCCGCCGCGCGATAACAATCCTCCGTCGCACGATTCTCCGCCAGAGCCAGAGCCAGCCGTCCGGTACTGGCCGGCGTAAACTGATGGCTCTGATAGATCACTCCCACCACGGTATTGGGGAATACCTCGGAACGGACACGGTTGATGACAACCGCACCGACCGCCACCTTGCCGTCATACGGCTCCGCCCCGGCCTCGCAGAAGATGATATTGGCCAGGAGATAGCGGTCCCCCTCCGCAAACCGGATATGGGAGACATCCGTCCACGCGCTCTTCCTGGCCAGTTCCGCGATCCGGATCTCCTCGGCGAGCTTTGCTTCCAGCGCCTTGATATCGCTCTCTTCCTGCCGCAGTCTCTCTTCGATGCGATCCGCAGCCTCCTCCGCTTCACTGATCTGCCCTTCATAGCCGGAGATGGAGCCGGAGGTCTCGCTCATCAGGCCGGACACCCGGTCCTGCTCCGCCTCCTGTCTCGACCGGTAATCCATCAGCAGATCCATGTCTTTTTCCAGCTGTGCCTTCTTCTCCTCGATCCGCTGCCCGTTCTCGATATAGAGATCGAGCATCCTCCGGTCGTAAGCGGACAGCTGTCCGATGTAGTAATTCTGATTGAGGAAATCGGCGAAGCTCCGGCTGCCGAACAGAATATCGTAGAAAAGGACATCCTTCTTCTCGTAGATGAACTGCACGCGCTTCTTCATCGCGGCGTACTGCTGATCACGGATCCGGACGGCTTCCTCCAGCTCCGCCTGACTGATGTTGATCTCGCTCTCCTTGTTGGTGATCTGATCCTCGATCATCTGCAGGGTCTCGCTGACCTCGGTGAGCTGGGTATTGAGATTGGAGAGCTGACCGACCAGGGAATCCCGCTCGGCATTCAGCTGATTGATGCTGTCCTCCTGCTCGGAGAGTTCGTCCTTACTCTGTTCGTGCTGCTCTCTCGCCTCCTCCAGCGCCTGACGCGTCGCTTCGGTCGCTTGTGCCGAGCGCCCGATCATTCCCAGAGACAGCAAAAGACAACACAGGCAGCTGATGAGACGGGCCGCCGCCTTATTGTGCCGGATCGCGTTCACAGCGAGATCTTGATCTCCCTGCCCGTACGTTCGTACTGATAATAACGCACCCCGGCCGCGTCAAACATCCGCTTGGCCGCACGGGTTGCGGGAGTCGATGCATACTTGTCGCTGTCATAGACCACCGTCCGGATGCCTGCCTGGATGATGGCCTTCGCACATTCATTGCAGGGAAACAGCGACACATACAGCTTGGATCCATCCAGACTGCCCCCGCGGTAGTTTAGGATCGCATTGAGCTCGCTGTGCACCACATACGGATACTTCGTGGCCAGCATATCCGTGCTCTCTCGCTCCCAGGGGAATTCATCGTCTTCACAGCCGTTCGGCAGGCCGTTATATCCCATCGAGAGGATCTTGTTGTCCTCGCTCACGATGCAGCAGCCGACCTGCGTGTTCGGATCCTTGGATCTGAGACCCGACAGGGCCGCTATCCCCATAAAGTACTCATCCCAGGAAATATAACCCTCTCTCTTCATCTCTGATCCAGCTCCATGACTTTGTTGATCCGGCGTACATGCTTCTCCTCCCCGGAAAAGGGCGTGTCCAGAAAGACATCCACGATCTCCCGGCCGAGAAGCTCTCCCACAAATCCGCCCCCAAGAGCGATCATATTGGCATCATTGTGCTCTCTGGTGAGTCTTGCGGACGTCGTCTCGTGAACCAGCGCACAGCGGATCCCCGGCACCTTGTTGGCTGCGATCGAGATCCCGATACCGGTCGTACAGACCACGATGCCTCGCTCACATTCACCGGAAGCTACCGCTTTCGCCGCGGCGATCCCAAAATCGGGATAATCGCAGGATGATTTGTCATGTGTGCCGAAATCGCGGACCGTGAACCCCCTCTTCTCAAGGTGTTCCCGGATCGCTTCCTTCAGATCGTACCCGCCGTGATCGCTTCCCAGTGCTATGGTCATGTCTCCCCTCCTATGAATCTATGATCGTATGTCCGCTGGCCTTTTCCAGACGGTTCATTAACGCTTCTCCCAGTGTCCCCTCATAAAATGTCTCCGACAGGATCTCTTCGACCCCGTCCGCATCACACTGCCGGAGTACGCGGAAGAGATTGTGCGCGATCTCCTCCCCGTGCTGTCTGCTGCCGATCGGATAGACGAGGAAGCCGCGTCCCTCGTAACGTCCGGCGGTCTCATCGGCTGCGATCACGCCGACCTTCTTTCCCTCGGCCATCTTAATAACGGCATCCCGCAGGATCCGGTCCACCGCATCCCCTTCCCCGCGGTAAAGGCTCAACCGTCCCGCCGGCGCATAATGGCGGTACTTCATTCCCGGTGCTTTGGGACGCACCTCCCGTCCGATGAGGCCCGGATCTGTCCGTACCTGTCCCAGGATCCCGGCAAGCATCTCTGCGGTGATATACCCGGGGCGCAGAATGGTGGGGATCCCGGACGGATCCGTGAGATCCACGATGCTGGATTCCACGCCGATCCCCACCTCTCCGCCGTCGATGATCATCTCCACCCTGCCGTTCAGATCCTCGATGCAGTGAGCCGCCAACGTGGGAGACGGTCTTCCGGAGGCATTGGCACTGGGCGCGGCGATAAACCCGCCCCCGGCAGCGATCAGTTCCCGGGCGACCGGATGGGACGGAAACCGCACCGCCACCGTATCCAGCCCGCCGGTCGTCTCCCTCGGGACCTCCGGTTTCCTGGGAAGGATCATCGTGAGCGGTCCCGGCCAGAAGCGCGCGGCGAGGATCTCCGCCTGCTCGGGGATCCCGTCTGCGACCCTCTCAAGGTCCTCTCTCCGCGCAATATGCACGATCAGCGGATTGTCGGAGGGGCGCCCCTTCGCCGCATAGATCTTTCGTGCCGCATCCGCATCAAAGGCATCCCCGCCCAGACCATAGACCGTTTCGGTCGGAAATGCCACCAGCCCGCCCTGCCTCAGGATCTCTCCCGCTCTTGCGATCGCCTGCCGCTCTGCCGCACCGCTCACGCGGGCCGGGTCGATCCGCACCACCTCGGTTTTCATGGTACGCTTGCCAGAGAGGTCGCGATCACCTCCCAGATATCCGGTGTTTCAAAGCCCAGACGCCAGCCGGCGACCCCTGCGATCTTATATGTCCCCATCACGGCGATCTTGGTGCGGATCGATTCCGCATCCTCCATCCAGACCTGCCGCAGGGTTCCGTCTCCATCCGTGATCTCTCCGTAGTTCTGGCAGGTCTCGTCGTCCCATGCAAGCTTCACACCGCGCTCAGCCACCCAATCCGCGGAGGACTTCATATCAAGCGCGCTGGAATCCACTTCATTTCCCTTGGTCGACCAGACACGGGTATAAAACGGCATGCCGCCGATCACCCTCTCAGCCGGTACCTCGCTGACGGTTCGCCGGATCCCGTCCTCCACATAGCCGATGGAAGCCACACTTCCTGCTTCCGGACTCCCCTTGTAATGCTCGTCATATCCCATGACGATGATGTAATCCGCGACCACACCCTGCTCTGCCCGATCATAATGGTCATTGAGACTTCCCATGGGGACGTAATTGTCGACCGAAAGGACGATCCCCTCCTTCCGGCAGGGGATGGAGAGCTCCCGGATAAACTCGATAAAGTCCTCTCCGGAAGAGGCCGGAACGCCCTCAAAGTCCACGTTGATCCCCTCCAGGTCATATTGCGCAGCCTGATCCATCAGATTCGCGATCAGGTTTGCCCTGGTGGCGGCGTACTTAAGGACCTCCGTGCTGTCGCCCTCGCCGGTGAAATTGTCCACCAGTCCCCAGACCTCCAGGCCGGCCGCATGGGCCTCCGTCACATACCCCGTCGAAGCGAAGCTGTTGATCCCCCCCTGATCATCGGCCAGAGAGAACCACGTCGGGGAGATCGTATTGAGACCGTTTACCTGCCCCGCATTGGTGGCGGCGATCATCGGCCCCAGAGTATCATTTCCCGCGGCCCCGGCGATCTGGTGCCAGGCCAGAACAATCTGCCGGTCTCTCGTGATATGGGAATATTCCATCTGCTTGGAAGCCGGTGCGACCCCTTCGGCTTTGATCGGCTCCGAGAGACGCTTATTCTCCACGTAACCGGTGAATCCGTCGTCCGTCCGAACCCTGGACCAGGTCTCCATCCGCTCCAGGACGGCCACCCGCTCTCCCTTCTTCAGATCGCGGAGGATCTCGCTTTTGACCCCTCCCAGAACCCTTAACGAGGTATTCTTCGTGATACCGGACTGCTCGAAATCCTTCCACTCGGTCGAAATCCGTATCCGATACGGCTCCTCGTACAATGCCCAGGTGAAATCGGAATAGCGCTCGACATAATCCATCAGGATCCAGAGCGTCTCTCCGTCCTCTCTGGCGATCACATGCTTCTCCCGGCCGCTGTCGGAGGATCCTCCGGCGGAAGTCCACTCATCGGTGCCGAGCTTTGCGGTGATGATGGTATCCGGCGTCGTATAGACCAGCGTCCCGTCCGCCCGTCCATAGTAAAATCGGCTGTTCAGCAACCGGTCCACATCCTCATGTCTTAAGTAGCAGCCGCCGTCCACCATTCTGGCGTGGACGTCGATCCATTCATTGTTCATCAGGATCGGGATATCACCGTCCCCTGTGACCCCGAAATATTCGTTCAGATCAGCATATTCTCTGCTGTAGGAATAACGTTCCAGTACCTGTCCCCCTCCGTAAAGAGCGCCTACAATAAGGATGAGGGCGACGGCAATGAGTATGGGAATGATCCTTTTCATTCTCTCTCCTTTCCGACGCCCTCCATTGTATCACATGTGCTTTACTTACACCATGATTTCTTCACGCTTTGTCTTAGGCACACCGATGGGCTCGATCCGTTTTCAGACTGATCCTGTCCCCGCATATCCGCCAAAAGGTTTTTTCCGTGAGAACCATCCCAGAATATGCGCGGGTGCGCTCGGAAATCACAGATAAGAGATCTCCGCTGCATCACGACGCGTTTGTGCAACGCGTTAACAACAACGAAAACAGTTCCCTTCGCAGGAAACCAATACACCGTGTTCAATACTTCACAATACTAGGGGAAATACGCATATCGCGTGTGAAATGAGAACTAAAACCAGTCTCAACTATCTCTGATCACCGTCACCCCCTTTCGGATGCCGATTACCGGAGATCTCTCACGCATTCCCTTATACCACAGAACGGGTAAAAATGCAAGTCTTTTCTCGTGATTGACGAATAAAGATGTATCTGCTAACATCAAGATAACTATGCGATAGTGCAATGGAGTACTGCATGAAGATCGAACGAATCAATGACCGGCAGATCAAATGTACCCTGACCCGCGAGGATCTCGACGGACGCGGCGTCAGGCTGAGTGAATTTGCCTATGGATCCAAAAAGGCGCGGGCGCTGTTTCAGGATATGATGAAACAGGCCAGCTATGAGGTCGGCTTTGAAGCGGAGGACTATCCTCTGATGATCGAGGCCGTCCCCATGGGACCGGAGTGCCTCGTGCTGATCGTCACGCAGGTAGACGATCCCGAGGAACTCGATACCCGGTTTGCCTCCTTCGGCCCGCTCATGGACGAGGAGGACGAGGAGGACGAAGATGCCGGAGAGGATTACGAATATCCCGGCGAGGATCCGGCCGAGGAAGATTCCGGGGTCGGGGATTTTTACCGGATGCTGCGGGGGATAACCGAGCCCGATTATTCCGGAGCCTCCGGTCGTTTTGCGGCGCAGCTCAATCCCGGCCTGTCCCGTCAGATCAAGGATCGACCAGCCGCCTCCAAGACCGGTGCCGAGAAGAAGCGCCGGACCGCACGCATCTTCTCCTTCCGCAGCTTACACGATATCAGGCGGGCCGCAGCCCGGATCTCCGACATGGCGGTGATCGGGAACAATACGCTCTATCGTGACCCGGAGGAGCGCCGGTTCTACCTCTGCCTGCATCCGCAGAGCGTCAGGAAGAAGAATCCCGCCTTCGTATCCGTCTGCGCCCTTCTTGCCGAATACGGTGCCGCAGCCGCATCCGACTCGCTTTCCGAGGAATATCTGGAGGAGCATTTCGAAGCGGTGGTCCGCACCCACGCACTGCAGACATTTTCCGAGATCTGATCCGTTCCCCGGGTCCCGGATCCCTCACTCTCACGATTTAAAAACCGCCTCCGGAAATCCGGAGGCGGTCTTTTTGACATCTGGTCTGTCCGAGTGGCTGCTTAGCCCTGCTTGGAATCGTCGTAGAGATCGACGAGTTTCTGCAGGTAGGCCAGTCTTGCCTTGGCATTCTCTGCGGAAGCCGCATAGAGCTTCTCCGCATTTGCCGGGTTGGCCTTGCGCAGGGACAGATAACGGACCTCGCCATCGAGGAAGTCCTGATAATCACCGGTCGGCATCTTGGAGTCGAGGGTGAACTTCTTCTCCGCGGCCGGATTGTAGCGGAACATATGCCAGTAACCGGCTTCCACCGCACGCTTCTCCTCGGTCTGGACCTTGGCCATACCGCCCTTGATCTTGAGACCGTGGTTGATGCAAGGCGCATAAGCGATGATCAGGGACGGTCCCGGATACGCTTCCGCCTCGGCGATGGCCTTGAGGGTCTGGTTCATGTCGGCACCCATGGAGATCTGTGCGACATAGACATAACCGTAGCTCATGGCGATGGAGGCAAGATCCTTCTGCTTGATCTGCTTACCGCCCGCAGCGAACTGTGCCACCGCACCGATCGGGGTAGCCTTACTGGACTGACCGCCGGTGTTGGAGTACACCTCGGTGTTCACGACGAGGACGTTGATATCCTTGCCGGAAGCGAGCACGTGATCGAGGCCGCCGAAACCGATATCGAAAGCCCAGCCGTCACCGCCGAGGATCCACTGGCTCTTCTTCGCCGCGAAATCCTTGTTCTTCTTGATAAACTTTGCCGCCTCGGAGCTGTCGCCGTCGATGGCCTTTAAGAGCTCGTCGGTTGCTGCGCCGTTGGTCGCTCCGACTTCAAAGGTGTCGAGATACTTCTGAGCCGCATCCTTGGCAGCACCGCCGCCCTCAACGATCTTCTCGACCTGCTCCTTGATCTCGTCACGCAGAGCGTTCTGAGCGAGCACCATACCGAAGCCGAACTCCGCATTGTCCTCGAACAGGGAGTTGTCCCAGGCCGGGCCCTTGCCCTCTTCGTTCACCGTGTAAGGAGTGGACGGGGAGCTGTTGCCCCAGATGGAGGTGCAGCCCGTCGCATTGGCGATGTACATCCGATCGCCGAAGAGCTGGGTGACCAGCTTGACATACGGGGTCTCACCGCAGCCTGCGCAGGCACCGGAGAACTCAAGCAGCGGTTTCTTGAACTGTGCGCCCTTGATGGTGGATTCCTTGAACTTCTCCACGACCTCCGGCTTGCTCGGCAGCTTCACCGCATAATCGAAGAACTCCTGCTGATATTCGTTTGCCGCAAGAGCGCCCATGACGAGCGTGGAAGGCTTCTCTTCCTTCTTCTCCGCCATGACGTTGGCCATACATACATTCGCGCAGGAGCCGCAGCCCGTACAGTCGAGAGCGGAGACAACGATGGCGAACTTGTAACCGGGCATACCGGTCATATCCTTGACCGCCATGTTCGCAGGTGCCTTGGCAGCTTCTTCCTCGGTCATCGCGACCGGGCGGATCGCAGCGTGCGGGCAGACCAGCGAGCAGACATTACACTGGATACATTTCTCGGGATCCCACTTCGGGACATTGACCGCGATGCCGCGCTTCTCGTAGGCCGCTGCGCCGCTGGGCGTGGAACCGTCCACGTAAGGCAGGACATCGGATACCTTCAGGGTATTGCCCTCCTGGGCGCTGACCTTTGTCTGGATGTTGTTGACGAAATCCAGAACATCCTTGCGTCCCTCGGTGGCCTTCTTGAAATCGAGACCCTCGTCCTTGGCATCCTTCCAGGATTCCGGGATCTCGACCTTGATCAGATTCTTCGGATCCGCACCGGCATCGATGGCGGCCCAGTTCTTCTCAACGACATCCTGACCCTTGTTGCCGTAGGTCTTCTGTGCAGCATCCTTCATGAACTTGATCGCATCCGCTTCCGGAATGATCTTGGTGATGTTAAAGAAAGCGGACTGAAGGATCGTATTGATCCTGGTCGGTCCCATGCCGACCTCAACACCGATCTTGGAGCCGTTCATGATGTAGAAATTGATCTTGTGATCATACATGAACTTCTTGACCTGTCCCGGGATCTCGCTGTCGAGCTGATCGACGCTCCAGGGGCAGTTCAACAGGAAGGAACCGCCGTCCACCAGCTCCTGCACCATGTTGAACTTGCGCATGTAGCTGGGATTGTGGCAGGCCACGAAATCCGCCTTGTGAATGAGATACGTGGACTTGATGGGCTTCTTGCCGAAGCGGAGGTGGCTCATGGTGACACCGCCGGACTTCTTGGAATCGTAATCGAAGTATGCCTGTGCATACATATCGGTGTTGTCGCCGATGATCTTGATGGAGTTCTTGTTCGCACCGACGGTACCGTCCGCGCCGAGACCCCAAAACTTGCAGTTCGTGGTCCCCTCGGGTGTCGTGATGAGCGGAGCGCCCGCATCCAGGGAAAGATTGGTCACGTCATCATTGATACCGATGGTGAACACTTCCTTGTCGGTGTTCTTAAAGACCGCCACGATCTGCTCCGGCGTCGTATCCTTGGAACCAAGGCCGTAACGCCCGCAGTATACCGGGATGGACTCAAACTTCGTGCCCTTGATGGCAGCGATGACATCGAGTGCAAGAGGCTCGCGTAAGGAGCCGGGCTCCTTGGTGCGATCCAGCACCTCGATGCGCTTGACCGTATCCGGGATCGCCTCGACCAGTGCCTTGGCGGAGAAGGGACGGAACAGGCGGACCTTGATGACGCCGACCTTCTCGCCCTTGGAAACGAGATAATCGATGGTCTCCTCGATGGTGTCACAGACGGAACCCATCGCGACGATGACGGACTCGGCATCCTTGGCGCCGTAGTAGTTGAACAGCTTGTAATCCGTGCCGATCTTGGCGTTGACCTTGTCCATGTACTTCTGGACAATGGCGGGCATCTCGTCATAGCCGGTGTTGCAGGCCTCACGGGACTGGAAGAAGATATCCGGGTTCTGTGCAGAGCCCATCTGACGGGGATGATTCGGATTCAGCGCATTCGCCTTGAACTCGTCGATCGCGGCGTGATTGACCATCTCGTCCAGATCCTTGTAGTCCTCGTCCCAGACTTCGATCTTCTGGATCTCATGAGAGGTACGGAAACCGTCAAAGAAGTTGATGAAGGGAAGCTTGCCCTCCAGTGCCGCCATATAGGCGACGGGTGTGAGGTCCATGACCTCCTGAACGCTCGAATCGCAGAGCATCGCGACGCCGGTCTGACGGCAGGCATACACATCGGAGTGGTCACCGAAGATGTTCAGCGCATGGCTCGCCACGCAGCGGGCTGATACATTGAAAACACCCGGGAGGCGCTCACCCGCGACCTTGTACAGATCGGGGATCATCAGCAGCAGACCCTGAGAAGCGGTGTAGGTGCTGGTCAGAGCACCGGCCACCAGAGAGCCGTGCACGGCGCCGGCAGCGCCCGCCTCGGACTGCATCTCCGTGATCTGTACTGTCCGTCCGAAGAGATTCTTCTTTCCCTTCGTCGCCCACTCATCGACATGCTCCGGCATGACCGATGAAGGCGTGATCGGATACATGGCAGCGACTTCCGTAAACGCATAGGATGCGTATGCGGCAGCTTCGTTGCCGTCCATGGTTTTCATTTTCCTAGCCATATTCGGTTTCCTCCTACCTTGTGAAAAAGTTAAGACTAACGCTATTAATACTATCATTCGGTACCCGAACTGTCAACGCCGGAACAGGGGATAATCGGGCGTTAGCCCACGCTAATTTTGGTGGATCTGCTTGCAATGTGCTCGGGTTTGATTTATCATAATCACTGTCGGATGCGGCTCATCCGACCGGTTCAATCAAGCACACATTCAGGAAGGAGAAAACATCATGGCATATGTAATCAGCGACGCTTGCATCAGTTGCGGTTCCTGTGCGGCACAGTGCCCGGTCAGCGCGATCTCTCAGGGAGATTCCCAGTATGAGATCAATGCGGATACCTGCATCGATTGCGGTTCCTGCGCAGCGCAGTGCCCGGTCAGCGCGATCTCTCAGGGCTGATCGATCAGTAGCTAACAAGCAGACAGGCGCAGCCGATGGCTGCGCCTGTTTTCTTTTCCCGCTGCGGCAGATCACTCTCTTGCCTTGGACTGGAATTTCGTATACTGTGGCATCCACACCAGCTCGATGGTCCCCACCGGGCCGTTTCTCTGCTTGGCGATGATGATATCCGCGATGTTCTTGCGCTCCGTATCCTTTTTGTAATATTCCTCACGATAGATGAACATGACAACATCGGCGTCCTGCTCGATCGCACCGGATTCCCGGAGGTCGGACAGCATCGGCCGCTTGTCCGGCCGCTGCTCCACGGCACGGGAGAGCTGCGAGAGCGCGATCACCGGCACATTGAGCTCTCTGGCCAATGATTTTAACGAACGGGAGATCTCGGAGATCTCCTGCTGCCTCGAATCGGAAGCCCGCTTGCCGGATCCGCTCATGAGCTGTAAGTAGTCGATAAAGATGGCCTTGATGTCATTTTCCGCCTTGTACCTGCGGCAGCGGGAGCGCATCTCTCCCACCGTGAGGCCGACCCCCTCATCGATGATCAACCTGGTGCGGCCCAGGACGTCCGCGCTCTCCACGATGCTGGCCCAGTCGTTCTCTGAGAGATCGCCGGTCCGGATATGCGAGGAATCCACCCGGGAATGCATGGCGAGCATACGGTTGACGAGCTGGATCCGTGACATTTCGAAGGAGAAAAAGACAACCGACTGTTCGTTCTTTAAGATCATATTCTGCATGATATTGAGCGCGAGCGCCGTCTTTCCCATGGACGGTCTGGCAGCGATCAGGATGAGGTCGGAATTCTGAAATCCCGCCGTGTAATAATCCAGATCCTGAAACCCGGTGGCGACACCGGTGACTCTTCCCTTGACACGGCCCGCCGCCTCGATCCGAAAGAGCGCTTCGGCGATCGTCCGGCGGATGGGCTCGTAGCTGTTGGTACTGTTCTTCTGGGTGATCGCAAAGATCTGTCTCTCGGCATCCTCCATGATCTCCCGGATATTCTCACCGCCGGCATAGCCCTTTTTCTCGATATCCTGTGCCGCATGGATGAGTCCGCGCAGCATGGAACGATCCGCGACGATCCTCGCGTACGCCTCGGGGCTGCCCCCGATGGGTGCGGCATCCATCACGGAATTCAGATACGACACATCGCAGATCTGCGGAGGAGCCTGCTTCTCCCGCAGGCGCTCTAAAATCGTCACCTCATCGATCGGCTGTCTCTCGGCATCGAGAGAGACGATGACATCGAAGAGAAGCCCCATGTTCGGATCATAGAAATCCGCGGACGAGACCAGGTTTACCACCAGATCGATCTCCTGCCGGTCCACCATCAACGTCCCGACAAGCGCCAGCTCCGTCTCCATGGAATGCGGCATCTCGCGGGGCCGGATCACATTTGTCAGATTTTCCTCCATGGACCCGGCTTACTCCTCTTTCTGTACGACCATGACATGAAGGGTGGCTGTCACCTCCGGATGAAGCTTTACCGGGAGACTCACCGCCCCGAAGGACTTGATGGGCTCGTCCAGCACGATCTTTTTCTTGTCGATATCCAGATCATGCTGCTTTTTGGCCGCCGTCGCGATCTCCTTGGTGGAGACGGCTCCGAACACCTTGCCGCTGGTGCCGCCCTTCATCTCGATCTTCACCTGCACCGCGCCGATCTGCTCCGCCAGAGCCTTCGCCTCCTCGAGGCGCACCTCCGCCAGCTTGTCCTCGCGGCGCTTCTCGTTCTTCCAGACATTCATGTTCTTGTCATTGGCTTCCACGCCGAGCTTCTTGGGGATCACGAAGTTCTTGGCGTATCCGTCACTCACCTCGACAACTTCGCCGCGTTTCCCGAGCTTCTTCACATCCTCCGTCAATATGACTTTCATAGATTTCCCTCCTCTATCTGCTTATCCAGTGCTTCCCGGATGATCGTGACCGACTCCTCCGCCGACACGCCCTCCAGCTGACAGCCCGCCTCATTCATATGTCCGCCGCCGCCGAACTGCTCCATGATCACCTGTACGTTCACCTCGTCGATCGATCGTGCGCTCACGAAGATCTTGCCCTGATAGGGCGTACAGACAAAGCTTGCCCGGATCCCGCGGATATTGAGCAGCTCATTGGCCGCCTGCGCTCCGATGATCGTCGGGCTCTCCACCTCACCGCCGGGATCGCAGATCGAGATTGCAAAGCTCCCACGGTAGATCTCCGCCTGGGACACGGCATCCGCCCGGGCCTTGTATTCCTGCGCATCCTCACGGAACAGCTTCTTGACACGGGTGACATCCGCACCGTTTCTGCGCAGGAATGCCGCAGCCTCAAAGGTACGCACGCCCGTCTTGGAGGAGAAATTATTCGTATCGATCATGATGCCGGCGTACATGCTGTCCGCCTCCTCCGCGTGGATCCGGACATCTCCGCCGATATACTGCAGGATCTCGGAGACCATCTCGCAGGCAGACGAGGCATACGGCTCCACATAGGAGAGCGTCGCATTCTCGATGATCTCCGTCCCCTGTCTGTGATGATCAAAGACCACGATATATTTGCACAACCGGAGCAGCTCCGGACACTCCGTGATGCTCGGTTTATTGACATCCACAACGACCAGCACCGTCTCAGGACCGACCGCATCCAGCGCATGGGTGCTGTCGATGACCATATCCTCCTCATAATCGGGGTTATTCCTGAAGAGCTCCAACAGCGGGCGCACGGAGCTTGTGACATCGTTTAAGACGATCTGCGCCTGGTGATCCAGCGATCTGACCACCCGGTAGATCCCCACCGCGGAACCGAAGCTGTCCGCATCCCCGTTTCGATGTCCCATGACCAGCACATTGTCCTTGCCCGAGATGATCTCCTCGAGGGCATGCGCTTTGACACGGGCTTTCACACGGGTGTTCTTCTCGATCTTCTGACTCTTGCCACCGTAATAGACCGTGGACTCTCCGGTCCGTACGACCGCCTGATCGCCGCCCCGGCCGAGGGCAAGGTCGATGGCACTTCTCGCGAATTCGTAGTTCTGCGCATAGGTCAGTCCGTCGTATCCCATGCCGATGGACAGCGTGACCGCCATCTCGTTGCCGATATTGACCGTCTTGACATCATCCAGGATATCAAACCGCGTCTCCCGAAGCTCCATGCAGGACTTCTTGGGCATGATCACGAAATACTTGTCCTTTTCGAATTTCTTGGCGATCCCGCCGGAGGATGCGATATACTTGTTGACCTTACGATCGATGAGGGCGATCAGGAGAGACCGGCGGACCTCTTCCACGCTCTCTAACGCCTCATCATAGTTGTCCAGATAGATGAGTCCCGCCGCCAGGCTCTGGTCATCGATCTCTCTGAGAGCCAGCTTCAGTGCCGTCTCGTCAAAGAGATAGATCGCATACAGACTGCCCTCGTAGCTGGCGCTCTCGATGATATCACTGTTCCTCGCCATCTCCGAGAGATCGATCCGGCGGATCCTTAAGGAAAAGCTTCGCTCCTCAAATTCCACCGTCATCTCCATCTCATCCTCATCCACCGGCAGCCGGTCTGCCGTCAGTGCGGGAAAGAGCGAGGTGATGGATTTTCGGAAGCCTCGTTCCTCGTGAACCGTGCGCTCAAAAGCCCGGTTCGTCCATACGACGCGCCCGGTGTCATCTAACAGAGCGCTGGGAAGATCCAGTTCTCTTAACAGCGTCTTCTGGATCTGTCCGTACTCCGTCGCAAAGCTGATGAGCTCATTCATCAGGATCGTGCGGGAATTCAGGTAAAGGAGGAGCATGACCACCAGGTAGACCATGGCAAAGGCCGTCAGGAAAAGTCCCGCCTCCTGGTTGATCGTATAGATCAGTACATTGACACCGACTAACAGAAGTCCCAGCCACAAAGAAGCCAAAAACAGGGTCCTGAGCTTCCCCTTCAGTTTTATCTGTTTCCGCTTTGCCATCCCACTGTCTCCACCGGTATCCGTGCAGATTATAGACGTTTTATCATAACACACTTTGCGAAATACTGCAACAAGAGATCCCGGCAGAAAACTCTGCCGGGATCCCGGATCATCAGCCCATTTTAAAATCAGTTTGCCGAATGGCTGTAAATCGTAACGTCAGTCCTCCACGTAGGCCATCAGGGCGATATGACGTGCGCGCTTGATCGCGACCGTCAGTTCTCTCTGGTGCCTTGCGCAGTTGCCGGTGATACGGCGGGGAAGGATCTTGCCGCTCTCCGATACGAACTTCTTAAGCTTGGCGGTATCCTTGTAATCGATACCCGCCTCCTTGCCGCAGAACGCGCAGACCTTCTTGCGTCTGTGCATGCCGCCTCTTCTTCTCATCGGCGAATCGCCTCTGTCACTCTTTGTAAAAGCCATGGTCTTACCTCCTAAGGATCAGTCTGAAAACAATCAGTTCTTATCAGTTGAACGGGAGTTCTTCATCGATCCCGCCGTCATCCGGGATATTCATGAAGCCGTCCCCTGCTTCCGCAGGCGCTGCGGATGCTCCGCCAAAGGAATTGCCGCCGCCGTAGGAAGCACCGCCACCGTTCGCCGCATTCTTGGACTCGGCGAACTCCTGGTCCTCCACCACAACATCCGTTGTGTAAATCTTGACGCCTTCCTTGTTGGTGTAGCTTCCGGTCTGGATCCGACCGGTGATCGCGATCTTTGTCCCCTTGTGGAGATACTTCTCCGCAAACTCAGCCGCTTTTCCGAAGGCCACACAGCCGATGAAATCAGCCGTCTGAGCGTCGGGATTGTCACGTCTGACAAATCTCCTGTCCACCGCCAGTGTGTAGCGTGCCACTGCATTGGCATTCTCCCCCTGGGAATAGCGGACGTCGGGATCACGGGTCAGCCGACCCATCAAAATCACTTTGTTCATCTTGGTATCACCCTTTCTGTACCTTATGCCGCCTCATTGCGAACACAAAGATACCGGATGACATTGTCGGCGATACGCATACGCTTCTCGATCTCGGCAGGTGCAGTCGGCTCGGCATCGAACCGGATGAAGTAGTAGAAGCCCTCGTTCATCTTGTCGATCTCATAGGCGAGTCTCTTCTTCCCCCAGTCGTCCACCTCCGTGATCTGTCCGCCGAATCGTTCGATGAGCGCTTTGACCTTGTCAACGACAGCGTTTCTCGCCTCGTCATCGATCTTGGCGTTCACAACGACAGCCAGCTCGTACTTGTTCATGTCCTTAGTTACCTCCTTTTGGTCTTTGGCACCCCCTCGCGAGGGAGCAAGGATTGGAATGTCTCACGGAATCAGAATTATAACACGAGGACGTGCGCGGTGCAAGAAAAAGATATGATAACACATGCTATTTATGTGATCCCCGGGTCTTTTCCGACCCTCGGATCAATTCTTCCTTCTGCTGCCTCGAAAGCCGGTGCTTGATCTCCCACTCCCGTTTCATGGCGCTTTCCCTGTCGTCGAAGCTCTCATAATACAGGAGCCGGCATGGCATCCGGCTCCTGGTATATTTTGCCCCCTTACCCGGGGTATTATGATCCCGCAGGCGTTTGGCGAGACGATTGGTCCAGCCTGTGTAGAAGGTGCCGTCCGCGCAGCCCAGGATATACACGTAGAATCCGTCGCAGACGGGCGGTGTCAGCGAGCCGCTCTCCCTCCGATCCACGGATCAGAAGATCGCCGCCGACTGCGGCCCCATGGTGAGCAGCACGCCTTCTCCCTCCACGACCGCCGTGACCTCTCCGATGACGTACAACGGCTCGGCAAGCTTCACCGGCAGATAGATCGTGGTGGACATCAGGGAAGGATTGACTGCGATCGTCAGCCGCTCTCCTTCTCCGATCCTCGCATAGACGAACGGGAACTGCTCCCTCTGTGCGTACAGGATCTCCAGCTCGCCGTCGGCCTGCAGGGCAGGATGGGCATGGCGCAGCTGAAGGACCTTTTTCACCGTATGATAGAGAGAGCCCTCATCGGCCATCGCCTTTTCGGCAGTGGGTGCGTCCGGCGCGGGATCCACAGGCAGATAGAGCTCGGATGGCTCCGCATCGGAGAATCCGAGATTCTTACCGCTGTTCCACTGCATGGGCGTACGGGAGCCTGTACGATCGTAACCGCCCTCCTTCGTGGGAAGCTCCTGATAACGCATGCCGATCTCATCGCCGTAATAGACAAACGGAACGCCCGGCATGGTATAGAGGCAGAGATATGCCACCTGCAGTTCGCGGTCAGACAGCGTGTATCGCGGGCGTCTGGTATCATGATTACAGGAGATAAAGCTGATATACCCCCTGCCCCTGGTTGCAGCAAGCTTCGGCAGGTAGTCGTCAAGAAAACGCAGGACGTCACTCCTTCCGTTGGGATCTGTAAGACTTCCATCCGCCCGGAAAAAACTGTGATCCGAGAGCATCCCCTCCTGCGGGTAGTTCTCGTAATCCCGGAATAACGTATTATATCCGTTGCCGCGGTGATCCAGGTAGAAATCCATATGGAAACCCGCGGAATTCAACGCCAGTACGGGATTGCTCCACTCGGAGATGATCGCCGCCTCAGGGTACTCTGCATCCAGCATCTGACGGATCTCCCTCCAGATCGCGCAGGTCCCGGACTTGACCTCGTCATCATCCTTGACCAGGGAATCCGCCATATCCACACGAAATCCGTCACAGCCCTTCCCGAGCCAGAACCGCATCACATCCTTGACCGCCTCGATGGTTGCTCTGGCCTCCGGGGAATCCGTCGCCGACTGCCAGGGATAGATGGGATCCTTAAAGCCATAGTTGAGCGCCGGCTGGCACTTGAAGAAATTGAGCATATAACAGGCAGGCCGTTCACACTCGCCGGCGATGTAGGGATGTCCCGGTGTCGCGGCCAGCCAGTGATCGGTCCAGATGTAGCGCTTCGTATACTCATTCGGCGCAAGCTTCTTGCTCTCCAGAAACCAGGGATGCTCCTCCGAAGTGTGCCCCGGCACCAGGTCCAGCAGCACACGGATCCCTCTGGCATGCGCCTCCCTGAAAAGCCTCACAAGGTCATCGTTGGTGCCGTAACGCGGCGCCACCTTCTTGTAATCCCGCACATCGTATCCCGCATCATGAAACGGAGAATCATAGCAGGGATTGATCCACAGCGCATTGCACCCCAGTTCCTTAATATAATCCAGCTTCTCCTCGATCCCGGGAATATCCCCGATCCCGTCGCCGTTCGTGTCCCGGAACGACTGGGGATAGATCTCATAGAAAACCGCATCCTTTAACCACGAGGGCATGTCATACCTCCTCATCCACTGATGTACTGATAAAAAACCGTCCTGATTGTATCACAAAACTCCGGGCAAAGAAAGGGAGCACCCGTCAGTCTCCGTCCGCCTTAAGCCGTACCGTCATGACCGTCGGATTGTGATCGGCACAGACAAAGCCCAGATCCCTGACCTCAAAACGCTCCACGTCGAGGTTGTCCGAAACGATATAGCCGTCGATCAGATAGTATTGAAACGCCGCAGGATCGTTATCCGGCGCGCCGGCAAGCGGACGGTCCAGGGAACGGCAGCTGGGCACACGATCGTCCATGTAGAAACGGAACCCCTTCGGGAAGGATGTCTCATCGATCGAGCCGCACACCCACATATCCGAAAGGGAGGGAAAAGCGCTCGCATCCACGGAAGAAAACTTCTGATTGAAATCTCCGCCCGCAATGACATAATTGCCGGCGGACATTTCCCGCTCCAGCAACGAGACCAGCTGTTTCGTCTGCTGTATCTTTCCTTCCCCGCTGTCATAGGCTTCCAGATGCAGATTGACGAGGACCAGCTCCCGATCGCTCCCCTCCACCGGTATCCGGGTGACCAGCAGGCAGCGCTTGAGATTGGCGATACGGACCGGCCAGGAGAAGGGACAGAACAGCTGTATCCGTGTCGCTTCCCTGACAGGGAAGGCGGTCAGCGTGACGATCCCGGAATCCACCCTTCCGATGGGCGGGATCGGATAAGGCACAAACGGTGCCCGAAAGTTACAGGCAAAGGCATAGCTCATCCCGGTGGCAAAGGTGGGATCGGAGCGATCTCCCATCAGAAAGCGTATCTCATCCACCCCGTGCGACCGGGTGGAATTCCGGTCGGTCTCCTGCAGAAATACGACATCGGGATCGACGGAGGCAAGCTCATCGCGGATGCCGGTCAGATTCTTAAGCACCCGGGCCCTGTCGGCGGTATTGACCATTTTCCCGCCGTCCATAAAGAAGTCCGCATTGTCCCCCAGCGCTCCGTAGCCGATATTCCAGGAGGCGATCGTGAAGCTCTCACCGGGCGAGAGGGTCCCGGCTGTCTCCGACGAATCCCACTCCTCCGCCTCCTCGACCGCTTCCGGGCGATACTCCATGGCAGTCAGGATCAGCAGACCGACGAGGGCCAGCGCGATGATCCCGGCCGGGATCCCCAGGAGGATCTTAAGAACCCGGGCTGCCGTCGGTCCGGGGGCTTTCTGTTCCTTCTCGTGATGCTTCATGTTATGACTCCCTTGCTGTCTTACTGCGTACTATTATAACACAGAGAACAACCGGGGACGGTTCTGTCTGACATATTTTTCGTCAGACAGAACCATCCCCGGTGGATACTTTACGCAGTGATCAGATCCGATCTGCTGCCGGTCCGGGCCTCAGAGGACCACGCCGTCTTTAAAGATCGAGATCTCCCGGAAGCCCGCCGCCTCGGTCTTCGTCTCCTTTCCGCTTGCGATCTCCATGACAAAGTCAAGCAGTCGGTCTCCCGCCTCATCCAGGGTCTCGGATCCGTCCGCCACCGTTCCGGCATTAAAATCGATCCAGTTTCCCTTTTTCTCATAGAGCGCGGTATTGGTCGAAATCTTCACCGTCGGAGCCGGCGCGCCGAAGGGTGTCCCTCTGCCGGTCGTAAAGAGGATCAGATGCGCCCCGGCAGCGGTCAGATCCGTCGTACTCACCATGTCATTTCCCGGTCCGGAGAGGAGCGTCAGTCCCTTTCTCGTCACGCTCTGGGCATATTCCAGCACATCCACCACAGGGGCGGAGCCGCCCTTCTGCACGCAGCCGCAGGACTTGTCCTCCAGTGTGGTGATCCCGCCCGCCTTATTGCCGGGGGAGGGGTTCTCATACACCACCTGGCCATGGGAGGTAAAATACTCCTTGAAACGGTTCACCATGCGTACCGCTTTGTCAAAGACATCCGCATCCTTGCAGCGGTTAAAGAGGATCGACTCGGCGCCGAACATCTCCGGCACCTCCGTCAAGACCGTGGAACCGCCCAGTGCGATCAGCCGGTCGGAGAAGCGTCCCACTGTCGGATTGGCCGTGATACCGGACAGGCCGTCCGAACCGCCGCACTTCATCCCGACGATGAGTTCGGAGGCGGGGATCTCCTCCCGTTTAAATCCGCCCGCATAGGACGCCAGCTCCTCTAAAAGCTTTCTCCCTTCGGCGAATTCATCCTCCACGTCCTGGCAGGTCAGGAACTTCACCCGCTTATCATTCCACTCGCGCAGCTCGCTCTTAAACTGCTCCGTGGTCAGGTTCTCACATCCGAGCGAGAGCACCAGCACCCCGCCGGCATTGGGATGGTGGACCAGGGCAGCCAGCAGCCGCTTCGTGGTCTCATGATCCTCTCCCATCTGGGAACAGCCGAAAGGATGGGTAAACGCGTGGATTCCTTCCACACTGCCCTTCACCAGATCCGCCGAATCCGCGGCCAGCTTCTCGGCGACCGAGTTGACGCAGCCCACCGTGGGAATGATCCAGATCTCATTGCGGATCCCCACCTTGCCGTTGGGCCTGCGATAGCCCTGAAACGACCTCGGCTTCACCTCCGGCAGCTCGCAGCGTACCGGTTCATAGACATATTTCTCGGATTCCGAAAGTCCGGTCCTGACATTCTGTGTGTGAACCCAGCTGCCGGCCGCGATCTTCTCCTTGGCATAGCCGATGCGATTGCCGTATTTGACGACCGCCTCGTCCTTCGGGATGTCCCTGAGCGCAATCTTATGCCCCCGTGCCACTGCTTCCGCAGCGCGGATCGTAAGATCCTCTGCCGTGACCTCCTCCCCGGCGGCGATGTCGGTGAGTGCCACAGCCACATTATCTGACGGATGTATTTTTATGACCTTCAACGGGACACCTCTTTCATTGCTTCGTACATACCCTTGTCACGGATCATCTTCAGATCCTCCGCCACGGTCTCCGCAAAGCCGGGCAGATCCTTCAGGGCCGTTCCCCACATCTTCTCATTGCCGATGATGCTCTTTACCAGTTCCTCGTCGGAAGCATCCTTTAACGTGTAGAAATCATCCAGTACCCAGCCGTCATCCTTGATCTCGTAGGTATTATCCCCTCTCTTACCGATCAGGCATCCCTCTCCTCTCTCCTTTCCTTCGTGGTAGAAGGCAAGGAAGGCCGCGAAGGAAAACGTGAGAACAGCCGGCAGCTTCTGATTCTGCTCATAATACTCCAGCACTGTCGGCATCACACGTGCCTTCCACTTGGAAGCGGAATTGAGCGAGATGGACAACAGCAGATGATCGATGAACGGATTTGCAAAGCGATCCGAGACCGCCCCGGCAAACTCTCGCAGATCCGCCTCGGGAAGTGACGCCTTGAGGACCGGAATGATCTCGTCATTCAGCGCCCGGTTCATGTAGCCACGGATGACATCATCCTTCATGCAGTCACGGACGATGTCCTGCCCCGCGAGATAGGCGCCCATGATCATCGAAGTATGCGCACCGTTTAAGATACGGACCTTGCGTTTCTTGTAGGGATCTACATTATCCACGATGAGGATCGGCAGCTCCGCCTCCTCGCAGGGGAAATCCTTCTTGATGCTCTGCGGTCCCTCGATGACCCAGGCGCCAAATACCTCCGCGGTATCGATGATATTATCCTGATAACCGAGCTCCTCGCAGATCTTTGCCGCTTCATTCCTCGGATAGCCGGGAACGATCCGGTCCACCAGGGTCGAGCAGAAAATGTTCTCCTCGTCCACCCATTTGCGGAAGCTGTCCCCCAGCGCCCACTGATCGATATACTGATGGACGCATTTGAGCAGCTCGTCCCCGTTGCGGTCGATCAGTTCGCAGGAGAGGATGATGAATCCGGGCAGCTTCTTCTCGAACCGCTCATAGAGAAACTGCGTGAGCTTGCCCGGGAAGCTGGCTGCCGGCTTGTCCTCCTTATTGCAGGTGGGATCATATGCGATCCCCGCTTCCGTCGTGTTGCTCACGATGAAGCGCAGATCCGGATTCGCCGCACAGGCCATCAGGGCATCATAATCCTTATAGGGGTTGAGGCACCGGGAGACACAGGAGATCACACGCTTGCGGTTTACCTCCTGTCCGTTCTCCTGACCGCGAAGGAACAGGGTGTAGAGTCCCTCCTGCTCATTGATCATATCCGCGAGCCCCTGTCCGATCGGCTGTGTCAGCACGACCTTGCCGTTGAAGCCCGCCTTCTCGTTCATGATGTCAAAGAAATAATCGACGAACGCGCGGAGGAAATTGCCCTCACCGAACTGCAGGACCCGCTCCGGTGCATCCTCCAGCAGATATCCGTCATAGCCGATCTCTTTCAGCGTCTGATAGCTTAATTTATTCATATCGCTCTCCTTTTCCAACGGCACGCGCTCTCCGTGCCGGAATCACAGTTTCTCCTGTTTCTCAGCGCTGTACGCGTCCGGATGCATCCCCCCCGGCCAGCTTCTTAACCTCTGCTGCGCTCACCCGGTTAAAGTCACCCTCGATGGAGTGCTTGAGCGCGGAAGCCGCCACGGCGAACTCGATGGCATCCTGAGTGGAATAACCGTTCACCAGGGAGTAGATCAGGCCGCCGCCGAAGCTGTCGCCGCCGCCGACGCGATCCACGATATGGAGATGGTACTGCTTGGAGAAGCAGTAATCCTTGCCGTCGTAGAGCATGCCCTGCCAGTCGTTGTCATTGGCGGAGATGGAGGTACGGAGCGTGATCGCGACCTTTTCAAAATGGAACTTGTCCGCAAGCTGCTTGGCGACCGATTTGTAGCCGTCGGTATTGAGCTTTCCTCCGGTGATATCGGAGCCCTCCGCTTCGATCCCGAAGACATCCTTGGCATCCTCCTCGTTGGAGATGCAGACATCAACGTACTCGCAGATCTTCGTCATGGCCTCCCTCGCCTGCTCTCTGGTCCAGAGCTTTCCGCGGTAGTTTAAGTCACAGGAGATCTTGACCCCCTTTGCCTTGGCCGCCTTGCATGCCTCGATACAGATGTCGACAAGATTCTGACCGAGTGCGGGTGTGATGCCGGTGAAATGGAACCACTCCGCGCCGTCAAAGATCTTATCCCAGTCGAAGTCGGAGGGAGAAGCCTCCTGAATGGCGGAATGCGCGCGGTCATAGATACAGACGGAGCCTCTCTGGGCCGCTCCCTTCTCGAGATAGTAAATACCGACACGGTCGCCGCCACGGGCGATGAATTGTGTGTCCACGCCGAAATACCGAAGCTGATTCACCGCAGCCTGTCCGATGGCGTGCGTCGGAAGCTTGGTCACAAAAGCGGTATCCAGACCGTAATTGGCGAGTGACACCGAGACATTGGCCTCACCGCCGCCAAAGGTCGCCTGCAGCTGATCGTCCTGGAAGAACCGATAATACCCGTTCGGTGCCAACCGAAGCATGATCTCTCCGAATGTTACTACTCTTCCCATCGCTATTCCCTCCTTATTGTCCTTGATGATATGATGCGGGGATCACCCGCAGAACTCTCTGTTACTATCAGTTTATCATTCTGAAGCAGGAAATCTACATTTCCGGCGCAGAGACGCAACTATCACAAATAGTTAAGCAAGAATTGCAATCATGCGACGTTTTTACAGGTTATCGTAGATCTCCTGTACATACTTCCGCGCCCGTACCGCATTTTCCGGTCTGGTGTCCTCCATGGTACATTGCACATAGGGCTTGTGCTCCCGAATGAGCTTCAGAAGCAGCGGATAATCCAGCTGTCCCGCTCCGGATTCCACGGACTTAAGGTCCTCGCCCTCGGGGACAAAATCCTTAAGATGCACGACCGCGATATCCTCACACAACAGATCAAAGGACTCCCGGATGATGTCATCCTGACGGTCCATGTTGTCCCGGCAGAGCAGATTGACGGGGTCAAAGATGATCTGAAGATTGGGGGAATCGATCTCATCCAGGACGCGGCGCGCCCGCTTCGGGTCGCAGACGATGTGCTTCCAGACGGGTTCGATCGCAAGGATCACACCGAATCTCTCCGCCGCCTCCACCGCAGGCTGCAGGCGTTCGATGAAGGTCTTGAGCGCCTCCTCCGAGTGACTGTATGGCTCAAAGCGGTACTCCTCGTTGCAGGCGCCCGTCTCTGTCCCGACCACGCCGCAGCCCAGGATACTCGCAAAGCGCAGATGTGCTACATATTTCTTCAGGATCCTGCGATACTCCTCCGGATCGGGATGACACAGATTCAGATAATTTCCCAATACGGCGATGTCGATGCCGTTCTGCGCACAGATCCTCTTCATATACATCGCCAGTCCCGGTGTCATCGCGCTGATCCCGGGTGTAAACTCCCGGATCGATTTGCTCAGAGCGATATGCATACAGGTAAAGCCCTGGTCACGGATGGCCGGTACCAGTTTTTCGAACGGCGCATAAGCGACGTCATGCGCCCGGATTCCCAGTTGCATAGAGTATTCCTCCTTTCTCGGCCGTCATATCCGGCAATACAGATGTTGTTCCCTCAGGACAGAATCTGCTCCCGCAGACTCTTCGCCTTCTCTTCCAGCTGATCGGCCTCCCCGCCCGTCAGTATCCGGACCCAGGGATTCCTTTCCGACATCGGCACAGGATTGCCATCTGTCCAGCGGGAGTCATACTCCGCCAGAAAGGCATCCGGTTCCTCCTTCTCCACCTCTCCCCAGCCGGAATACCGGCGCGGATGGATCGATCGGTCAAACACGCAGTGCAGATAGGCGGTCCTGCCCTCCGGCCGCCAGGGGCGCCCCAGAAACGCGGTCCCCTCCTTCACCGTATCCTCCGCCGTGATCGTGCAGCCAAGAAACACCAGCCCGATCTCCCCGGGGCATTCACACGGCGCGGCGACATATCCGGCCGGATGGAGTTCCTCGCCCTCCGGCCTTCCCGCAATGACGATCCGACAGTTCTCAAAAAGCGCATCCGCTCCGCCGAAGATAAAGTCCACATCCCCGCGGATCCTGCAATTCCGATAATACTGCCTGGTCGCCTGTCTCGGTGAATGCGCGCGCGGGCCGAAGAACCCTCTCGCCTGCCGTTCCGTTCTGGGAAGCGGTGCGCAGAACAGGGTATCCTGAAAGGAGACGAGTTCCGTATTTTCCACGTGCATCTGTTCCGCGTCTGCGTACAACGCAAGTGCCTGTCCCGCAATTTCTCCCGGGCCGGCGGTATTCTCGATCGTGAGATCCCGGATCGTGACTTCCTCTCCCCCGGCAAATAGCGTGTAGCTTCGGAAGGTCCCCCGTTTTGTGCCGTCCGGCATATCATCTGCGGCGCCGTCTCCCCAGGAGATCACCGTCTTACCGATCCCCGCTCCCTCGAGCGTGATCTTCTTTTTTTCCAGAAAGATCTTTTCGTGATAGACGCCCTCCTCGATCCGGATCAGAGCCTCCTCCCGATAAGGAACCGCCTGGACCGCCTCCGTGATCGTACTGTAATCACGTTCCTTTCCCACTTCAAGAATCATTTTCCCGTCCTCCTGCTTCCATATGATAGAAGTAACCTCTTTGATTCATCAGCTCCGCAAAGGTCCCGCTCTCGACCACGCCGCCGTCCTGCATCACGATGATCCGGTCCGCCTTGCGGATCGTCTCGAGCTTATGCGCCACGATAAAAGTGGTCCGCTCCCGGGAGATGTGGTCCAGGGCGGAGGACACCTCCCGCTCCGAGATTGCATCCAGCGCACTGGTTGCCTCATCGAGGATGATGACCCGGGGATCCCGGATCAGCGCCCGCGCGATGGAGATCCTCTGCTTCTGACCTCCGGAAAGCCGGTCGCCATGCTCCCCCACCTGCGTGTCCAGTCCCTCCGGCAGCTTTTCCACTACCCCCTTCAGTCCGGACTCCGCCACGACGCGCTCCAGGACCTCCTCCGTGACACCCTCTGTGCCATAGAGGATATTGTCCCGGATCGAGCCCGAGAAAAGCACGGTATTCTGCGGAACCACCGCGAGATTCCTGCGGTAAGCGTGCAGGTCGATGGTATCTATCGGCAGATCATCGACGAGAAGAGCTCCCTCCGTGGGGACGCAGAAGCCGATGAGCATATTCATGATCGTCGTCTTGCCGGCGCCGCTCTCACCGACAAAGGCAACGGTCTGTCCCGCCCGGATCCGGAGATTCAGATCGTCGATCACCTTGCGGTCCGTGTTGGGATACCGGTAGGAGACATGCTCAAACCGATAATCGCCGCGGATCCGTCCGACGGGTGTCTTCCCCTCATTATTTTCTACATCCTGTATATTCAGGATCTCTCCGATGCTGTTCACGGATTCCAGGCCCTTGGAGATCGTGGGCAGGAGATTTAACAGGCTCGACACCTGTCCGACGATCGTCGTGAAATAGCTCTGATACAACACGACGTCTCCGGTGTGGATCACGGCACGCATCGCCAGGAAAGCCGTAAACACCAGACAGATTACCTGGAAGATCTGGAAGCACGCCCAACTCACCGCACCGAAGTTGGTCTGGATCATATCCAGCTGATAGCCCTCGTCCGCGATGCCGTAGACATATTTCTCCATTTTGGAGATCTCTTCCTCCTCCAGTGCGTGCGCCCGCGTCACCGGGACCAGCTCCACCATTTCCGCAACCCTGGCACTCGTCGCTTCCATCTGCCGCCGGAATCTCTGATTGTGCCGCTTGATCGGTTTCTTAAAGAAATACACCAGGGAAGCCGCCAGAGGCACCATGAGCAGGAAAAACAGAAAGACCACCCGGCTCTTGAAGATCGTGACAGAGAGTGCCACCACTACATTGATGATGATATTGAGCAGATTGACGAAGAGCTGGTCGGAAAGGGTCTCCACCGCTTCTACATCACGGATGATCTTGGACTGGAGACGCCCCGACTGGATATCCTTTTCAGAGAGAACGGACATCGCCTGGATTTTGCGGATCAGCGCACTCCGGAGACCGGCCTCCACATCCCGCACCGCGGAAGCACGGAAATGCATGTGCAGATAGTTCATCGGGATATTGAGCAACAGCAGAAAGACCAGCAGCGCACCGTTGGACAGGATCAGGCGCGCGGTATCCCCGCTGCCCTCCGTTACGGAGTTAATGATGTTGGCGGTCGCGATCGGCAGGATCCAGACAGGGGAATGCTTGATGATGTAGAAAAAAGTCGAGAAGGCAAAATTGTGATAATACCCCTGATAGAATCCGATCAACGCCCCCAGCGGGCGGTTGGGGTGCGCCGCATAGCTGTTTAAGAAGCTTTCGATATCCTTTTTATGTTTCATCTTCATTGGGGGTCCCCTCCGGGAAAAAGCCTCCGGTCTCCCGGATCGCATCCTGGGTGGTCAGTTCCTTCAGAACCTCCTCATCCACCAGAGAGGCATAGATCGGCGGAAGCTTCCTGATCTCTTCCGCGATGAGCCTGCCAAACAGCATAGCCCCCTCGTATTTCAGATGGGTATCATCCTTCTGTCCGCCCGGACACACCATGGACTCTCCCGGCTGCAGATGCATGAAGAAGCGAACACTCCCGGCGTCTCCCAGACGCGTCAGGCATTCCCGGCTGCGACTCCACGCATCGACGAGCGGCACTCCAAACCGCCCGGCCGCCTCGCGATATCCCGCGACATAGGG
>JAFPTK010000073.1 GCA_017400305.1 Lachnospiraceae bacterium | reverse complement strand
TCGTGCTCAAATCGTCTGTCATACAGCGGCGGTTGTACTTCATTTTTTCTCGCATCAAACATCGTCTTGTCTCCGATTTTCACTCGCTGAACAGAAGCTCCGCATAGGTCGGGAACGGCCAGTACTCCTCGTCGATCCCGGCTTCCAGCTGATCCGCCAGGGTTCTCGCCTGCGCCATATCCTTAAGGATCGTCCGATGGATATAGGCCATCGCCTTCGCGGGATCCGCAGGGATCTTATCCATATCCTTCTTAAGCTTCTCATTGCTGCCTGCCAGACGATCGGTCAGATCGGCGAGCTCCGCGGCCAGCTTTGTCTCATAGCCGCTCTTGATCCCCGCCTCGCTCTTGGACGCCGCGCGCTCGCAGAGCTCCGTCGCGTAGGCGCTGGCCGCCGGGAGGATCTCGTGGTCGATCATGTCGATCATCGTCCGCGCCTCGATCTCGATCGTCGCGTTGTAAGTCTCCATATGAATATTGGCGCGGGCCAGCAGCTCCTCCTCCGTGTAGATATTGTTTTCGGTGTATAGCTTCACATTCTTCGGCGAAGCGTAGTGCGTCAGCGCGTCCGCGGTGGAGACCAGATTGGCGAGCCCCCTCTTTTCCGCCTCCTTCACCCAGCTCTCGTCATAACCGTTGCCGTTGAAGATGATGCGCTGGTGATCCGTGAAGACCTTCTTTAACAGCTTCTGCAGATCACTCTGGAAGTTCTTCGACTTTTCCAGCTTGTCCGCGAATTCCTTGAGCTCCTGTGCCATGATCGTGTTGAGGGCGATATTCGGTCCGGAGATCGACTGAGAGCTGCCCAGCATGCGGAATTCGAATTTGTTGCCGGTGAAGGCCATCGGAGAGGTCCGGTTGCGATCCGTGTTGTCCTGCGGGATCGCCGGGAGGACATCCACACCGATGGTCAGGGATCGCTTCCCGCCCGCCTTGACAGGGGTTCCCTTGATGATGCTCTCGACGACCGCCTCCAGCTCGTCACCTAAGAAGATGGAGATGATGGCCGGCGGCGCCTCCTGTGCACCGAGACGATGATCATTTCCGGCACTGGCCACGGTCACACGCAACGCCTCCTGATATTCATCGACGCCCTTGACAAAGGCCGCCAGGAAGAGCAGGAACTGCGCGTTCTGCCGCGGGGTCGATCCGGGCTTAAATAGGTTTTTGCCGGTATCGGTGGACAGAGACCAGTTGTCGTGTTTGCCGGATCCGTTGACGCCGGCATAGGGCTTTTCGTGGAGGAGGCACACAAAACCGTGCCGGTCGGCGACCGTCTTCATGAGCTCCATGGTGAGCTGGTTCTGATCGCAGGCCGCGTTCGCATCCGAATACACAGGGGCCATCTCATGCTGGGAAGGTGCCACCTCATTGTGCTTGGTCTTGGAGAGTACGCCGACGCGCCAGAGCTCCGCGTCCAGATCCGACATAAAGGCTGCCACCCGCGGCTTGATCTGGCCGAAGTAATGATCCTCCAGCTCCTGTCCTTTGGGCGGCTTGTTCCCGAAGAGCGTCCGGCCGGTCAGCTTGAGATCCCGGCGCTTCGCATAGAGCTCCTTGTCGATCAGGAAGTATTCCTGCTCCGGCCCGACCTGCGCAGTGACACGCCTGGTCTCATCGTCGCCGAAGAGCCTGAGGATCCGGATCGATTGACGGCTCACCTCATCCATCGAGCGCAGGAGCGGTGTCTTCTTATCCAATGCCTGTCCGCCGTAGGAGCAGAAGACCGTCGGGATATACAGCGACCCGTTCTTCACAAAAGCAAAGGAGGTGGGATCCCACGCGGTGTATCCACGCGCTTCAAAGGTGGCGCGCAGACCGCCGGACGGGAAGCTCGACGCATCCGGTTCCCCCTTCACCAGCTCCTTGCCGGAGAACTCCATAATGATTCTTCCGCCCTCCGTCGGCGCGATGAAGCTGTCATGCTTCTCCGCGGTGACACCGGTCATGGGCTGGAACCAGTGCGTATAATGGGTCGCCCCCTTCTCCAGCGCCCACTGCTTCATCGCCTCCGCGATCTCATTCGCGGTGGGCAGATCCAGTGAATTCCCGTCGGTGATGCACTTTTTCCACGCACCGTACGCCATCGGGGAGAGACGCTCCTTCATCCGCTCCTCGTTGAATACCATGCTCCCGAACAATTCCGCCACGACTCCTTTTGCCATAACCTGCCTCCTCTCTTTACTTTTGATGGTTTTCTGATTACCTGTTTTTCCTGTTTCTGTTGCTTGTCTGCTGCTCTTCTCTGATGCTGTCTGCTCTTGTTGGTCTCTTACCTCTGCCGCTTTCGAACTCGTTTGCTTCCGTCTTTCCCTGCCTCTTCGTGATCCTTTAACTGCCGCTCTCCCCGTAGTTGGCGAGGACCCGCGCCGAGGGATCGTTCACGTTACAGCCCTCCCACGCTTTGTTCGGCATCCAGTAATCCCGGATCATCTCCGCCTGTCCGGGATATTCCGCCTCGAAGAGCTCCCGGTAGAGCAGGCTCTCTTTGGTGAACGGCGTGCGGTAGGAATACTTCTTCCTCTTTTCCTCATACTCCGCATCCGTATAGCGGGACTCCGCATATTCCTTGAGATCATCTACCATGGAATGGCCCACCGCATCGGAGAATGCCGCCTTCTGCCGCCACAGGATGGATTCCGGCAGGATCTTATCCTTTTCAAAGGCATGGCGCAGCAGATACTTCCCCATCCCGTAGGTGTTCCGCTTGATCTTCGGATCCAGCTTCATCACATACCGGACAAAATCGGTATCGCCGAAGGGCACCCGCGCCTCCAGAGAGTTCACGCTGATGCAGCGGTCCGCGCGCAGGACATCGTACATATGGAGCTCATCGACCCGCTTCGCGGATTCGGCCTGGAAGCTTTCGTCATCCGGTGCGAAATCCGTATATTTATATCCAAACAGCTCGTCGGAGATCTCTCCCGTCAGAAGCACCCGCACATCCGTGGTCTCGTGGATCGCCTTGCAGCAGAGGTACATCCCCATGCTGGCGCGGATCGTCGTGATATCCCAGGTTCCCAATAGCTTCACCACCTCCGGCAGCGTCTCGATCACCTCTTCGCGGGTCATATAGACCTCGGTGTGATCCGCACCGATGAAGTCAGCAACCTGCCTGGCATACTTAAGGTCAATGGCATCCTCATCCATCCCGATCGCGAAGGTGCGGATCTTCCGCCCCAGAAGCTTCGCGCTGATCGCGCACACGAGGCTGGAATCCAGACCGCCGGATAAGAGAAATCCCAGCGGCGCATCCGCGTCCAGTCTGGTCTCCACCGAACGGACCAGCCGATCGTGGATCCCGTGACAGGCGGTCTCCACATCATCGGGAAGATAGCTCTTGACTGCAGTCAGATCGATATAGCGCCGGAATTCACCGTCCATATAATAATGTCCCGGAGGGAAGGGACGGATCTCCGCGCACAGCCCCATCAGATTCTTGGGTTCGGAAGCAAAGGCGATGGCGCCGGACGCCAGATATCCGTAATAGAGCGGGCGGATCCCGATCGGATCGCGCGCCGCTAGAAAGGTATCCCGCTTGTGATCATAGAGGATCAGCGCGAATTCCGACCCCAGCATCCGGAACATATAAGTCCCGTATTCGCGATAAAGCGGCAACAGGATCTCGCAGTCGCTGCCGCTTTGGAATTCATACCGGTCCCCCAGCCGCTCCTTTAACTCCCGGAAGCCGTAGATCTCTCCGTTGCAGACACACAGATCGCCGTCCAGCGAGAAAGGCTGCATCCCCTCCTCCGTCAGACCCATGATCGCCAACCGGTGAAAGCAGAGAACCCCGCTCCCCGCCTCCGCCACGCGGCTCATGTCCGGACCGCGGGAGACCGTGCGGTCAAAGCAATCCCGCAGGGTCTTTTCATCCACGGAGCGGTCGGTTAATCCC
Source organism: Lachnospiraceae bacterium (assembly GCA_017400305.1). Classification (GTDB taxonomy): domain Bacteria; phylum Bacillota; class Clostridia; order Lachnospirales; family Lachnospiraceae; genus Butyrivibrio. The sequence continues at coordinate 10,278 of JAFPTK010000073.1, read as the reverse complement.
ATGATCGAGCACATAATCTTCTTCCTCTGCACAAAAAACGGCGGTGCCAAAACGAGACGCGAAGCCCCATTGCACCGCCGGAAACGAAAAAGCGCCTTAACCGAAGTTAAGACGCCTTTGCCTTTAATGAGTCGCATTTTATCACCGGGATTTTGGTGATGTCAAGTAAAAATTTCCGTCATCGCCGGAAAATGCATCCGACTCTGCCCGCTTCGCGCATATGCAGCGCGTACCTCGATTCCGCTTCGCTCCATCTCGGTCGCGTTACTCGTCGTATGCATTTCCCGACGATTGCCTGCAAGCCATCATCGCCGGAAAATGCATCCGACTCTGCATATGCGCGAAAAAAAAAATCCCTGATGATCAGGGATTCCTTCGAAGCGATAGACGAGGCTCGAACTCGCGCTCTCCACCTTGGCAAGGTGGCGCTTTACCAACTAAGCTACTATCGCAAAGCACTAATGATTGTATCTGATAAAGAAGCGTCTGTCAACAGGAATTTTCAAAAAATCAGATCCGGCAAAAAATCGCTCCTTGACAAATCCCTCCGCAGGCGTATGATTGACATGTCAACAAGGGCGTTGGCGGGTTATCCCGTCGACGCCTTTTCATTTGTGAGCAGACAAGGAGTCGGTATGGTCAAATATGTATTTGTCACAGGAGGTGTGGTATCCGGTCTGGGGAAGGGCATCACGGCGGCTTCCCTGGGCAGACTGCTCAAGGCGCGCGGCTATCGCGTGACGATGCAGAAGCTGGACCCCTACATCAACATCGATCCCGGCACCATGAACCCGGTGCAGCACGGTGAAGTCTTCGTCACGGAGGACGGCACCGAAACGGATCTGGATCTGGGGCATTATGAGAGGTTCATCGACGAGAACCTCGGCAGAAACGCCAACGTGACGACGGGCAAGATCTACTGGTCGGTCCTGCAGAAGGAGCGCCGCGGCGACTACGGAGGGCACACCGTCCAGGTGATCCCCCACATCACGGACGAGATCAAAGGACGCTTCTACCGCGATTATGACGAAAACGAGACGACGATCGCCATCATCGAAGTGGGGGGCACCGTCGGCGATATCGAGAGCCAGCCCTATCTGGAGGCCATCCGCCAGTTTCAGCGCGAAGTCGGCTTCGACAACGCGGTCCTCTTACTCGTCTCCCTGATCCCGTATCTGAAGTGTTCCGCGGAGCTCAAGACCAAGCCGACGCAGAATGCGGTCAAAACCCTGCAGGGGATGGGACTGCAGCCCAATATCATCGTATGCCGGAGCGAGATGCCGATCAGCGCGTCCGTCCGGGAAAAGGTCGGCCTGTTCTGCAACGTCCCCGCCTCGCATGTCCTGCAGAACCTGGATCTGGATTATCTCTATGAAGCTCCGTTAGCCATGGAGGACGAAAGGCTCGCGCAGACAGTCCTCTCCTGCCTGAAGCTCCCCTGCCCGGACCCGGATCTGACCGACTGGAAGGTGATCGCAGACACCCTGCACGATCTGGACCGGGAGCATCCGGTACGGATCGCCATCGTCGGCAAATACACCGCCCTGCACGACGCGTACTTAAGCGTTGTGGAAGCCTTAAAGCACGGCGGTATCCTGCACAGAAAAGCAGTGGAGATCCAATGGGTCGACTCCGAACACGTACACCGGGACAACGCCGCGGAGATCTTTCGCAATACGGACGGGATCCTCGTACCGGGCGGCTTCGGCGACCGCGGGATCGAGGGAATGGTGGACGCGGTGCGCTATGCGCGCGAGAACCGAATCCCGTATCTGGGGATCTGTCTCGGCATGCAGCTTGCGATCGTGGAGATATCACGGGATCTGGCCGGCCTGACCGACGCCAACTCGGCGGAGATCGCCCCGGATACCCCGCACCCCGTGATCCATCTCATGCCCGAACAGAACGGGGTGGAAAATATCGGCGGCACACTCCGCCTGGGCTCCTGGCCGTGCGTCCTGCGCGAAGGGACGATCGCCCGTGCCCTCTACGACGCGGAACAGATCACCGAACGGCACCGGCACCGCTATGAGGTGAATAACGACTACCGGGAACGCCTGAAAGAGGCCGGTGTCGTCCTCTCAGGCCTGTCGCCGGACGGCCGGATCGTGGAGATGATGGAGCTGCCGTCCGAGATGCACCCGTTCTTCGTCGCCACGCAGGCCCACCCGGAATTCAAGTCGCGCCCCAATCGCCCGCACCCTCTCTTTGCCGGACTGATCCGGGCGGCCGCCGAATATCAGAGCAGTCGATAAATCGCAAAACCTGAGGATGCCCCGGTCAAAATCCGATAAGCGGGATGCAGACGATTCCTGTAATATATTCCGGTAACCTTTTATCCGGAAAGGAGGCAGTGACATGAGAAAGATCCTGATGATCGGAGGAACCGGCACGATCAGCACCGCGATCGTAAAGCAGCTGGCGGAGGAAGGCCTGTGGGAGGTGACCGTATTAAACCGCGGGAACCGCGCGGATATCCTTCCCCAAAACGTCCGGCAGCTGGTCGTTGATATCGATGACGAAGTCCGCGTCCGCGAGCTGACCGGCGACACACGCTGGGATGTCGTCGCCGAGTTCATCGGCTTTGTCCCCTCCCAGGTGGAGCGGGATGTCAGACTCTTTGCCGGCAGGACCGATCAGTATGTCTACATCAGTTCCGCATCCGCCTATCACAAGCCCTGTAAGAGCTATCTGATCACGGAGGGCACCACCCTCGCCAATCCCTACTGGCAGTATTCGCGCGACAAGATCGCCTGCGAGGAATATCTGATGAAGGAATACCGGGAGAACGGCTTCCCGGTGACGATCGTGCGTCCAAGCCACACCTACGACGAGCGGAATATTCCCATCGGCGTTCACGGCAAAAAAGGCCCCTGGCAGGTGATCGACCGGATCCGGCAGGGCAAACCCGTGATCATACCGGGAGACGGGACCTCTCTCTGGACCCTGACCTTTAACCGGGATTTCGCCTACGGTTACGTCGGACTCCTGGGGAATCCGCATGCCATCGGGGAAGCTGTCCAGATCACCGGCGATGAGACCCTGAACTGGAACCTGATCTACGGGGCCGTAGCACAGGCACTGGGCGTAGAGCTCCACGCCGTCCATGTCCCTTCCGATTTCCTCGCCGAGGTCGGCGCGAGATTCGGCTATGATTACGCAGGGGAATTACTGGGCGACAAGGCGGAGTCCGTCGTATTCGACAATCGGAAATTAAAGAGACTCTCCCCGGGGATGAAGACCACCGTTCCCTTTGATGAGGGCGTCCGGATCGCTCTGGACTATATCCTGGCCCACCCGGAGCAGCAGAAGCCGGATCCCGACTTTGACGCCTTCACCGAGAAGGTGATCGCGGCGATGGAGGCGGCCAAAGCACAGGTCACGCCGGCCTAACCGGCGTTACGGGCATACAGTGACCGGTATTCCCCCGGTGATATGCCCTTGGTCTCCCGAAAGACACGATTAAAGGTCGGTATACTCTGAAATCCGGAGAGCATGGCGATTTCCGTCAGGGACATCCCGCTCTCCGGAAACAGGGAGATCGCCTTTTCCAGGCGGATCATGTTGAGCCATTTGCTGTAATTCTGGCCCGTGACATTCTTAAAGATCCGCGAAAAATGCTCCGGCGTGATCCCGGCCATGGAAGCCATGGTATTCTGCGACAGATCATCGTCGGTCAGATGCGTCTTGATGTAATCCGTGACCTCGATCATCCTGCGGAGCGTGCCTGCTGCCCCGGTGCCTGTCTCACCTTCCCCGTTCCTCATGTCCGTCGTCAGGATCTCCCGGTTCTCATCCAGTTTCAGCATGAACTGCATCAGCCGGAGACAGCACTTCAGTTCCCGGTCATGCTCCGTCGAGTAATAGATATCCCGCATCTGGAAGGCCAGCTCCTTTAACTCGGCAGCCAGCTCCGGATGCGCCCCGACACAGAGAACATGCAGATCATGATAGTAATGCATGATCCTCTGGAAATCAAACTGCGAACTGGCAAATGCATTGCTGAACTGGATGACCACGGATTCCTTCCGGTCGGCGTCCAGGATCGCATGCATCTCCGTCGGCCAGACCAGCACAAAATCCCCCTCCGACAGGTGATAAACGGTCTGGCCCACCTGATAATCATTGATCTCCCCCGGCCCCACGAGGATGATCTCCCCGTAGGAGTGCCAGTGCGTCGGATAGGAACGCCCCTCGATCCCGGTCGCCATATTGAAGGCGCTGCCCCTGTAAAATTCCTGATTTTCGTAGTTGCTGAGATCCATGATCCTCACATCAAAAAACGAACAGCAAATCCTCAAAAAACAATAAGCATCATAGCAGGAATGCGAGTATTTTGCAATCAACGGACGAAATACAGGGAAAGCAGGAACAGAAAATGAGCACACAGAGTCACGTCACCGCAAGAAAAAAAGAAGTCGATCTCACACAGGGCAATCCGCTCGGATTGATCCTTTCCTTTTACTGGCCGCTTCTGCTGACGAGCATGCTGCAGCAGTTTTACAACTTCGCGGATACCTGGATCGTGGGAAAGGGTCTGGGAGACAACGCGCTTGCCGCCGTCGGCAACATGAGCTCCCTCTTTTTCCTGATCGTCGGCTTTTCCTTCGGACTCGCCAACGGGTTCGGTGTCCTGATCGCGCAGAGCTACGGTGCCAAGAATCTTCCCGAGCTGAAGCTTCGGCTGGCCGGCGTCATTGAGCTCGGTATCCTGCTCTCGATCCTCTTATCCGCTGTCAGCGTGTCTTTCCTGCCTCTGGCGCTCCGTCTCCTGCAGACGGATGAGCTGATCATCGGCGACAGCCTCCTGTACGGATACATCGTGTTCGGCGGTCTCTCGACCGGGATCTGCTACAACATCTCCGCCGCGGTCCTCCGGTCTCTGGGGGACAGCAAGACACCGCTCAAAGCGATCATCGGATCATCCGTCCTCAATCTGACGTTAAACTGGGTATTCATCATGGTCCTGCACATGGGAGTGGAGGGCGCCGCCATCGCCACGATCTGCTCGCAGCTCCTCTCCGCCGCGATCTGCATCCATCGGCTGACACAGATCCCGATGATCCGGCTCACTAAGGAGGACTTTATCAACGGCCGGACGGTCTTCGCACCGCTTTTGAAAAACGGCCTGCCGATGGCATTCATGAATTCCATCACCGCGATCGGCTGCATGGTGGTCCAGTACTTTGTCAACGGATACGGCGTGGTCTATACCGCGGCCTACACCGCCTGCAGCAAATACCTGAATCTGTTCATGACCCCGGCCGCGACGGCAGGGAACGCCATGAGCGCCTACACCAGCCAGAATTACGGTGCCGGCGAATACGGCCGGATCCGGGACGGTCTCCGCATCTGCCTGGGGATCTCCCTTCTCACCTATCTGGTATTCGGATCCCTCATGTTTTTCGCCCCGGCGGCGCTTGCGGGATTCCTGCTGACCGGATCCGATCAGATCGCCCTGGTGGTCCAGTTCCTTCCGCGCTGCGGCGCGATGATGCTCTGCGTGGATTGTCTGTTCGTGATAAGAAGCTCCGTGCAGGGTCTGGGAAAGCCGATGCTTCCGATGCTCTCCGGCATCCTGGAGATGATCCTGAGGATCGCGGTGATCTCTCTGTTCATCGGCCGGATCGGATTTCCCGCGACCGCATACGCCGAGATCGCTGCCTGGATCGGGGCTCTGGCCGTCAACGCCTATGCGCTGTATATCAATCTGGCCCCCAGACTGCGCCGGAACGGATCACAGATTCCTTCCTCCCGCGTATCCTCCAGCCTTCCGCTTTAAGGATCGGTGCTCTCTTCGCTGTCATAGGCATCCAGGAAATGATGACGGATGCCTTTTTTCTTGTACGCGATCACCGTATCGAGATTGACATTTTCTACGCTTTTGAAAATATTGAATTCCACAAAGGGGTTTTCCTTTTTCATGGCAGCGATCAGTTTCTTGGTTTCCAACCGCTTTGACGAGGTAGTTCCGTCCTCATGGCAGGTAGAACAGGTATCGGTAAAGTGGCAGGCACACTGCAGGAAATGCAGATCGTTGTAATCCCGCCAGGCACAGATATCGCTCTCTCTTACAAGATACAGCGGCCGGATCAATTCCATTCCTTCGAAATTCGTGCTGTGGAGCTTGGGCATCATGGTCTGGATCTGTGCCCCGTAGAGCATGCCCATGAGGATCGTCTCGATTACATCGTCATAGTGATGCCCCAGCGCGATCTTATTGCACCCCAGCTCCTTTGCCTTGCTGTACAGACATCCCCTGCGCATCCTGGCACAGATATAACATGGATTTTTCTCTATGTTGTCCACCGCATCGAAGATATCGCTCTCAAACAGGGTGATCGGTACGCCCAGCGCCTTTGCATTGCTCTCGATCAGCGCCCTGTTATCCTTATGGTATCCGGGGTCCATGACCAGAAAGGTCAGCTCGAAGCTGCACTGCCTGTGCTTCCGGATCTCCTGAAAGAGCTTTGCCATGAGCATCGAGTCTTTCCCGCCGGAGATGCAGACCGCGATATGATCCCCCTCCTCGATGAGCCGATAGATCTTACAGGCCTTGGCAAAGGGAGAGAAGAGCTGCTTGTGGAACTTCTTTTTGATGCTCTCTTCCGCTTTCCGCTGCTTTTCCGCAGTATCTTCCTCAACCGTCATACAGGACCGTACATAGCCGATATAACCGCCCTCCAGACTGTAACAATCCCATCCGTCATACGCATCTTCGTCCAGATCCCTGGTCCTGCGACCGATCTCGCAATAGAATACGAGCTTCTTCTCCTTCGGAATCCCTGCGATCGCAGCGTTGCCCTCTTCCCCGTCGTGATCAGGATCGATGGCGATCGCCCCCGGGATCATCCCATACGTCCTCAGACCTTCGTCTCTGATATCGATCAGCACATAAGAATCCCCGGGCAGATCATTCAGTTCCCGATAAGTGATCTCCTTCATTGTCCGCTCAGTCTACCCTGCTTCGATCAAAACCGGATCTTAAACTCGACCCTGACCGGTTCCTGCACCTTCTCCGCAAAAGCGGTCCCATCCTTCGGACTTCCCACCGCCGTGCCGTAATGCACCGGGATCGCCACCTGCGGGCGGATCGTATTCACATATTCCGCCGCCTTCCCGGCGTCCATGGTATAGGTGCCGCCGATGGGGACAAGCGCCACATCACACTTTACTTCCTTTGCCTCCTTTGTCGCATCGGTGTCCCCGGCGACATAGATCCGCCTGCCGTCGATCCGGAAGATATAACCGACCCAGCCGGCGCTCTTTGGGTGAAAGGGTTTCAGCAGATTGTACGCGGGGACCGTCTCAAAGGTGAGGCCGTCGATCTCCCGTTCCTCCCCGGGCTTCACCGTGACGATCCGGGCAACCTGATCGGCCACCTGCCGCGCCTTTCCCTCCATTTTCTCCGGCACGACCAGCACCGTCTGATCCGCGGTGACCTTAGCGATATCCTCCGGCGAGAAATGATCATAATGATCGTGTGTCAGGAAGATAAAAGCCGCATCGTTCCTGCTCTGTGTGATCCGGAACGGGTCCACATAGATCACACGGGATCCGTCCTCGATCCGGATGCTGTTCTGTTCATTTACCGTGATATGCTCTGTCATGATGATTCCCCTTTCCATCCGGGCTTTTCCCTCACCGACTGATCCTGTTATCCCTGATAAAGCCTTCGCAAAGCAGCAACCTCCTCCCGGAAAGCCGCCACCACATCCTCCGGCCCCAGAAGCTTGACCCCGGTACCCAGGCCGAAGATCCAGCCGAAGAACTGTTCGCTGACGGCGACATCCACCCGTGTCTCCGACCAGCCCTTCCGATCGGAGGGATAGATCGTGATATCCTTGCCGAAGCGATCGATGAAGACACCTGCCATTTCATTTTTGAAAGTGATCTTGACGCTCTTCTTCTCCCCGCCGTACATCCCGAAATTCATCTTTGCGTACTTCGCCAGATCAAATTCCCGGAAGCGATCCTTACCGGAGCGCCTTTCCTTCCGGATCTCGATATTCCGCATCTTGTCCACCCGGAAGTGTTTGATACACTCCGCTTCTTCGTCGTGAGCGATCAGGTAGTAATTCTCATCATCCCAGGTCAGCGCCCAGGGACTGGTACGATAGGGCTTATCGCGGTATGGCACCAGCTCCTTCTGGGGATTCCAGCGCATATAGCCGAAGGAGATCTGGCGGTTCTCGGCGATCGCGCGGTGGATCTCATCCACGATATAGTAGATGCTCTCGTTCATGGTCTTGATGCGCCCCTGCACCACCACCTGGCGCTGCAGCTGGGTCGCCTCATGCTGGCTGACCAGGGTCATGAGCTTTTTGATCAGCTCCCGTGATTTCTTTTCCGTGATAAATTTGGAGGATTGGATTGCATCGGTCAGGAGCTTGAGCTCCGCGATCTCAAACTGCTTGGACGATACGTGGTAGAAGTATTCCCTCCCCCGCTGCTCGCCGATCACCTCGATCCCGAGGACCTCCAGGGCGCGCATATCGTCGTAGAGACTCTTCCGGTCGGCGGTCACCCCGTATTCCTCCAGATACGCCCTGATCTGCGGCATCGTGAGCTCATGCTCCTCATCGGTCTTTTCAAGCATGATACGACTCAAATAGTAAAGCTTGAGCTTCTGATTCTTACCCTTTGGCATCATGACCTCCTGTGAGTCAATGGAGTCAATGGGGACGGTTCTCTTTGACTCATTTTTTGGAGTCAATGGGGACGGTTCTTTTTGACTCATTTCCGCAAATCCGGATCCGGCAGCCCCACAGCGTGTTCGGTGGAAAATCGCCTGCGCCGGTTCTTACCCGCCTCAGAAAAACGTCATCTGGCCGCCTTCATCGATTGAGAAGGCGTCATGGATCGCTCCCCATTCATCCACCGGCTCCTGCTCTGCCGACTCCTCCAGAGACTCTCGCAAGGGTTCTTCCGGGGATTCCTCCAAAGACTCTCTCAAAGGCTCTCCCGCTGACTCCTCCTTTGCCGGTTCCACTTCTGCGGGTTCCTCTTCCGTCGGCTCCTCTTCCGCCTCGCCCACATCCTCGGAAACATCCATTACCGAGGCACCGCGACGCACCATCACACCCCGGGAGGCGCCGTATCCCATCTTCTGGGCGATCTTGTCAACCTTCTTTGCAGCCGGATGCAGATCCGCGACGTCTCCCACCAAAACACAGGGCACACCGTGATCATAATCCGTCTGATAGCCGGCTCTCTTCAGTTCGGCAACAAAAAGCTCCTTTACATCCTTTTCCATGGTCTGCTGCCCGCTCCTGTCATCTGTTCGCAGTTCTCTCCCCATACAACCAGATTATTATACCAATTCGGCCTGTTCCTTACAAGAAAACTGAATCAAACAGAACCGTCCCCCTGACTCGGAAAATGAGTCAAACAGAACCGTCCCCTTTGACTCCAAAAAATGCGGCAGATGTGGTACGATGTTCCCGGTAACAGCAAGCCGGGAGAAGGATACCTGTATGAAGATCAAGACGAAGAAGATCAGTTACGAGGAAGCGATGCGCCTCCCTTCCTGGGAGCACCGGCATCCCCAAAAACCATCTCGATTTCTGGCCGGGATCGCGCGTATGGCGCTCGGCGGCGAACTCAAGCAGGTGGATTTCTCGTTCACTGAGATCGATATGGAAAAAGCCGGCGACGGCCCGTGGATGATCCTCATGAACCACTGCAGCTTCACGGACCTTGCGATCGCTTTCGAGGTTCTGAAAGACCGGCCGTTCAGCATCGTCTGCACCTCAGATGCCCTGGTCGGAAAAGAGCGTCTGGTGCGATCCCTGGGATGCATCCCGACGAGGAAATTCGTGTCTGATATGACATTGATCTCCGACATGGAATACGCCCTGAACACCAACAAAACCAGTGTCCTGATGTATCCCGAAGCCGGTTATTCCCTGGACGGGACCGCCACCAGACTCCCTAAGAAATTCGGGCTTCTTCTCAAGAAGCTCCGGCATCCCGTCGTCATGATCACCTCCTTTGGCGCTTTCACGAGAGATCCTCTCTACAACAATCTCCAGAAAAGAGACGTCAAGGTAAGTTGTCAGATGAAATGTCTTTTCACCCCGGAAGAGCTCGCGGATAAACAGGTTCGGCAGATCGATGAGATCGTGGAAAAAGAATTCACATTAGACTACTTTCAGTGGCAGTCCGATCATCAGATCGAGATCGATGAGCCGTTCCGGGCGGACGGACTCAACCGGATCCTCTACAAATGCCCTCACTGCATGACCGAGGGCAGGACGCTCGGCAAAGGCACTACCC
>JAFPTK010000072.1 GCA_017400305.1 Lachnospiraceae bacterium | reverse complement strand
CGTGGCATAGAAAAATGCCGGCTTCGTTTATGGTTCCCCTTGTATGATACATTGAAGAATGTTTCGTCTGCTTCTACGATGCCTGTCAGATAAGTTCTCTCCGTCAGTTCGCTTAATGTGTCCAGTATCTTGTGCCGCCAGGTGAAGGCAGTACTCATCGATATGCGGCATTCTTCAGATGTTTTCTTTAATGTCTTCTGCTCCAGCATACACTTCAGGTATGTTGCCCATACGAAAACAGACTTACGCGTGCGTGAAGTGATGGAATCAGAACTCGGTATAAAAGATCGGTGGCAGTCACGGCACAGATACCGCTGCGTACCGTCTCTTCGCTTTCCGTTTTTTACGACATGCATTCCGTTGCAATAAATGCAGGAATTGCCATCCAAACGGGTTTCGATCAAAAATGATTGAATATCATCAGTGAGAGGAATATCATTGGAGATAGTTGTATAAAACACTATGCGGTCACTGAATGACAAGCTATTGTATGAGGTTATGACATCTTTTAATTCCGACATATTTATGGCCCCGGAAGAACAAATGTTCGACAATATAAATATATCGAACACTTGTTCTATTGTCAACCACAAAATAGAAAATAGCCTAATTCTATTATTTCTGCTGTCGCTACCGGACACACTAAAAACGGACAGATCGCGGCATACATCCAAAGTGACGACGTCACCTACCCTCTGAAGATGCTCGTCAGCGCCGAAATCCTTGAAAAGAGAAAATCCGGAAAGCCCTACTATGTTCTGAACGACAGCATGCTGGATTTCTGGTTCCGATATGTCAACCGGGCCACCAGTCTCGTAAATGCCGGGAACGGTAAAGCATACTATTACTCAAATGTAAAAGACCATCTGCATGATTTTATGGGAAAAATCTTTGAAAAGATGGCAAAAGAGTATCTGATGATGCACGCCGGGCAGAACGGGCTCCCGCTGCTTACGGAAATATCAGATTATCAGGATACTGTTCTCGACGAGAACAAGAAGCCCAGGCAGATTGAGATCGATCTGCTTGGCCGGAACGGAAACCGTATCCTTCTGGTGGGCGAATGCAAATTCAGACACACTCCGTTTGATAAGCTGGAGCTTGAAAAAATGATGGATAAGATCAGATATCTTCCCGTCAGTAACCCGACCGTCTGTGTATTTTCGCTCAGCGAATTTACCGACTATGTAAAGAAGAACGCTGATGGTTTCAGACTGATCAGCATCGACGAAATGTATCCGTAGCGGAAAGGGGGACATCTGTCATGCCGCAGCCATCCATGAGGGGATTCGGTCCGCGGGGGTTTCTCACGGACGAGGAAAAGGAGGACCTCCCAAAAGTAGATAAAGCACTGATCATAAGGATCCTGTCCTATCTGAAACCCTATTGGGTCCAGTTTGTATTTGTGTTCCTCGCGCTCTCAGCCTCCGCCGTGGTGGGCCTTCTGCCGTCCATCATCACCGGACGCATCGTCGACGAGGCGTTGATCGGAAGGGATATGGCACTCCTCATCCGTCTCCTCATCATCGCCTTTGCGACCCTTGCCCTCTCCCAGATCATCGGCGTCCTGGAGTCCTACATCAACGCCTGGATCTCCCAGCGGATCATCTACGACATGCGCAATCAGATGTATCATCATCTGCAATACATGCCACACTCCTTTTTCACCACAGAGAAGCAGGGGGATATCATCACCCGGATGAACACGGATATCAGCGGTGTCAGCAGCGTCATCACCGGTGTCCTGGCCAGTATCGTCTCCAACGTGGCGATCGTGATCACCACCCTCGTGGCACTGTTCACCATGAGCTGGCAGTTAGCCATCGTCGGGATCCTCATCATTCCCCTGCTGATCCTCCCCACCAGGAGAGTCGGTAAGAATCAGTGGAAGATACGGACCGATTCGCAGGAGAAAAACGACGAGCTGAACCAGCTGATCAATGAATCGCTGAGCGTGAGCGGCTCCATGCTGGTCAAGCTCTTCACGAGAGAGGAAAAGGAGTACGAGCGGTTCCGGGAGGTCAATCGTGAGCTGACTGCATTAAGCTTAAAGGAGCAGCGCAGCTTCAGCTGGTTTCGCGTCATCCTCGGGATGTTCTCCCAGCTGGGTCCGCTTCTGATCTACTTTGCCGGCGGATATCTGATCATCTCACAGCTGGATACCGGTCTGACGGTCGGCACGATCACCGCGATGGTCGCTCTGATCAACCGGCTCTACGGTCCCGTTCACAGTCTGCTCAATGTCCATGTGGAGTTCACACGCTCCCTGGCGCTCTTTACCAGGATCTTTGCCTATTTCGACCGCAAGAGCTCCATCGTCAGCCCCGAAAACGGCGCGAAGCCCGATGTCACCTGCCGCGAGATCATCTATGATCATGTCGCCTTCTCCTATGATCCGGCGGTCCCGATCCTGAAGGACGTGAGCTTTACCGTTCCAGGCGGACAGATGTACGCCATCGTGGGTCCGTCCGGTTCCGGCAAGAGCACCATCGTCAATCTGATCCCCCGTCTGTATGATGTGACCACCGGTGCCGTGCGGATCGGCGGGACGGATGTGAGAGACTTTGATCTGACGTGGCTTCGGGCCAATATCGGCGTCGTCACGCAGGATACCTACCTGTTCAACGGCAGCATCCGGGAAAATCTGCGGTACGCCAAGGATGACGCGACGGAGGAGGAGCTCATCGAAGCGTGCCAAAATGCCAGCATCCATGATTTCATCATGAGTCAGCCCGACGGATATGACACGATCGTCGGCAACCGCGGGCTGAAGCTTTCGGGTGGTGAGAAACAGCGGCTTTCCATCGCCCGGGTGATCCTGAAGGACCCGAAGATCCTCATTCTGGATGAGGCGACCAGCGCGCTGGATTCGATCTCGGAAAACGCCATTCAGGACGCGCTGGAGCTGTTAATGAAGGGACGGACCAGTATCGTCATCGCCCACCGGCTCTCCACGATCCTGAAGGCTGACCGGATCCTGGTGGTCAAGGACGGTGTGATCGCCGAACAGGGGGATCACGATACGCTGCTTAAGCAGGGAGGGATCTATCAGGAGCTGTATGAGACCCAGTTTCGGCGGGTTCTCGATCTGGAGGGCTCGGAGATCCGGGGTTCGGATTACTGGGGATCGATCGAGGAGGAGAATAACGGATTCTAATGACAAAAACCGGGTGATCTCTCACCCGGTCTTCGCACAGATCTTCTTTCTGGGACAGCCGCCGCCGGCGGCCATGGGGCAGCCGATACAATGACTGCCCCGCTTCTTTTCCCGGTAGAGATAGGCGCACGCTAACCCAATTAGGAGGAGTAACATCAAAATGATGATCAGATTCGACAAAACCGCGCCCATCTCTCTTCCCTCCGATCAGCTGAGCTGATATTCCATTGCCATCTTCCTCTGATTACTGCGGATGCAGAATGCGATGACACCGGCAAAGCAGGCGATGGCGATCAGGCCGCCGATAAAGCCGGGTCCGAAGGAGCCCGTCGTAAAGAGCGTGCCGAACTGGTAGACGAGGAAGCCCACGGTAAATCCCGTAGCCAGCTGTAACCCGATGGCGCCCCACAGCCACTTCGCGGACTTCATCTCCGAGTTCATGGCCCCCAGAGCCGCAAAGCAGGGCGGCGTGTAGAGATTGAACATCAGGTAAGCGAGCGCCGCCGCCTTCGTGAGTCCCATGGCCATGGCAACCGCATTGCCCTCTCCGATCAGCTCCAGTTCCTCCGTATCGATGAAATTCGTGATCGCATAGACCGTCGCGATGGTGCCGACCACATTCTCCTTGGCGATGAAACCGGTGATCGCGGCAGCCGCCAGCTGCCAGGACGCGATGCCCACGACCGGGACCAGGAGCCAGGAGAACGGTCCCGCGATGCCCGCCAGGATCGAGGTCCCTTCCATTCCCTCCTCAACTGCCTCAAAGCTCCAGTTGAAGGACTGCATGATCTGTACCACGGTGTTGCAAATCAGGATGATGGTACCTGCCTTGATGATGTAGGCTTTGCCGCGCTCCAGCATGCTCTTTAAAGCAAAGAGGAGACTCGGCACCTTGTATTCCGGGAGTTCGATGATGAAGAAGCTCTTGCGGTACTTCATACCCGTGATCGCTTTGATGAGCAGCGCTCCCAGCAGGATCAGGACGATGCCCAGCATGTAGCAGACGAAGCTCACCCATTTGGATTCCGGGAAGAAAGCGCCGGCGAAGAGCGCAATGACCGGAAGCTTCGCGCCGCAGGGCATGAAGGTCGCCAGCATCGCCGTGGAACGACGTTCCCTCTCATTCTTGATCGTCCGGCAGGCCATGATCGCAGGGATGCCGCAGCCGGTGCCGATGATCATGGGGATGACGGATTTGCCAGAGAGACCGACCTTCTTAAAGATCGGATCCAGGACGACCGTTGCCCGTGACATGTAGCCGCAATCCTCCAGCAGTGCGATGAGGAAATACATCACCATGACGAGCGGCAGGAAACCGACGACCGCTCCGACACCGCCGATGATACCGTCGATCAGGAGGGCATACAGGAGCGGATTGGCGTCGCCCAGCTGCTCTCCCGCCCATTCCTGGAAGGTCTCGATCCAGCCGACCAGGATGTCAGCCAGCCAGGTACCGACGGTCGTCTGACTGATGTAGAATACCAGGAACATGATCCCGGCGAAGATGATGAGTCCCAGCACCGGATTCGTCACCACCTTGTCGATGGCGTCCCCGGCGTTCCGGTCCTTCGTGAGGACCTTTCTCTTCTCCGTCTCCTTCACGATGCTGTTTACGAAATCAAAGCGCTTGCGGTCCGCGGCTTCCACCTCGGCCTTATTCTGTATGTCCACCTTGCCCTGATGGTAGGGAGCCTTCTGTCCTTTCCCCTCCAGGGATGCCGCCATCGCGACTACTTCTTTGATCCCCTTATCCGAGGTGGATACGGTGTAGATGACCGGGCAGCCCAGCTTCTCGGACAGCTTGTCCGCGTCGATGCGGTTGCCCTTTTTGTCATTGACATCGCTCTTGTTCAGGGCCACCACCACGGGGATCCCGAGCTCTAAGAGCTGTGTGGTGAAGAACAGGCTTCTGCTTAAATTCGTGGCATCCACAATGTTGATGATCGCGTCCGGATGCTCGTTCTTCACATAGGCGCTGGTGATGCTCTCCTCCGAGGTGAACGGCGACATGGAATAGGCGCCGGGCAGATCGACCGCGATGAGTTCCTTCCCGCTGTCGTTGTACTTCTCCCGGATCCGGCTTTCCTTGCGGTCCACCGTCACACCGGCCCAGTTGCCGATCTTCTCGTTTCTCCCCGTCAGCGCGTTGTACATGGTCGTCTTCCCGCTGTTGGGATTTCCGGTCAATGCGATTCTCATTTTTTTCCTCCTCTTATGAACATTAGGTATGATATCGATTCCCGATCCTCGCTCACGGACAGATACCGGTGTTTTAAGTCCGCCGGATGACCGGGATCGTACCGCTTAAATATGGATCGCCGCCCCCAGCTCGGGATCGATGTTGTAACGGGCATCCTTGATGGATACCACCAGATTCTTCCTGCGGTCGACCACCGTGATCGTCTCTCCGGTGTAGCAGCCCAGAGAGAAGAGGAACCCTTCCATCTCCTCGTCCCCCTCGGTGTCGATCCCCGTGATCACGTAATCCTTTCCGATCTCCGCTTCGTTCAGATTCATCCTCACACCCCTCAAGGAAGGTCCGTTTTGTTAGCCTCCCCTAACATATGGCCATAAAAAATCGGTTAGTTGTTTCTAACCAATCATCATTATAATTAGCGTGTGCTAACACGTCAAGATAAATTCAAAAATCCCTCGCAGACGGCGTCCCATGGGCGTTTTTCCGCTTGTCTGGCAGGTCGATTCATGGTAATCTGTAAGTGCGGTTCGCTGACGGAAACGCACAGTGAGAAATGAGACCGTCGATCCCGATCTCTCTCGGCAGAGAGATCGCGGGATTGGGATGCCGATGTATCTGCAGGGGGAATTCACATGGCTTTACAGGAATCCGGGGAGATGTATCTCGAGACAATCTATGTCCTTTCATTGGAAAGACCGGCCGTCCGCTCCATCGATGTCGCCGAGCACATGGGGTTTTCCAAGCCCTCTGTCAGCCGCGCCATGGGCGTGCTCAAGGAAGAGGGGCTGTTAAAGAAGGACGACAGCAACTTCCTCAAGCTGACGGAAGCCGGAGAGATCCTGGCAAAGCGGATCTATGAGCGGCACACGGTCCTGTCCACCCTGTTCATGGACCTTGGGGTCGATGAGGAAACGGCCACCGAGGATGCCTGCCGCATCGAGCACTACATCAGCGACAAGACCTTCGAGGCCGTCAAGAGATACGCGGAGAGCCACAAAAAGCACTAAAAACCGCCACAGCAAAGAGACGTTTCCGGGAAGCTCCCGCGAAACGTCTCTTTTTTGCTGCTGATCCGAAGATAGCTCCCTCACCCCGGGAGGACGCTCTTTTCCATGATCGGACGGGTCCGGATGCGGATATGCGGCAGTGCCGGGATCCGCGTGAAGGCGTGGGTCAGGTAATCGTCCTCCCGAAGCCGGAATCCCGGGATCTCATCCGTTCCCAGTACCGCATTCTCTCCGCTTGCCGGCGGCGCAAAGAGATGCAGGGGAAGGGTAAACTCCTTCTCCTCTGACGCAAGCCGGGCCGCCTCGCTCTGTCCGTCAAAAAACGCCCGCATCAGATCCACCGTGACGACGCCCGGCGCTTTGTAGAACCATACGCCGCCGAACTCCAACATCAGATTCAGATCCCGGCAGTTCTCCTCAAAATACGCCTCGCAGAAGACCGGCCGTCCGGAAAAGGTAAGCGGCATGGCGATGCCGTCCGCATCCTCACTCCCGCCCCAGCGCAATGTCTTAAGGTCCGCATCCGGATCCGTGAGCCGTTCCACGGAAGCCTCACTCCGTCCGCGCTCGATGGAGACAGAGAAAAACGGATCGTGAATCAGCCGGATAAAGCTGTCCATCAGCGGCCAGGGGGTCCCGACCCCGGGATTGCCCGGGTCCTCCAGCTCCAGTCCCAGACGGCCGCGGTCCCGGAACTGATACAGCGTAAAACCGTCCAGCCACCGGTCGGGATCCTCCTTCAACAGCTCCGCAAAGCGCTCCACCATCTTCGCCTGATCGTAGGGACCGGTCGCGTCGCCGTCCGCGTTCAGTTCCGAGAGCACCATCGGCTTGTGCTTCCCGCAGAGCTCGCGATAACGGGCGGCGCTCTTCTTGGTCAGCGCGTAGATGTCCTCCACCCGGTATCTGGCGTACTGCGCCGTATCCGCATCCGCCACATCATAGGGCCAGCCCCAGTGCAGCGCGAGATACCGGTCCACCGACTCCACATCCGCCGCCAGGATCGCCGGCAGGAAATCGTCCTCCTTATCCATCTTCTCCGCATCGGGGGATTTGTATCCGTCCAGACAGAGGATCACCCGGATCTGGGGCGCTTCCCGGTGAAAGATCTCCACACAGCGCGCAAAGAAAAGCGCCACCTCGGGATAGGTCGCCCGCTTGTTAAAGGAGAACCAGTCCCCGGTCGCTTCGTGATTGATGCGGATCTGCAGGCGGCCGAAGGGCTTTAATTCCCTCGCCACCTGTGCAACTTCTTCATCCGAGAGCTTCGGATCCATCGTGAGGGTCAGCACCACATCCTGTCCGTGCCGGCGCACCTCGCGGATGCAGGTAAAGGGTTCCCCGTCCGTACGGCCGCCGATGCCTCCCAGATAGGGGAAATAGTCATCATAGGGATAATCCCAGGCGAAGGATACTTCCTTGCCCGCGTAGGCCTTACTCGCCCGCTCCGGCCATTTCTCCTCGTGCGGGTAGTAGCAGTACATGAGATTGATGGCGTGGAGAGGCTTCCCCAGCCGCGTCAGGATGTAGTCCTGATCCACATACTCCCCGCGTTCGCTCCCATCCCCCAGGTCGATCCGGCAGGCGGCGGGCTTAAGGTGCACCGGATAGGCTTTGCTGTTGTCGGCATCCGTCTTTGGCAGATTCATGGTTATCCCCCCTCTGAAAGCCCACGGACACCCCGTCGGTCCCGGCCGGCGTCGATCCTGTCAGCCGGTGGTTCTCCTCGATGATGCCCATGGATGATCCAATTTCGCTTCTCTCATTATAACCTACCATAGATTCCTGTCGCACGCGATACCTTTCTTTGGCGAATCCATGGTATAATGAATGAATCATGCAGCTGGATTACAATATTTTTCTGGAAGTAGCGGTCATACCGTTGGATATCATCCTCTTCTGCTACCTCGTGATGCGGTACTCCTCGCCCACCCCGGTGAATACCGCATTCCGGAGGTTTGCTTTTGCTGTCACCGTCACGAACATCGTCGATGTCGTCACCGCTGTGGTGACCAGCGCGCACGAGCGTGTCCCGAATGCCGTCCACTATCTGTTCAACATCGCCGACTCTGCCCTGGCGGCGATCTCCGGTTTCCTGTTCATCTACTATATCTACGCCTACAGCACCATGGAGGAGGCCGATCTGACCCGGCGGAAGTGGCTCAATGCGACCCTGTTGGGGATCGACCTCCTGCTGCTCTTTACCAACCCGCTCACCGGCTGGGTCTTCACCTATGACGCGGCGGGCAATTACATCCACGAGTTCCTGTTCACCCCGGTCGCTTACGGATTCCCGATCCTGTTCTTTGCGATCGGGAGCCTCTACATGATGACACACAGAGAGCGGTACCGCACGAGCCAGCTCATCACCATGATCCTCGCCATCCTGGTCGCAGGTACGCTCTTCCTGCTGCAGATGCTCTTCTTCGATGATGTGCTGATCACCTTCTTCATCGCATCCTTAGGGATCCTGATCATCTTCCTCTCCCTGGAGACTCCGGAATATGTCCGGCTCTTAAAGACCACGGCAGAGCTTAAGGAAGCCAGGTCGCGGGAGGCCGCGGTCGAGGCGCAGGAGCGTCTCTCGCGCGAGGTCATGCTGGCGCTGTCCAAGGCGGTCGATGCCAAGGATCACTATACCAACGGCCACTCCGAGCGGGTGGCGCGATATGCCAGAGAGATCGCCCGGCGCATGGGGAAGACCGAGAAGGAGCAGGAGGAGATCTACGAGCTGGGTCTTCTGCATGATATCGGCAAGATCGGGATCTCCGAGGAGATCATCAACAAAAAAGATGTCCTGACGAAGGATGAATTCACCGAGATCAAACAGCATACCGTCATCGGCTGGGAGATCCTTAAGACCATCACGGAGATCCCCTGGCTCTCCAAGGGCGCCCGGTGGCACCACGAGCGATTTGACGGGACCGGTTATCCGGACGGACTCGTCGGAAAGGAGATCCCGGAGGAAGCCCGGATCATCTGCCTGGCTGACAGCTATGACGCCATGACCTCCGAGCGCTCCTACTCCTATCCTCTCGCGCAGTGGGAGGTCCGTGATCAGATCGTGCGCTGCAGCGGCACGCAGTTCGACCCCGATATCGCGAAGTATCTGATCGACATGATCGATGAGGACGAGGAATACGAACTGCGGGAGATCAAATAGAGATCACATTTCTACTTTCTGTGAAAGATCCGGAGCACCTGTCTGACGCTCTCCCGAAAGAGCGGATTCTTCCTGTAGACGAGGAAACAGAGCAGATTGGGTACGGCAAAGCTGATCGCGCCGTAGATAAACAGCGCCGCCCAGTCATTGACGACGATCCTTCCGCACAGGAAAAACGAGATCGCACAGGAAAGGAAAGCGACCGCGGCCGCACCGCAGAGACTGATCGCATACTGCTTCCGGTAGGTCACGGGAAAGACCTCCTGAAAGAGGTTGATGATGAGCCACGGGATCTGTACCAGGATGATGGAGATCACGGTGGAGAGCAGTACGCCGTAGAGGCCGAGATATCGTACCGTAGCCAGATTCAGGCCGAGGTTTACCAGTGCCGCAGTCAGCGGACGGAATCTGTCCTTATGCCAGATCCCCGCCGCATCTTTGAACATATTCACCAGGCGGTTGATACTGAACGAATAAAAATACACCGTAAAGCAGATCACATAGGACAGCCCCAGCAGATTTTCCTCTCCCATCCAGATGCGCATGAATGGCTGATACAGGCACAGCAGCATGGAGCTGCATATACACAACAGCCAGCAGAACAGGATGCTGATCTTTCGCAGATCACGATAGTTCTTATCTGCCGTCTCCGTGACCAGACTGTTGCCAACTCCTGCGATACAGGCTCCCAGCACAACCTGCAGAACGGTTCGCACAGAAGAGAGAATATAAAAGTAATTCTGATAGACAGCAAGAACCACCAGGCCCATGAATGATGTGATCACCAGGGTGTCTACCGATTCGGAAACAACTGCGGAAAAGCGCGCCGTAAACAGATCTCGTATCCGCCTCTTGATATCATCCACCTTCTCCTTCGGCAGATCCCCTCTGGCCTCATACTGCGGATACATCCGATCGACCCGGAGCGCTATGATGATGTTTTGCGCGATCTGGCAAAAGATCTGGACCAGAAGGAACAGATAATAATTTTGGAACAGCGCCAGGACGACCACCCGCAGGATGAACTGAAGGATGTTGATGATCAAAGAGATCATACTGCTCACATCCACGCGCTGATGCGCGTTCAGCAGACTGTTCTTGTAGGCAAACAGCCAGTAGGTGAGCACCGTGGCCGCAAGATTCATGAAATACAGAATATACAGATTGACGCCATCCGGGACATCGCCTTTGATCAGGTTTCTCAGAAACGGCGTGAGGGCGATGCCGACGACCGCGATAAAGAGACCGATGAGGCGGTAGTACTTCCGGTACAGATTCATCAGCGCACAGATCGTGTCGGTATCATCCTCCGCGATCGGCCGGTACATACTGAATACCATCGCGGAGCCGACCCCCAGCTCGGCCAGATTCAGGACATGCAGCAGGGATGTGAACATGCCTCCCAGACCGAGGAATTCCACTCCCAGATAGTGTAAGACGATGGAGCGCATGGCAAAGGGCAGGAGGATATTGATCACCTTCAGTGCCCCGTCACTCACCATATTTCGCGCAGCGTTTCTGGTCCTCTGTATCTTCATCGTATCCGATCGATCCGCCCGGTCTTACCCGTCACTTCTTCTGCTTCTCCGCTCTCTCCGCCATCTCAATATATCGGTTCTGGAGCTTGCCCGCCTCCTGTCTGATATCGTAGCCGGCGTCGCGCACCATTTCGATCCCGCTCGTGCGGTCATGCTCTCCTCTGAGGGAAAGGATCCGGGACGCCCACTCCTCGTTGTTGTCCTTGATCGAGAGACGGATGGCCTCCGGTGTGAGCAGCACCTCGTCCGTCACCCGGTCGGAGAAAAGACACGGCAGTCCGGCCGTCTGTGCCTCGATCCCGGTGACGGGCAATCCTTCGAAGAGGGAAGGCAGCACGAAGCAGTCAAATGCCTGGTACCAGTCATTGACATTGGCCATCTGCCCCAGGAACAGCACCTTTTCCCCGAGTCCCATCTGTACGGCTTTGCGGCGCATCGCCGCCTCGGTCCCGCCGACGCCGATCAGGATCAGCCGTGCCTTATCATCCGCCCGCGCCACCTCGCCGAAGATATCCAACAGCTGGGGGTGATTCTTTTGCTTCGCAAAGCGGCCCACATGGCCGACCAGATAGCAGTCCTCCAGTCCGTGCTCTCTGCGGACGCGTTCACGGACCTCCGGATCAAACCGGAAACGATCCAGATTGATGGCATTGTGAATGATCTCGCCCCGTTTCTCCCAGCGTTTCTTACCGAAGTAATAGATGCCGGCATCGCGTCCGCAGGCCCAGTAATCGGTCGCAGCTCCCGGCAGGAGCTGTTTGCACAGGATCTTGACCGGATACTTGTAATCAAAGCCGATCTTCGTATTATGGGCATGGGCGATCCGCACCTTCACGCCGGCCTTCTGGGCACCGTACAGGGCGTAGTACGCCATGGCCTCATTGTGTCCGTGGACGATCTTAATATCCGGATTCTGCTCGATGATCCCCTCCATGAAGAGCTGATAAGTCGAGAAACAGTCCGGCCGGAGGCCGGGTCCCACAAAGATCCTGCCTCCCATCACGCGGATCTCCTCGTCATATTCGCCCGGCAGCGGCTTATTGGCGATGAAGTCAAACTGGATCCGTTCCCGGTCGATATGCCGATAGTAATTCATCAGCATCGTCTCGATGCCGGCCCGGGCCATGTTACTCACCGATTGCAGTACACGTATCATTTTTCTGTCCTCCTCTTAAGTGTCAATATCGCACGATAGGTGCGCTCACAGTT
>JAFPTK010000071.1 GCA_017400305.1 Lachnospiraceae bacterium | reverse complement strand
TGGAGGAGATGTCACACCCGGAGTCGTCGACGGTGCTGCTGGAGTGTGTCTCCAATCTGGTCGGGAATGAGATGCATGAGGATCCGTTCTACAGAGATCTGGATGCGGATTCCTTTGCGGAAGGGATCACAGAGGAGATCCGAGGACTTGCCGGGAAGGTGCATCATCTCATTGTTGTGAGCACGATCTATCCGCCCGAGGATCCGTTGTATGACGAATCTACTTTGCGGTACATCAGGTATCTGGATACCGTGAATCATCGACTCAGAGTCCTGGCGGACGAGATCCATGATCTGTCCCCGGGGGACATAGCGGAGAAGGAGGGATGATCTTGAAGCTTTTGCGGTATTTTGCGGTCTCTTTTTCTCTGTTCAGCAGAATTCCCATGCCGCGGTTTGTGTGGAAAGAGGAGGATATGTCGTATGCGTTCGCCTTTTTTCCGTTGGTCGGAGCACTGATCGGAGGCCTGATCCTGTTGCTGAACCTGCCGGAGCGCATGAGTGATATTTCGCTGGCTGTTCGTGTACTGCTGACGATTGCCGTGCCGATCCTCATCACCGGCGGCATTCATATCGACGGATACATGGATACGGAGGATGCCCTGCGATCCTATGCTTCCCCGGAACGGAGACAGGAGATCCTGAAGGATCCGCATATCGGGGCTTTCGCCGTGATCGGGCTGGTCAGGATCCTTCTGATCTACGCCGCGTCGGTGATCCTGATCCTGAAGGGGGCGGACACCGAGCCGCGGATGCTCATGATCTTTGCCCTGACCTTTGCGGCGGCGCG
The DNA here is from genome assembly GCA_017400305.1 of Lachnospiraceae bacterium. Classification (GTDB taxonomy): domain Bacteria; phylum Bacillota; class Clostridia; order Lachnospirales; family Lachnospiraceae; genus Butyrivibrio. Next base: position 5,867 of record JAFPTK010000071.1, on the reverse strand, counting down.
CTGCGTAAGCGGCCTGACTGCCTTTCTGTATCCGAAAGCAAAAAAGGAAGGCATGCTGTATGAGGAGACAAAGGGCGGAGGAAAAATCGTACCGGTGATCCTGGCCGCAGAGCTGGCGGTGATATCGGCGGCCATGATCTGCGCGGATCCCCTCAGGGGTACTGCGATGCTGCTGTCCTTTGGGGTGTGTGCCGTCAGCTACCGGGTGAGAGCACTCCGTGATTTCGGCGGTGTTACCGGAGATACGACCGGACATTTCCTGGTGGATTCCGAGACGGTTTCCGCGGCGGTTCTGGCGGTCAGTGCGCTGACCCTTCCGTGACGGAGCAGGATGGGGATGAGGGAATATCTGTTTTACCATACTGTGGCACTGGCCATCGGGATCCTGACGGATCTTATGGTGGGAGATCCGCATTTCCTCCCGCATCCGGTCCGGGCCATGGGGCGGCTGATCCGTTTCCTGGATGAGAGGCTGTATGATCCGGATAAGGCCAAAAGGCGCGGGGTGCTTCTCTGGGGGGTGACCGTCCTCACCGTGGTCATGGTGACGGGCGCTGTCCTGTCGGCGGCTTATCTCCTCCATCCTCTGGCGGGCATGGCGTTGGAAGCCGTCCTGAGTGCCTATGCGCTCGCGGCGACCAGTCTGTGCAGAGAGAGCATGAAGGTAGCAGCGGCATTAAACAACGAGGATCTTTCCGGAGCACGCCGGGCGCTGTCCATGATCGTCGGACGGGATACGGAGCGTCTCGGCCGGGAAGATATCATCAGGGCAGCGGTGGAAACCGTGTCGGAGAATACTTCCGACGGAGTGATCGCTCCTCTGCTGTGTCTGACCTTCGGCGGACCGATCCTCGGATATTTCTACAAAGCAGTGAACACGATGGATTCCATGCTGGGATATCGGAATGAGCGATATGAGTACTTCGGCAGGATGGCGGCCAGGGCCGATGACGCGGTGAACTATCTGCCGGCCAGGGTCAGTGCGATCCTGATGATCCTTGCGGCCTGTCTGTGCGGCCCGGTTACCGGATCGTTCAGCGGGAAGGGGGCTTATGTGATCTGGAAGAGAGACAGGAGAAATCATCTGTCGCCGAATTCTGCACAGACAGAGAGTGTCTGTGCGGGAGCTTTGGGAATCCGCCTCGGCGGAACTCATCTCTATCACGGGATCACGGTGCAAAAACCGACCATCGGGGATGAGAAGAGAGCTCCCGTGATCCGCGATATCGGACGAGCCAATATCCTGATGTACGGGACAGAGTTTCTGTGTGCGGGGATCCTGTTTGCGATCTTTGCTGCGATTCTCCTGAGATGACTGCGAGGAAAAGGATGCATCACGGAGGCGATATCTACGGAAAACAGATCGAACTGGATTATTCGGTGAACCTCAGACCGCTGGGAATCCCCGGAGAGGTTCTCCGATCGGTTCAAAAAGCCGCAGACCGGTACGGAACCTATCCGGATCCGGCGCAGACGGCGGTGCGTCGGTGTATCGCCGAAACAGAGGGGGTCGGAGCGGACTGCGTGTTGGCCGGGAACGGGGCATCCGAGCTGATCCTTGCCGTTGTGAGGGCGATCGGCCCGGGGAGTGCATGGCTCTTTGAGCCTGCTTACGGCGGGTATGAATATGCTCTGTCCGCCGCAGGCTGCGGGATCCGCCATGTGATCACGGAGTCGGGGACGATCGATCCGGATGTATGCGAGGAGACGGGGGAGAGGCCGGATGTGGTATTTGTCTGTGATCCCTCCAACCCGATGGGAAGAAACGAAAAGGAGGATATCCTCCGCGATTTTCTGGACCGGATGCAGGAGACCGGGACGCGGGTGATCCTGGATGAGAGCTTCTACCTGATGTCGGATCGGGCCGGGGATCCCGCGGCACGATGGAGGGGACGGCTGATCGAAGAATATGATCATCTGTATCTTATTCGTTCCATGACCAAGATCCTGGCAGCTCCCGGGATCCGGATGGGCGTACTGCTCTCATCTCCCGAGAATATCGCGGAGGTGAAAAGGAAGCTGCCGGAATGGAATCTCTCTGTGACTGCGGAGGAGGCCATCAAGGCCGGATACGGACTGCTCGCGGATCCGGCGTTTATCGGGCGGGATCTCGCAGTCATACGCAGGGAGCGCGCGTTTCTGATGCGGGAATTATCCGCGCTGGATCTTTTGGTATGTGAGAGCAATGCCCCCTATCTATGCTTCCGCGGTCCCGACGGACTGGGGGATTCGCTCCTTAACCGGGGCATCCTGATCCGGGATTGCTCGGATTATTACGGGCTGGAGAAGGGGACCTGGCGGATCGCCGTGAAGGATCATGGCTCCAATGTCAGATTCTGTCAGATCGTAAGGGAGGTGCTCCGAAGTGTTTGAAGAGATCCGGCCGGAGGAGATCGAAAAGAGAAGCTTTGCCATCATCACAGAGGAACTGGAGCGATCAGGCATCACGGTCGATGAGACCAATGCGCCCGTGATCAAGCGTTGTATCCATACCTCCGCCGATTTTGATTACGCCGAAACCCTGGTGTTTTCAGAGGGTGCCGTAGCCGCCGCAAAAGAACTGATCCGGAACGGCGCGGATATCGTGACGGATACCAATATGACCCTTGCGGGGATCAATAAAAAGAGACTCGCGAGGTATGGAGGCAGCGTGCATTGCTTCATGGCAGACGAGGATGTGGCCGCGGAAGCGGCGAGACGCGGTGTGACCCGTGCTTCGGTATCCATGGAGCGGGCAGCAGGACTGGAAAAAGATGTGATCTATGCCATCGGAAACGCGCCGACGGCGTTGATCAGACTCTATGAGATGATGAGCGACGGGATCTACACGCCGCAGTTTATCATCAGAGTTCCGGTAGGTTTTGTGAACGTGGTACCGGCAAAGGAGCTGTTCCTTTCATCGACGGTCCCCCATATCATCAACCGGGGGCGGAAGGGCGGAAGCAATATCGCTGCGGCGATCTGTAACGCGATCCTGTACGATCTGTGATGCCGGTCGACGTATGGCTCCTCATCGGAGCAGGGAGAAACGGATGAAAAAGGGATTCACCACGGGAAGCTGCGCGGCGGCCGCTGGGAAGGCAGCGGCGTACATGCTTTTAAGCGGCAGGAAAAAGGAGACGATCCGGATCGACACCCCTGCGGGCATCGCCTATGAGCCCCGGATCGAGGAGATCCGCATGGGGGAAGAAGCAGTCTCCTGTGCGGTCCGAAAGTTCTCCGGTGATGACCCGGATGTCACGGATCAGGCTCTGATCTTCGCCACAGTGTCTTTTGATGACCAAAGCACGCAGGAGAACGGGATCCGGATCACGGGCGGAGAAGGGATCGGGATCGTCACCCGTCCGGGTCTGGATCAGCCTGTGGGAAGCCCCGCCATCAATTCGGTCCCGCGGCAGATGATCCGCAAGGAAGTCGGTGAGGTCATGAAACTCTTTGATTATCACGGATCCCTGCAGGTGGAGCTGTCTGTACCGGGAGGAGAGGAGCTTGCCAGGAAGACCTTTAATCCGCGTCTCGGGATCGAGGGAGGGATCTACGTGATCGGGACCACCGGGATCGTGGAACCCATGAGTACCAGAGCGATCCTTGATACGATCCGCGTGGAGCTTTCCCAATCCCGCGCCATGGGAGAACGCGTGGCGGTCATCTCACCCGGCAACTACGGCCTGGATTTCATGAAGGCGCAGTATGATTACGATCTGGATCGGGCTGTCAAGTGCTCCAATTACATCGGAGAGACACTGGATATGGCTCTGGATCAGGGGTTTGACGCTATCCTCCTCTGCGGACACATCGGGAAACTGATCAAGGTGGCCGGGGGGATCATGAACACCCACTCCAGAGAGGCTGACTGCCGGATGGAGATCATGGCTTCGGCAGCGATCCGGTGCGGGGCGTCGGAAGAGACGCTGAAGCGGATTCTGGACAGCGTGTCTACCGAGGAGGCGTATGAGTATTACCGCAACGAGGGGATTGAGATCCGCTGTATGAGATACCTCATGGAGAGGATCTCCTATTATCTGAACAAACGGGTCGACGGCAGGGTGAAGACAGAGTGTATCGTCTATTCCAACCGGTACGGACTCCTCGGTGCCACAGAGGAAGCCGTCGGATTACTTAAGATGGCAAAGGAGGTACCGATATGATCCATTTTGTGGGAGCCGGTCCCGGCGCTCCGGATCTGATCACGGTCAGAGGAAGAGAGCTGCTGGGAAAAGCCGATGTGGTCATCTACGCCGGGAGCCTTGTCAATCCGGAGCTTCTGCGGTATGCGCCCCCCGCGGCCGAGATCCACGACAGCGCCGTCATGACACTCGGGGAGATCGTGGAGCTGATGATACGGGCGGACGGCGAAGGCAGGGAGGTCGTCCGTCTGCACACGGGGGATCCGAGTATTTACGGGGCGATCCGTGAGCAGATGGATCTGCTGGATGCACATCACATCGCCTATGATTCCTGTCCGGGTGTCAGTGCCTGCTTCGGAGCGGCGGCGGCGCTGAATCTGGAGTATACGCTTCCGGGAAAGACCCAGACGTTGATCATCACGAGAATGGAGGGAAAGACCGCCGTCCCGGAGAGCGAAAAGATCCGTCTGCTCGCCGGGCATCAGGCATCGATGGCGATCTACTTAAGCGCCGCCATGCTGGAGGATCTTTCCCGTGAGCTGATCCTGGGAGGTTATCCGCCGGATACGCCTGCTGCGCTCATCTATAAAGCAACCTGGCCGGAAGAAAAGAGATTCTTCTGCACCGTCGCTTCCCTGGCGGAGACCGGGAGAAGCAACGGGATCAGCAGGATCGCCGTGGTGCTTGTGGGGGATGCCGTTCTACACAGGGACGGATATGAGAGATCAAAGTTATACGATCCGGAATACGAAACGGGATACAGAAAGAAATGAAAAAAATCGCCGTCTGTTTTACCCGACAGGGAAGAGAACTGATCGAAAGACTGATCCGGGAATCCGAGCGGAAGGGAGTGATGCCGCCGGAGGGCTATCTGCTCTCCGGTTCGGAGGACCCCGGAACGCTTAAGAGAGTCGATGTCTCCGTTCACGAATGGATGAAGGAACATTTTCGTGAAGGCAACGCGATCCTCTTTGTCGGCGCTCTCGGGATCGCGGTCCGTGCCCTGACGGGACTGCCTGAGGATAAGCTCAGGGACGCTCCGGTAATTGTCCTCGATGACAGGGGAGAATATGTGATCCCGGTCCTCTCGGGACATGCGGGGGGCGGGAATAAACTGGCCGTCATACTGGCCGAACTGCTCCGGGCGCAGGCCGTCATCACCACCTCCTCGGATATCAATGGCGCGTTCTCCGTGGATGTGTTTGCCGCGGAAAACCGCCTGAAGATCCGGAATCGGGAGGGGATCAGGAAGGTTTCTGCCAAAGCGATCGCCGGAAAGAGTATCACGCTTTCCATCAAGGATTATCCTCCCGATGAACCTGTGGACGTGATCGTCGCGGATGAAACGGACGCGGAATACGATCTGTTGCTGAGCCCCAGGACTCTCATCGTCGGCTTCGGTATGAAAAAGGACATCGATGCGGGTGATCTGGAAGAGTTCTTTCTGGATGTGTTGGATGAGCACGGACTGAAGCCGGAGGATGTATACGCCTTCAGCACGATCGATCGGAAGAAAGATGAGCCGGCACTGCGTGCATTGTCTGACAGATACCGGATACCGGTGCTGGCATTTGATGCCGGATTGTTGGGCAAAGCCCCGGGAGAATTCCATTCCTCCGCATTCGTGGAGCACACCGTCGGTGTCGACAATGTATGTGAACGGGCGGCGGTCCTGGGCGCAGGACCGGGCGGTCAGCTGATCGTCCCCAAAAGAGCGGCAAACGGTATGACGGTCGCGGT
>JAFPTK010000070.1 GCA_017400305.1 Lachnospiraceae bacterium | reverse complement strand
GGCGCGGCGGTACTGGCAGAGGATGGGAGGATCTTCACCGGGGCCAATGTAGAAAATGCCAGCTACGGCGCCACGAACTGCGCGGAAAGGACGGCTGTCTTTCATGCCGTGAGCGAGGGGGTGCGGCGCCTCGCGGCGATCGCTGTGATCGGCGGTGCGGAGGAGGAACACGGGGAGATGTCCGGAGAAGCCGCTCCGTGCGGCATCTGTCGTCAGGTATTGCGGGAGTTCTCCGTTCCGGAGGAACTGGATATCATAATCGCTAAATCGATCACGGATTATCGTAAAATCAAATTATCGAATCTTCTGCCGGACAGCTTCGGCCCGGAGAATCTTGCAAAATAACAGTTCCGAACAACCTTCCATCGCAACGAAAAGACAAATGTGACCGGGGCAACCTGGTCATTTTTGCGCAGGTTTTTTTCTCAAATGGTTGGAATGTATCAGAAAAATAGCATAATATGGTTAAGGTGGTAAATTTTACGTTCGTACAAGGAGGTGGATCTATGTTAGTAGAAACAAAAGCCAGGATCGGGGTGTTTTCCATCGCGCTGGGTGCCTATCTGCCGCAGTTTCCTTCCCTGGTGCCGGAATTCGAATCGCAGTACGAAGCGTTTAAAAAGACGATCCCCGACACGGTGGAGGTGATCGACGGCGGTCTGGTCACGACGAAGGAGCAGTCCCAGGCAGCGGGGGACAAGTTCCGTGCCGCCGACGTGGATCTGGTCTTTATGCAGCTTCTGACCTATGCGACCTCCTACAATATGCTCCCCGCGGTCAAGGACCTGGATGTGCCCGTGGTGTTGGTCAATGTACAGAAGTTAAAGTGTCTCGATCTGGATCACGCGGATACCGCGGCCTGGCTCGGCGAGGGCTACGCCTGCGGTGCGGTCGGTGAGATGGTGGCGGATCTGAACCGTTTCGGCAAGCGCCACGCGGTGATCACCGGTGTCGTCGAGGGCGGAGATCCCGGCGTGGAGAAGGAGATCGCGGAGTGGTGCAGGGCAGCGCAGACCAGAAGGCGCTTCCGCAGCACGAACATCGCACAGATCGGCAGGCCCTATCCCGGCATGATGGATCTCTATATCGATGAGTCCAATCTCTATCGCAGGATGCACCTCTACACCAAGCAGTTCGACTGGGAGAAGATGTGGGCGATCGCGGATGACATCAGGGATGAGGCCGTGATCCGTGCGAAGGCACAGGATATCCTGGATACCTTCGATATCGAGGGCGGCGGCAGCATCGAGGAAGTATGGGAGATGGCGCGCTACGTGGTCGCTTTTGAGCAGTGGGTGAAGGACGAGCAGCTGGGACTGATCGCATCTCACTATGACGGCTATGCTAAGGGACAGGCGGGTGTCCTGGACAGTATGCTGATCCCCGCCTTCTCCATGCTGATCAAGCAGGGAACCGCCTGTGCGGTCGAGGGCGATATCAAGGTCGCGATGGCGATGAGCATCATGAAGACGATCAGCGGCTCCGGTCAGCTCTCGGAATTCTACACCATTGATTTCAATGAGGACATCACCCTGATCGGTCACAGCGGCTCCGGCGATGCGGACTTCTCCAAAGCGAAGAAGCCCACCATGAAGATTGTCGATGTCTTCCACGGCAAGACCGGCGGCGGTTATCTGACCCAGTTCTATCCGCCGACGGGACCCATCACCTATCTCGCGATCACGCAGGACGGCGACGGGAGATTCAAGTTCATCGCCGCAGAGGGGGTCAATGAAGCGGGAAAGATCTTAAATAACGGCGATACCAACATGCGGACGCGCTTCTCCATCAGTGCCAGAGAGTTTACCAACCGCTGGTGTGAGTGCGGACCGACCCATCACTTCGCCGCCGGTCTCGGCCATCACATCGATACGCTCGTCAAGGTCGCCAAGATCTTCGATGTGCCGATCGAGATCGTCACCAGATAACAACAAGCTGAATCATGTAAGGAGGACATCATATGAAATCGATTCTGGAAGCTCCCTTTGTCAGAGAACTGGTGCGGACCATCTCCGCCATGTACGCACAGGGATGGGATGAGCGAAACGGAGGGAATATCTCGATCCTGCTGGACGATGCCGAGGTCGCTCCCTATTTGGACTTAAATACCGTACTGCGGCGGATCCCCATCGGATTTAAGGAGCCGTCTCTTGCGGGGAAGCTCTTTATCGTGACGGGGACAGGGAAGTATTTCCGCAATGTAGAACTGGATCCGGCGGCAAATCTCGGGATCTTCCGCATCGCATCAGACGGCGAGACAGCGGAGCTTCTGTGGGGCTATACGGACGGGGGTAAATTCACCTCCGAGCTTCCGGCGCATCTGATGAGTCATGCGGCCAGACTCTCCGTCGATCCCGGAAACCGTGTGGTGATGCACTGCCATCCGGACAATCTGCTGGCGATGACCTACGTGCATGATCTGGATGAGCGGGCCTTCACCCGTACCCTCTGGCAGATGGAGACGGAGTGCATCGTGGTCTTCCCGGAGGGCGTCAATGTCCTGCCCTGGATGCTCTGCGGCACCAATGAGATCGGCGAGGCGACGGCGGAGAAGATGAAGACCGCCAGACTGGTCGTCTGGGCTCAGCACGGGATCTACAGCGCCGGGGCTGATCTGGATGAGACCTTCGGCCTGATCGAAACAGCGGAAAAGGCGGCGAAGATCTACATGATGACGTCCCACCTGCCGATCCGCCAGACGTTAACCGATGCAGATCTGCATCAGATGGAGGAGCGCTTTGGCGTGAAGGCCAGGGCGGGATATCTGGACTGAACGGCCCGGATAGTTCCGGCACGGGGCAGGAAGTACCGTAAGATAAGAGATCAATTTGAGGGGGACAGGACAGATGGATTTCATGCTGGATTATCGTGCGACACAGGAGGAACTGGTGGTCTTCTGGGATAAGCCGGAGGAAGCCGGCGCCGTTCCGGTCTTTCTGGTGATCCTGACCGATCCGTCCGGCGAGATCGTCTCCCGGAAAAATGTAGAAAAAACTCATCTGACGATATCGGGACTCAAGCCGGATACGACCTATCAGCTTGCGCTGTCCATGATCTCGTCGGATCGGAATGTTCCCTTAAGCAAAGAGAAGCCGCTGGGAGGCCTGACTTGCCGCACCGCGATACAGAAGGAGCGGTTGGATATCTCGGCAGCTCCCTATCATGCGACAGGGGATGGCAGGACACTGAATACCGCTGCGATCCAGCGTGCGATCGATGACTGCCGGGCGGATCAGGCAGTGTATATCCCGGCCGGAGAGTGGTTGACGGGAGCGCTGAAGCTTCACAGCGATATGGAACTCTACCTCGAGGAGGGGGCATTTCTGAGAGGGACAGAGGATCGAAGGGACTATCTTCCCAAGATCCCCAGCCGGTTTGAGGGTTACGAGAGGGAATGCTACCAGAGCCTGTTGAATCTCGGAGATCTGGATCATACGGCCGGTCCGAACTGTGAGAATGTAGTGATCCGAGGAAAGGGACGGATTTTCGGCGGAGGCGCGGCCCTGGCCAGGGATATCGCCCGGGAGGAGGCGAGGGAGTTATCGGATTATATCGCCTCTCTCGGGGACAGGATCAGGGAATATGAGAAACCGGAGACCATCGCGCATCGGGCGAGAGGCCGTCTCATCAATATGAGCAACTGTCGCAATATCTGGATCCATGGGCTGGATCTGGGGTTCTCGCCTTCCTGGAATCTGCATTTCATCTACTCCGAACAGATCGTGACCGATCACTGCCGTTTCTACTCCCGCGGCGTGTGGAACGGGGACGGCTGGGATCCCGACTCCAGCACCGATTCCACCTTATTCGACTGTGAATTCTTTACGGAGGATGACTCCGTGGCGATCAAATCGGGGAAAAATCCCGAAGGCAACATAATCGCCAAACCGTCAAAAAATATACGTGTATTTGACAGCGTCTGCCGGTACGGGCACGGTCTCTGCATCGGCAGTGAGATGTCGGGCGGCGTGGAAGGTGTGCGTCTCTGGGATTGCGAGATGGGCCCTACCTGGTCCGGGATTGAGATCAAGGCGACGAGGAAGCGGGGCGCCTATGTGCGCGATGTGGTGGTCCGGGACTGCACGGCTTCCCATGTGATGCTCCATTCCGTCGGCTTCAACGATGACGGGGAGGGAGCCCCGGAGATTCCGGTCTTTACGGATTGCCGCTTCGAGCGGATGTACCTGCTGGGACGTTATCTGGACAACAATGCGGGTCATATGGACTGGCATCCCTGTCCGTCCATTGAACTGGTCGGGTTTGAAGAAGAGGGACATGAGATCCGCAATGTCCGGTTCATACATACGACCCTGGAGAATCCCCGCCGCGGGGAGATCAAGAGTATCTACCGGCCGACGGAGGGAGCGACGGGCAGCATTTACCTCGAGAACTGCGGAGAGGGTGTGTCCTTTGAGGGGATTCGGTCCGTAGCGGCTCAAAAAGAGTATCTCCTCTATACGGAATGAGGGATACCGTCAAGTAACTCGCAATCATCATAACGGAAAGGAGCGATCATGATCTACAAAGGCTTTAAGATGAAACTGTACCCCGGGATGGAAGCGGAGTATGAGAAGCGGCACAACGAGCTGTGGCCCGAGATGCAGGAGAGCATTCACCGGCATGGGGGCCGCAATTATTCCATCTACTTAGATCGCGAGACACTGACCCTCTATGGGACCATTGAGATCGAGAGCGAGGAGGAGTGGGCAAAGCAGGCCGATGAACCCATCAACCGGAAATGGTGGGATTTCATGGCGGACATCATGGATACCAATCCGGACAACTCGCCGGTCTGCGAGGATCTGCATCTCGTTTTTCATCTCGACTGACCGCTTCGGATGGATGTCTTTCGTTTCGGCTTCCGTTACTGGAAGCGCAATCTCTTCTGGGATATCATGAACAAGGTGCTGAG
>JAFPTK010000069.1 GCA_017400305.1 Lachnospiraceae bacterium | reverse complement strand
GTGGAGATGCCGGAGGATTCCTATCTGGAGATCGATGAGCCGTCTGACTGGATCGCCATCGAGCAGGCATTAAAGAAGCGCCTCGAAAAAACGGGGGATGCGGAACTCCCGTGGGATCGGATCCGTATGTTCCTCACGGACTGCGACGGTTGCCTCACGGACGGCGGCATGTACTATTCGGAGAACGGGGACGAACTCAAGAAATTTAACACCAAGGACGGTATGGGGCTGCGGCTTCTCAGAGAGCACGGGATCCTGACCGGGATCATCACAGCGGAGACCCGGGAATTGAACCGGCGACGGGCGGAGAAGCTGAAGCTCGATGAATATCAGGAGGGCGTTCAGGATAAGGCGTCCTCGATCCGAGCCCTCTGTGAGAAACATGGGATCGATCCCGCCGAGGTGGCATATCTCGGCGATGATCTCGGTGATCTGGAGGCTGTTCGGATGGCCGGCATCGGTTGTTGCGTGGCGGACGGTGTGGCGGCTGTCCGGGAGAGCGCGGATTATATCACGATTGCCCGTGGGGGTGCGGGGGCTGTCAGAGAGCTGGCAGACCGGATCCTTGCCGGTCGTTTGTAAGATCTGATGGATTCACTTCTTCAGAAGCTGGTAGATATCGAGGAGCGATATCATCTATATGAGGATCGCTTTGACGGAGTACCGGCCTGGATATACATCCGATACGGTGTCCTCCAGGATGAACTGATCGGCAGGGCCCGGAACAGGAAGCCGTCTCAGCGGGATCTCCGCGGCTCCCTTTGGCAGCAAATTCGACGACTCTTCCTCGTATGTCTGGACGACCTGTCCAGTCGCAGACACCTTCGACAGTCCGATCTCCTGTTCATTTCCCATGAGCGCCGCGTAAAGTGGAATGGCTCGTATCGGTGCATCTACACATCTCCGCTTGCGGAAAAGACAGATTCTCTTTGTGTCAGCGTCCTGCGCGGGGATGACTATCGGGAGGAACCGATCGACCGGAATCTGGTCTATATCGGAATGGCAACGATCCGGGGAGAAATTCGGGAATTGACAGAACGATTGTTTCACCGTGGCAGATATCGGGCACTCGTAAAGACGGTACGGGATCGGTGGGAAAAGCCGCTTGACGAGATGGCCCGGGCAGCCGGCGTATCGCTGGATCCGGATCGGATCGCCGCAGCCGGGGCAAAGAAAATCCTGGGAGCCCCGATCGCCAGGCGGACGCTTAAAAGGCTTCTTGATACCGTCCGGCCGAAGTGCATCATAGAGACGGTCTCCTATGAATGGAACCGGATGATGATCAACGAACTTGCCCATGAACAGAAGATCCCGGTGGTGGAGCTGCAGCACGGCAGTATGGCGGCAGATCACGTAGCATATCATTACGGTACCGATAAGCGGATCCCGGAGCTACCGGATGTGATCTTCACATATTCGGAATACTGGAATCGGATGATCCGGATGCCCGGGGAACAGACAAGGAGTATTGCCACCGGATTTCCCTATTTTGAAGATCAGGTGAGGCTATATGGCGGACAAAAGCGGGCAGATGACCGGACACAGATCCTCTTCGTGTCACAGACTTCCGTCGGGCAGGCACTCTCACAGGCAGCCGTATACTGTGCGGAGCGGCTCGATCCTGCATCCTGGCGGATCGTCTATAAACTTCATCCGACCGAGTATACCGGATGGAAAACCCTTTATCCCGCGCTCGCCCAGGCGGAAGGAGATATTCTG